>NZ_JBFBHK010000001.1:0-406188 GCF_040685235.1 Curtobacterium sp. NPDC089185 | reverse complement strand
CGCCCCTACCCCCCCCTTTTCCCCCCCCCGGGGGGGGGGGGTGGTCGGGGGGGGGGGGGGGGGGGGGGGGGGGCGGCCCGCCCCCGCGCCTCCCGTCCGTCGGGTGGGGACCCGCGTCAGTTCGGGTGCGTCATGCTAAGCACGTCGAGGGCGCTGTCGAGCTGCTCCTCGGTGACCTCGCCGCGCTCGACGTGGCCGAGGGCGACGACGGCCTCGCGGACGGTGATGCCCTCGGCGACGGCGTACTTCGCCACCTTGGCGGCGGCCTCGTACCCGATCACTCGGTTGAGTGGGGTCACGATCGACGGCGACGACTCGGCGAACGAGCGGGCGCGCTCGAGGTTCGCCTCGAGTCCGTCGATCGTCTTGTCGGCGAGGACGCGCGAACTGTTCGCGAGCAGGCGGATCGACTCGAGGAGCGCCGTGCCCATCACCGGGATGGCGACGTTGAGCTCGAAGGCGCCCGAGGCCCCGGCCCACGCGACGGTGGCGTCGTTGCCGATGACCCGCGCGGCGACCATGAGGGTGGCCTCGGGGATGACCGGGTTGACCTTGCCGGGCATGATCGACGAGCCGGGCTGCAGGTCGGGGATGTGCAGTTCGCCGAGGCCGGTGTTCGGCCCGGAGCCCATCCAGCGCAGGTCGTTGTTGATCTTCGTGAGGCTGACCGCGACGACCCGGAGGGCACCGGACGCCTCGACGAGGGCGTCCCGCGCGCCCTGGGCCTCGAAGTGGTCGAGCGCCTCGGTGATCGGCAGGCCGGTGTCCTCCGCGAGCCGTGCGATGACCTGCTGCGGGAAGCCCTTCGGCGTGTTGATGCCGGTGCCGACCGCGGTGCCGCCGAGCGGGACCTCGGCGACGCGGGGGAGCGTCGCCTGCACCCGCTCGACGCCGAGCCGGACCTGCCGGGCGTAGCCGCCGAACTCCTGGCCGAGCGTGACCGGGGTGGCGTCCATCAGGTGGGTGCGGCCGGACTTCACGGCGTCCGCCCAGAGGGTCGCCTTCGCCTCGAGCGACGCGGCGAGGTGCTCGAGCGCCGGGACGAGGGTGCGGATGAGGGCCTCGGTGACGGCGACGTGCACCGACGTGGGGAAGACGTCGTTCGACGACTGCGAGGCGTTGACGTGGTCGTTCGGGTGGACGTCCGTGCCGGCGATGCGGGTCGCGAGCGTCGCCAGGACCTCGTTCATGTTCATGTTCGACGAGGTGCCGCTGCCGGTCTGGTAGACGTCGACCGGGAACTGGTCGTGGTGCTCGCCGCCGATGATCGCGTCCGCGGCCTGCGCGATCGCGTCGGCCACTGCCGGGTCCACGATGCCGAGCGACCCGTTCACCACGGCCGCAGCCCGCTTGATCCGCGCGAGGGCGACGATCTGCGCCGGCTCGAGCCCGCTGCCCGAGATCGGGAAGTTCTCCACCGCGCGCTGCGTCTGCGCGCGGTACAGGGCGTCGACGGGCACCCGGACCTCGCCCATCGTGTCGTGCTCGATGCGGAAGCCGTCGGTCTGGTCGGGTTCGGTGGTGTGGGTCACGTCGTCGTGGTCCTTCCTGTGGTGCACGGTCGGGGCGGTCGCCCCGTTGGCTCGGTGCCCGGGGGTGTCCGGGCGCTCGTGGTGGCGACCGGTCAGGCCTGGCCCACCACGGTGTCGATGGTGACTTCGCCCGTGGCCAGGTCGTAGGTCGCCCCGACGACCGCCAACCTACCCTCGGCGATCGCGTCCGAGACGGCGCCGGAGCGCTCGATCACCTGGCGGAGCGTGGCCTCGAGGTGCGCGGCGCCGATCGACTCCTGCGGGAGCTCGGCGTCGGTCGCCCGGACCTGCTCGACGCTGGGCGCGATCGCGTCGACCAGGGCCTGCAGGTGCGGAGCGGGGACGGGCTCACCGGAACGGGCGGCGGCCACGGCACCGCAGCGCGTGTGCCGGAGCACGACGACGAGCGGGGTGCCGAGGGCGACGACGGCGAACTCGATCGAGCCGAGCACGACGTCGTCGACGATCTGCCCCGCGTTCCGGATGGCGAACAGGTCGCCGATGCCGGCGTCGAACACGTGCTCGAACGGCACGCGGGAGTCGGAGCAGCCGAGCACGGTCGCGAACGGTGCCTGCGACCCGGTGAGCTCGCCGCGGCGGTCCGGGTCGATCCGACCCGTGCGGCGCTTGTCGGAGGCGAAGCGGGCGTTGCCCTCGACGAGCAGGCGGAGGGCGTCGGACGGGGTGGATGCGGCGCGGTCGGGCATGGTCTTCCTCGTGCTCGGGGTCGGTCGGGTCTGCTGCTGCTGCTGCTGCTGGCTGCTACTGCTGCTGGGCGAACTGCTCGGTCACGGCGCGGGCGACGGTCGTGAAGGACCGGTCGTCGGCGGTGCCGGACAGGACGATCGTGTTGCTGCCGAAGGTGGTCACGAGGGAGTACGCGTGGTTGCCGGCGTCGCGACCTTCGTCGCGGCGGTCGTACACGGTCCACTTCGTGCCGTCGATGGTGCGGTCACCGGTGGCCGGCTTCTGGTCGAGCTGGTTCGACACCCACGACGCGTTGGCCTCGATGCCCTGCTGCAGACCGATGTACTGCCGGTCAGGGGTGACGAGCCCGACCGTCCACACCCGCACCCCGTCGGACGTCTTGTCCTGGAAGTCGGCACGGTTCGACGTGAAGCCGTCGGGCAGGTCGGGCGCGGCCAGCGTCACGCCGGGCACGTCCGCACCGGCGGCCACCTGCTGGTAGTCGACCGAGCGGTCCACCGTCTGGTCCGGTCGGACCACGACGAGCACGAGGAACAGCACGATGCCGAGCGACGCGATGAGGGCGATGACAAGGTTGAAGGCGGTCTGGTGCTCGCGGCGCGCACGGCGGGCGGCGTCCTTCCGCGCCCAGGTCTCCTCCGGGGTCTCCGGCCGACCGAGCTCGGCGACGGCGGGGCGTCCGTCCTGGTCGGTCACCGGACCGCTCCGTCCTGGTCGCCGGCGGCCTGCGCGCGGTCCGCGTCGGCCGAGGCGGCACGGGCGGCGTCGAGCCGGGCACGCGCGCCGACGAGCCACTCCTCGCACCGGGCGGCGAGCGACTCGCCCCGTTCCCAGAGCGCGAGCGACCGCTCGAGCGTGGCGGACCCCTGCTCGAGCTCGGCGACGACGCGCACGAGTTCGTCGCGCGCGGCCTCGTAGCTCAGCGACTGCACGTCGGACGGCACGGGTTCCTGCTGGGTCGACACCCCTCGATCCTACCGAGCAGCCCCCGACGCGACGTACCGCGGCCCGGGTCCGTGGAGGAGGTGGTCAGGCGCCGGAGCCCTCAGGTACCGGAGCCCTCAGGCGCCGGAGCCGTCCGGCCCCGGTCCGTCCGCTTCGAGCGTGCCGGTGGCGGTGCCGGCACCGAGCGTGACGTGCACGGGCGTGGCACCGTCGAGGTCGTCCGAGCCGCGCACCACCCCGCCGTCGGCGGTCTGCACGATGGCGTACCCGCGCCGCAGGGTGTCCCGCGGCGACAGCGACCGGAGCCTGGCGGTCAGGTGTCCGACGTCGGCGTGCGAGCGCTCGAGTCGGCGGTCCACGAGTTCCCGCGCCCGGGAGAGGTCGCGCGCGACCTCCTCCGCCCGGGTGTCGACGAGCCACGCGGTCGACGCCAGGGCCGGACGGGAACGCAGGGCGGCGATCCGGTCCGCCTCCACGGCGAGCACGTGCGACAGCCGGAGGCCCAGGCGGGCACGGGCCTGCCGGACGTTGGCGAGCTCCTCGGCGACGTCCGGCACGACCCGTTTGGCGGCGTCCGTCGGGGTGGAGGCCCGCAGGTCGGCGACCTCGTCGAGGATGGGACGGTCGGCCTCGTGCCCGATGGCCGAGACGATCGGGGTCGTCGCGGCCGCCGCGGTCCGCACGAGCCCCTCGTCGCTGAAGCCGAGCAGGTTCTGGAAGTCGCCGCCGCCGCGCGCGACGATGATGACGTCGACGGTGGGGTCGGCGTCGAGCTCGACGATGGCGGCCGTGACCTCGCCGACGGCCCGCTCGCCCTGCACCGCGGTGTGGACCGTCCGGAACGCCACCTGCGGCCACCGCAGCTGTGCGTTCCGCTTGACGTCCTTCTCGGCGTCGGAGTCCTTACCCGTGATCAGCCCGATCCGGTGCGGCAGGAACGGCAGGCGGCGCTTGCGCGACGGGTCGAACAGTCCCTCGGCCGCCAGGGTCCGGCGCAGCCGTTCGAGGCGCTCGAGCAGGTCACCGAGCCCGACGTGCTTCATCTCGACGACCTGCATGGTCAGCGAGCCGCCCTTGACCCAGTAGTTCGGCTTGACGGCGGCGACGACGCGGTCGCCCTGCTTCAGGTCCGCCGGCACCCGGGAGCGCACGCTCGACCAGATCGAGAACGACACCGTCGCGTCGACCTCGACGTCCTTGAGCTTGCCGTACACGTTGCCGCCGGCGACGTTCCACTGGGTGATCTCGCCCTCGACCCACGCGGTGCCGAGCCGGTCGATCCAGTCGCGGATCTTCGCGCCGAGCAGCGCGACGGGCCACGGGTTGTCGGCCGTCGGCGGGCCCTGTTCGATCGCCATGCCCCCATGCTGCCGCATCCCGCGGACAGCGCCGCACGGCCCGCACACCGCGGCCGGGTCGACACCCAGGCCGCACGCCCGCCCGACACCTATCATCGGGGGCGTGACGATCACCAACGGCCGCACGGTCCCGCTCGCCCCGCCCCGGGTGCACGCCGCGCGGGGCCGCCTGCGGGACGAGCCGGTCGCCGGCGCGAAGAAGGTGCTGCTCGCCGCCCCGCGCGGGTACTGCGCCGGGGTCGACCGCGCGGTCGTCGCGGTCGAGAAGGCCCTCGAGCAGTACGGCGAGCCCGTGTACGTCCGCAAGCAGATCGTCCACAACGTGCACGTGGTCTCGACCCTCGAGCAGCGCGGTGCGGTGTTCGTCGACGACGTCGCCGAGGTGCCCCGCGGCGCGCACGTCGTCTTCAGTGCGCACGGTGTCTCGCCCGCGGTCGTCGCCGGTGCCGCGGAGCGCGACCTGCACGCGATCGACGCAACGTGCCCCCTCGTCACGAAGGTCCACCGCGAGGCCACCCGATTCGCGAAGGCGGACCGCACGATCATCCTCATCGGGCACGCCGGCCACGAGGAGGTCGAGGGCACGATGGGCCACGCGCCCGAGCGCACGATCCTGGTCAACGGGCCCGAGGACGTCGCCGCGCTCCGGGTGTCCGACCCCGACAACCTCGTGTGGCTCTCGCAGACCACGCTGAGCGTCGACGAGACGATGGAGACCGTCCGCCTGCTGCGCGAGAAGTACCCGTCGATCCAGGACCCGCCGTCCGACGACATCTGCTACGCCACGCAGAACCGCCAGGTCGCGGTGAAGAAGGTCGCCCCCGCGGCGGACCTCGTCATCGTGGTCGGCTCGGCCAACTCCTCGAACAGCGTGCGCCTGGTCGAGGTCGCGCTCGAGCACGGTGCACGATCGGCGCACCGCGTCGACTACGCCGAGGAGATCCGCCAGGAGTGGCTCGACGGCGTCGCGACCGTCGGTGTGACCAGCGGCGCCTCCGTCCCCGAGGAACTCGTCGCCGAGGTCCTCGAGCAGCTCGCCGACGCCGGGTACGGCTCGGTGGAAGAGGTCGTCACCGCCCACGAGGACCTGATGTTCTCGCTCCCCAAGGAGCTCCGCACCGACGCGTCGGGCGCCCCGACGCGTGCGCTCGGCGGGCGGCGCCGGTGACCGCGCCGCGGGGAGACTGGGCGGCGGTGCCGGTCCGCGACCCGGGACACGTCGACGAGACCGCGCTCGGCCGGGAGGCACGACCCGCTTCGGCGACGTCGGCCGGCGGTCGCGCGGACGGCCGGGTCCACGGCACGCCCGCCCCCGAGTACGGCGAGTACGCCCCGGCAGGCTGGGTGAACCCCGTGCTCGTCGAGCAGGAACGACAGGCCGCCGAGGAGCAGCGTCGGGACGCGGCACAGCGGCAGGAGGCCGCTCAGGGGCGGGACGCCGACGCACGTCGTCCGTCCGGCACCGTACGGCAGGCGTCGGACCGGCGCGACCGCGCGACGTCCGGCCCGGACGGCCGCCGTGGTTCGTCCACGTCGGCCACCGAGCCCGCGAGCCCGTACGGTGCCTCACGGCTCGACTTCGTGCTGACCGTCGGGCTGCTCACGCTGGGACTCTGGACGGTGCTCGGCACGCTCGACACGGGTCAGACGGCGAGCAGGACGCGGGCGACCGTCGAGCAGCGCTTCACCACGATGTCCGACCCGAGCACCATGTCGCTCGCAGCGGTCCTGATCGCCCTGAGCGGCATCGTGCTCCTCGCCCTCACCACGTGGTGGGCCGTCGCCCGTCTCCGCCGCCGGAAGTGGTCCACGTGGGTCCCGCTCCTGGGCGGCGTCGTCTGGTTGACGGTGGTCGTCGTCGTGCTGACCGTCGTGGTGCTGGCGGACCCGAACCTCCACGAGTGGTTCGTGGGGCACAGCCGGGCGTAGGCCCGCTGAGTCCGGGTCGATCGGACCCTACCTCCGCCTACCCGGCGAGGAAGGCGGCGACCGCGCCGTGCAGTGCCGCGAGGTCGTCGACGTGCACGAGCTCGCGCACCGAGTGCATCGACAGCAGCCCGACGCCGATGTCGATCGTCGGGATGCCGAGCCGGGTCGCCGCGATCGGGCCGATCGTCGAGCCGCCCGGGATCGTGTTCACGTTGACGAAGGGCTGCCAGGTCACCCCGGCGGCGTCGCACGCGGCAGCCCAGACCGCCTCGCCCTTCGCCTCGGTCATGTAGCGCTGGTTCGCGCTGATCTTCAGGAGCGGACCCGCTCCCGGCCGCGGGCGGTTCGTCGGGTCGTGCTTCTCCGGCTGGTTCGGGTGCACGAGGTGCCCGGCGTCGCTCGAGAGCAGCCACGAGGCGCGGAAGGCCCGTGCGGCCTCGGAGCGGGTGGCGCCGAGGCCCTCCTGCACGCGGCCGAGGACGTCCTCGAGGAACGGGCCGCCCGCACCGGACGGGGTCGACGAGCCGATCTCCTCGTGGTCGAACGCGGCGAACACCGGGACGTGGTCACCGTCGGCCGGGGCCTCGATGATGCCGCGGAGCCCGGCGTGCACGCTCGTCAGGTTGTCCATCCGACCGGACGCCAGGAACGCGCCGTCGATGCCGATGCGCGCCGGGGCCTGCGTGTCCGCGAGGAAGAGGTCCCACGAGACCGCCTCGCCGACGCGGCCGCGGAGCCAGTCGAGCACGTCCGTGCCGCCGAACGCGGCATCGATCCCGACGACCGGCAGGGTGTGGCGCTGCCGGTCGATCTCCTTGCCGTCGTTCACGCCGCGGTCGAGGTGGATGGCGAGGTTCGGGATCCGGGCGACGGCGTCCGTCGACACGAGTCGGACCGCGCCGTCCGCGTCGACCACGCGGCCGGCGATGCGGAGGTCGCGGTCGAACCACGTCGACAGGAGCGCGCCGCCGTAGACCTCGACGTTGAGCTGCTCCCAGCCGCCCGTCCGGACGCCGGGGTTCGGCTTGATGCGGAACCCGGGGGAGTCGGTGTGCGCGCCGAGGATCCGGAACGGGGTGGTCGCGGTCGCCGACTCCGGCAGGCGCCAGGCGATGACCGCACCGTCACGGACGACGACGTAGGCGCCGGCCTCGGTGGGCCAGGCGTCGAGCTCCGACAGCTCGGTGAACCCCGCCGCCACGAGCTGGTCCCGCGCGACCGCAGCCGCGTGGAACGCGGTCGGGGACTCGGTGACGTACTGGGCGAACGAGGAGGCGATGGCGTCGGTGGTCACCCGCCCATCGTGTCACGGGCCGTGGTGGTGACCGGACGCGGAACGGGGCGCGTCCGTCGGACGCGCCCCGTTCCTCCAGGCAGTGACCCCGGGTACGGCTGGATCAGCCCTTGGTGTTGCCGGCCGAGCCGAGGACCTTCGCGGCCTCGCCGACGCGGGCCGCCATGGCGGTCTCGGCGACCTTGCCCCAGGCGCGCGGGTCGTACTGCTTCTTGTTGCCGACCTCGCCGTCGACCTTGAGCACGCCCTCGTAGTTCCGGAACATCGAGTCGGCGATCGAGCGCGTGAACGCGTACTGCGTGTCCGTGTCGATGTTCATCTTGATGACGCCGTTGCGGACGGCCTCGTGGATCTCGTCGTCGGTCGACCCGGAGCCGCCGTGGAAGACGAGGTCGAGCGGGTTCTCGCCGGTGCCGTGCTTCTCGGCGACCGAGCGCTGGATCTCGCCGAGGAGCTCCGGACGCAGCTTGACGTTGCCCGGCTTGTACACGCCGTGCACGTTGCCGAAGGTCAGGGCGGCGATCCAGCGGCCCTTGTCACCGAGGCCCAGCGCGTCGACGACCTTCTCGACGTCGTTCGGCGTCGTGTAGAGCGCGTCGTTCGTGCCCTCGTGCTGGACGCCGTCCTCCTCGCCGCCGACGACGCCGATCTCGACCTCGAGGATCGCGTTGATGTTGCGCGTCTTCTCGATCATCGTGCGGGCGATCTCGATGTTCTCGTCGAGCGGCACGGCCGAGCCGTCCCACATGTGCGACTGGAAGATCGGGTTGCGGCCCTGGCGGACCTCCTCCTCGCTCGCGGCGATGAGGGGGAGGACGAAGCCGTCGAGGGCGTCCTTCGGGCAGTGGTCGGTGTGCAGGGCCACGGTGATGTCGTAGTTCTTCGCGACCTCGTGGGCGAAGCGCGCCATCGCGAGGGCGCCGGCAGCGCGGTTCTTGACGGTGTGGCCGGCGAAGTAGTCGGCGCCGCCCGTCGTCACCTGGAGGATGCCGTCCGAGCCGGCTTCCTGGAGTCCCTGGAGGACGGCGTTGATGGTCTGCGAGGAGGACACGTTCACCGCGGGGTAGGCGAACTTGCCGGCCTTCGCTCGTTCGAGCATCTCGGCGTACTGTTCCGGCGTTGCGATGGGCACTGCGATCTCCTTCGACTGGTGGTGTCCCGTGCGAGCCTAGTCAGCGAGCCCCCAGGGGGCACAGCGTGCACGTCCGTGCACCCGGTGCGGCTCCTGTGAGGGCGGTGGGTAGGCTCTGGTCGTGACTCCCACGACTGAGACCGGTGCCCTGTTCCTCCAGCCCGACCGCAACCTCGCGCTCGAGCTCGTGCGTGCGACGGAGGCCGCCGCGATCCGTGCGCAGCCGTGGGTCGGTCGGGGCGAGAAGAACCTCGCGGACGGCGCTGCGGTCGACGCGATGCGCAAGTTCCTCGGCACGGTGAACTTCGACGGCGTCGTCGTCATCGGTGAGGGCGAGAAGGACAACGCCCCGATGCTGTACAACGGCGAGCACGTCGGCAACGGCCACGGCCCGGCCTGCGACATCGCGGTCGACCCGATCGACGGCACGTCGCTGACCGCCGCCGGCCGGCAGAACGCGATCTCGGTGATGGCGGTGTCCGACCGCGGCTCGATGTACGACCCGTCGGCCGTGTTCTACATGGACAAGATCGCGGCCGGTCCCGAGGGGCGCGGGGTCCTCGACCTCGACAAGCCGATCGGTGACAACATCCGCGCCCTGGCGAAGGCGAAGGACAAGGACATCGAGGACATGCAGATCGCCGTCCTCGACCGCCCGCGCCACGACGAGCTCATCCGCGCGATCCGCGCGACCGGTGCCGGCACGCGACTGCTGCTCGACGGTGACGTCGCCGGCGGCATCTCGGCGGCGCTGCCCGGTTCGAAGATCGACATGTGCGTCGGTGTCGGCGGCACGCCGGAGGGCATCATCACCGCCTGTGCGATCAAGGCGCTCGGTGGCGTGATCCTCGGCAAGCTGCAGCCGAAGGACGACGAGGAGCGCGAGAAGGCGATCGCCGCCGGGCACGACCTCGACAAGGTGCTCGACCAGGACGACCTGGTCACGGGCGACAACACGTTCTTCGTCGCCACGGGCGTCACCGACGGTGTCCTCGTGGACGGTGTCCGTCGCTCCCGCGGGGTCATCCACACCGACTCGCTCGTGCTCCGCTCGCGCTCGAACACGATCCGCCGGATCCAGGCGGACCACCGCGCCGAGAAGTGGTTCTGATCCGCTGAGGCTGCGGCCGGACGGCTGACCGCTCGCACAACGAGGAGCACCCCGAACCACGGGATCACGTGGTTCGGGGTGCTCCTCGTTGCGCCGGAGCACCTCGCGCCGCGCGCGCCCGCGCGGCGGTCAGTCCTCGTCGAGGGCGCCGACGAGCTCCGGCGCGGTGAGCAGCCGCGGCTCGTCGTCGATCGTCGCGGGGTCGGCGAGCACCTTCGACTCGTCGAGCAGCGACAGCCGCCGGGCACTCGGCAGCACCTGCCGCTCGAGCGACCCCACGAAGCGGTTGTAGTCGACGACCGAGCCGCGGATCGCCCGGCCGAGCTTGTCGACGTGTCCGCCCATGGTCGCCAGGCGGCCGTACAGCTCGCGGGACACCCGGAAGAGCTCGCGCGCCTCGGCGGTGACGACGTCCTGCTGCCACGAGAACGCGACGGTCTTGAGCACCGACCACAGCGTGACGGGTGACGCCAGGGCGATGCGCTTGCGGAAGGCGTGGTCGAGCAGCCCGGGGTCGGCGGCGAGGGCGGTCGAGACGAGGGACTCGGACGGGATGAACGCGATGGTGAGCTCGGGCGAGGCGTCGTAGCCCGTCCAGTACTCGCGGGCGGCGAGGGCGTCGACGTGCGCCCGCAGGGCCTTGACGTGCTGGGCGATGAGCTGGTCGCGCCGGGCACCCTCGGCGCCGGTCGCGCTCGCCGGGATCTCGGCCGCCTGCAGGTAGGCGCTGAACGGCACCTTCGCGTCGACCGCGATCGTCTTGCCGCCGGGCAGGTGCACGACCATGTCGGGTCGGGCGGTCCCCGCGGTCGTCGCGACCGAGGACTGCACGTCGAAGTCGACGCGTTCGAGCAGCCCGGCGGCCTCCACGACGTTCCGGAGCTGCGTCTCGCCCCACACGCCGCGGGTGCTGTTCGAGGACAGGGCGCTCGCGAGGGTGTCCGCCGTGGCCCGGAGGCGTTCCTCGGACTCGGCGGCGGACCGCAGCTGCGCGGAGAGGGCACCGTACTGCTCGCTGCGGGACTGCTCGAGCTCGGCGATCTTCGCGCGCATGACGTCGAGCGTCTGCGCGACCGGGCTCAGCGCGGAGAGCACCTTCGACTCGCCCTGCGTGCGCGCGGCGTCGGCGCCGTGCATGCGCTGCACGAGGTGCTCGAGCTCGGCCGCCCGACGCTCGAGCGAGTCGACCTGCCGGCGGTACTGGGCGTCCTGCGCGTCGAGCCGTTCCTCGGCATCGGCGCGCGCGGTGTCGAGCTGCGCCCGCACGGCGTCGGCGGTGGCACGTGCCGCGGCGGCGTCGACGCCCGCGCGGGAGCGCGCGAGCGACCACGCGACGACGGCACCGACGGCCGCGCCGAGGACGAGGCCGATGACCAGGGCGAGGATCTGCATGACGCGACCCTGGCAGGTCCCACCGACACGCGCCTCCCGGCCCGCCGACGCGGCGAGCACGCGTCCGCACACGCGGTCTCGAGCCATGTACTGACATTAGGGCAAAGTGCGTGTACAGTCGTGCTCGTCCGCCGAAGAAGCCGCACGGAAGGTCCATCGCGTCGCATGACCAACGAAGTTCCCCACGCCTACGACGTGATCACGATGGGACGCGTCAGCGTCGACGTCTACCCCCAGCAGACCGGTCCGCTCGAGGACGTCACGACCTTCTCGAAGTCCGTCGGCGGCAGCGCGACCAACGTCGCCATCGCCGCCGCACGCCACGGCGCGGAGACGGCCGTCGTCACCCGCACGGGCGACGACCCCTTCGGGCGGTACATCGCCAGGACCCTCCCCGAGCTGGGCGTCGCGAACGACTTCGTCGCCACGGTCGACGGGCTGAACACGCCCGTGGCGTTCTGCGAGATCTTCCCGCCGGACGACTTCCCGCTGTACTTCTACCGGGCCCCGAAGGCCCCGGACCTGATGATCACCGCGAAGTCCCTGCCGCTGCACGAGATCGAACGGGCGCGCATCTTCTGGACGACCGTGACGGGCCTGAGCGAGGAGCCGAGCCGGAGCGCGCACCACGCGGCGTTCGCGGCCCGGTCCGCGTCGATGGCTCCCACCCGGGTCCACACCGTGCTCGACCTCGACTACCGGGCGGTGTTCTGGGCGAACCCCGCCGCCGCGACGCGCGAGGTCGCCGTCGCCCTGGAGCACGCGACCGTCGCGGTCGGCAACCGCGAGGAGTGCGAGGTCGCCGTGGGCGAGACCGATCCGGTCCGAGCCGCCGACGCCCTGCTCGAGCGCGGCGTCGAGGTCGCGATCGTCAAGCAGGGGCCGAAGGGCGTGCTCGCGAAGACCCGGGACGAGACGGTCGAGTTCCGCCCGCACACCATCGACGTCGTGAACGGCCTCGGGTCGGGTGACGGGTTCGGCGGTGCGCTGACCCACGGCCTGCTGCAGGGCTGGAGCCTCGACCGCACGCTGGCGTTCGCGAACGCCGCCGGGACGATCGTGGCCACGCGGTTCGAGTGCTCGACCGCGATGCCGACCAGCGACGAGATCGAGCAGTTCCTGCGGGACAACCCCGTGCAGGCGACCACGAAGGAGGGCATCGATGCCTGAGATCAGCCCCGCCGACTTCGCCCGGCTGCGGGACCTGCGCGCCGGCGCACCGGAGCGCATCGCCGACGTGCTGCGCGCGCGGACCCGGCGCCCGCTGCTCGCCGACGACGGCAAGCTGTTCATCGTCGCCGCCGACCACCCCGCACGCGGCGCGCTGGCGGTCCGCGACGACCCGTCCGCGATGGCCGACCGCTACGACCTGCTCGAACGGCTCCTCGTCGCACTCGGTCGTCCGGGGGTGGACGGTGTCCTCGGCACGCCCGACATCGTCGAGGACCTCGCGCTCCTCGGCGCCCTCGACGGCAAGGTCGTCGTCGGGTCGATGAACCGCGGCGGGCTGCGGGGCGCCTCGTTCGAGCTCGACGACCGCTACACGGCGTACTCCGCGCGGGCGATCAAGGACGCCGGGCTCGACGTCGCGAAGCTGCTCGTGCGCGTCGCACTCGACGACGCCGGGACCGCGCCCACGCTCGAGGCCACCGCGCGTGCCGTGAGCGAGGCCGCTGCCCTGCGGCTGCCGATCATGCTCGAGCCGTTCATGTCGTCCTGGCGCGACGGCCGGGTGGTCAACGACCTGACCGCCGAGGCCGTGATCACCTCGATGGCGATCGCCGCGGGCCTGGGGGAGTCGAGCGCCTACAGCTGGCTCAAGGTCCCGGTCGTCGACGACATGGCCCGCGTGATGGCGGCGACGACGCTGCCGACGCTGCTGCTCGGCGGTGACCCGTCCGGCAGCCCCGACGAGACCTACGCCACCTGGGCCGACGCCCTCGCCCTGCCGGGCGTCCGCGGGCTCGTCGTCGGACGCACCCTGCTCTACCCCCAGGACGGCGACGTCGCCACCGCGGTCGACGTCGCGTCCTCCCTCGTCCACAGCCGGGAGGCCCGTGGCGAGTCCTCCACACCGGCTCGCGACCGACCCGGGTCGCCTGCCACGTCCACCACCCTGGACACGTCCGTCCCGGAAGGAAGCAACGCATGACCACCACGGAACAGCCAGCCACCGAGCAGTCGAACACCGAGCAGGGACTCGCAACGGTCGGACACTGGATCGACGGCGAGCACGTCGCGTCGACCTCGGGCCGGACGGCCCCGGTGTACGACCCGGCGCTCGGCGTCGTGACCAAGCGGGTCGCCCTGGCCGACGAGTCCGAGATCCAGCGCGCGATCGCGAGCGCGAAGGCCGCGTTCCCGGCCTGGAGCCAGATGTCGCTCGCGAAGCGCCAGCAGGTCCTCTTCGCGTTCCGCGAGGTCCTCAACCGCGACAAGGCCGAGCTCGCCGAGATCATCACGAGCGAGCACGGCAAGGTCACCTCGGACGCGCTCGGCGAGATCGCCCGCGGGCAGGAGGTCGTGGAGCTCGCGACGAGCATCCCCTCGCTGATGAAGGGCGAGTTCTCCGACCAGGTGTCGACCGGCATCGACGTCTACTCGATCCGCCAGCCGCTCGGCGTCGTCGGCATCATCTCGCCGTTCAACTTCCCGGCCATGGTGCCGCTGTGGTTCCTGCCGATCGCGATCGCGGCCGGCAACACCGTCGTGCTCAAGCCGAGCGAGAAGGACCCGAGCGCGGCGATCTGGCTCGCGCAGAAGTTCCGGGAGGCCGGGCTGCCCGACGGCGTCTTCACGGTGCTCAACGGTGACAAGGAGTCCGTCGACGGCCTCCTCACCAGCCCGGACGTCGAGTCGATCTCGTTCGTCGGGTCCACCCCGATCGCGCAGTACGTCTACGAGACCGGCACGAAGCACGGCAAGCGCGTGCAGGCCCTCGGCGGCGCGAAGAACCACATGCTCGTGCTGCCGGACGCCGACCTCGACCTCGTCGCCGACAACGCGATCAACGCGGGCTTCGGCTCGGCCGGTGAGCGCTGCATGGCGATCTCGGTCGTCGTCGCGGTCGAGCCGGTCGCCGACGAGCTGATCGCGAAGATCAGCGAGCGCGCGGCGACGCTGCGCATCGGCGACGGACGCCGGGGCTGCGACATGGGCCCGCTCGTCACCGAGCAGCACCGCGACAAGGTCGCCTCGTACATCGAGGTCGCCGAGCAGGACGGTGCGGAGGTCGTGGTGGACGGCCGCACCGTCCGACCCGACGGCGACGAGAACGGCTTCTGGCTCGGTCCGACGCTGATCGACCGGGTGCCGACGTCGAGTCGCGTGTACACCGAGGAGATCTTCGGCCCGGTGCTGTCGGTCGTCCGCGTGCAGACCTACGAGGAGGGGCTCGAGCTCATCAACTCCGGCGCCTTCGGCAACGGCACGGCGATCTTCACCAACGACGGCGGTGCCGCCCGTCGGTTCCAGCGGGACGTGCAGGTCGGCATGATCGGCATCAACGTCCCGATCCCGGTGCCGGTCGCGTACTACTCGTTCGGTGGCTGGCGGAACTCGCTGTTCGGCGACCACAAGGCGTACGGCGCGGACGGCGTGAGCTTCTTCACCCGGCAGAAGGCGATCACCTCGCGGTGGCTCGACCCCGCCGTGCACGGTGGCGTCGACCTCGGCTTCCCCGCGAACGGCTGACCCGGGGATGGCGAACGACGACTGGTTCGTCCGGGCGGGCAGCCGACCGGAGGACGGCTGGACCGACGTGGTCGACGGACGGGTGCCGGGGTGGGCGCACACCGGCCTGCGGACCGGCGCGCTGACCGACGGGGCCGAGCTGCGCCTCCCGGCCGCCGCCGTGGAGCGCATCGTGGTGCCGCTCGCCGGCACCTTCTCCGTCGCCTACGCGGGCGACGCGGGGACCGGGGAACAGGCACTGGCGGGACGCCGCAGCGTCTTCGACGGACCGACCGACGTCCTGTACCTCGGGTCCGGGTCGGAGGCGCGGATCACCGGCAGCGGTCGGCTCGCGGTCGCCGAGGTCCCCACCGACACGGTGAAGCCCTCGACGTACATCGCGCGCGATGACGTCCCCGTCGAGCTCCGCGGTGCCGGGCAGTCCAGCCGGCAGGTGCACAACTTCGGCACCCCGGCCGCGCTCGACGCCGTCAAGGCGATCGTGTGCGAGGTGATCACGCCGGCCGGCAACTGGTCGTCGTACCCGCCGCACAAGCATGACACGCACCGCCCCGGCGAGGAGTCGGACCTCGAGGAGATCTACTACTACGAGGCCGACGTGGCCCGTGGTGTCGATGCTCCGGAGACCGCCGAGCCCTTCGCCCTGCACCGCACGTACGCCTCGGACGACCGGCCGATCGACGAGTTCCGGCAGGTCCGCAGCGGCGACATCGCCCTCGTGCCGTACGGCTGGCACGGTCCGGCCGTCGCGGCACCGGGTTACGACATGTACTACCTCAACGTGATGGCCGGGACCGACCCGGAGCGCGTCTGGAACATCACCGACGACCCCGCCCACGGGTGGGTCCGTCAGGTGTGGGAGTCGGAAGCCGTCGACCCGCGCCTGCCCTACGAGAAGGAGTCCGACCGATGACCGCCACCCGCCGCATGACCGTCGGCCAGGCCCTCGTCGCGTTCCTCGCGAACCAGTGGACCGTCGACGGCGACCACCGCGAGCGCACGATCCCGGGGATCTTCGGCATCTTCGGGCACGGCAACGTCGCGGGCCTCGGCCAGGCGATCAAGCAGCTCCACGTCGAGCAGCCGGGTCTGCTGCCCTACCACCAGGCGCGCAACGAGCAGGCGATGGTGCACGAGGCCGTCGGGTTCGCGCGCATGCACCGTCGTCGTGCGACCTTCGCCAGCACGGCGTCGGTCGGCCCGGGCGCCGCGAACATGCTCACCGCCGCCGCCCTCGCGACGACGAACCGGCTGCCGGCGCTGCTGCTGCCCTCGGACACGTTCGCGACCCGGACCACGGACCCGGTGCTGCAGCAGATCGAGATGCCGCACGACACCTCGATCCAGGTCACCGACGCGTTCCGACCGCTGTCCCGGTTCTTCGACCGCGTCGAGCGTCCGGAGCAGCTGTTCTCGATCGCGCTCGCCGCCATGCGGGTGCTCACCGACCCGGCCGAGACCGGAGCCGTGACCATCGCCCTGCCCGAGGACGTGCAGGCCGAGGCCCTCGACGTCCCGGTCGCGTTCCTCCAGCCGCGCGAGTGGCACCTCCGCCGTCCGCTGCCCGAGCACGGTCCGCTCGCCCGGGCCGTCGAGGCGATCCGCGCCGCCGAGCGCCCCGTGGTCGTCGCCGGTGGCGGCGTGCTGTACTCGGACGCGGCGGCGGAGCTCGCCGCCTTCGTCGAGGCGACGGGCATCCCGGTCGGCACCTCGCAGGCCGGCGGCGGCGCACTCGTCTGGGACCACCCGCAGTACCTCGGCGGCATCGGCGCGACCGGCACGGCGGCAGCGAACGCGATCGCCGCCCAGGCCGACGTCGTGATCGGCATCGGGACCCGGTACAGCGACTTCACCACGGCGTCGCGGACCGCCTTCCAGCACCCGGACGTGACGTTCGTGAACGTGAACGTCGCCGCGTTCGACGCGTACAAGCACGGCTCGCAGCTGCCGGTCGTCGCGGATGCCCGGGAGGCGCTGGTCGCGTTGACCGCCGCGCTCACGTCCGACCCGTCGTACGCGGTGCACCCCGGGTACGCCGCCGAGATCGCCCAGCGCAAGCAGGAGTGGGACACCGTCGTCGACGCCGCCTTCGCTCCGTCCGGTCTCGCGCTGCCCGGTCAGGCGGAGATCATCGGCGCGGTGCAGGAGGCATCCGACCCGCGCGACGTCGTGATCCAGGCGGCGGGGTCGCTGCCGGGTGACCTGCACAAGCTGTGGCGGGTGCGTGACGAGCTCGGCTACCACGTCGAGTACGCGTTCTCGTGCATGGGGTACGAGATCGCGGGCGGGATCGGCGTCCGACGTGGCGCTCCCGACCGCGACGCCATCGTGATGGTCGGGGACGGCAGCTACCTCATGCTGCACACCGAGCTCGTCACCGCCGTGGCCGAGGGCATCAAGATCGTGGTCGTGCTCATCCAGAACCACGGGTACGCCTCGATCGGGCACCTGTCCGAGACCGTCGGGTCCGAGCGGTACGGCACCAGGTACCGCTACCTCGACGAGACGCAGTCGTTCGAGAACGGCGACCCGCTGCCCGTGGACCTGGCGGCGAACGCCCGCTCCTACGGCGTGGACGTCATCGAGGTCCAGCCGGGCCCGGACGCGATCGCGGACCTCCGGGCCGCGGTCCGGCAGGCGAAGGCGAACGACCACACCACGCTCGTGCACGTGAACTCCGACCCCCTGCTGTACGCGCCCGAGGGCGACGGCTGGTGGGACGTGCCGGTCGCGCAGACCTCCACCCTGCCGAGCACGCAGCAGGCCCGTACCGACTACGAGCAGCAGGTCGCCCACCAGCGGCCCCTGCTCGGCTGACCCTCCAAACCACACCACCCGGGCCGCGGCCCAGAAAGCGACAGCGACGTCATGACCGACACCGCCACCCCCGCCGGCACCCCGTCCACGGACGCACCGCCCGCCTCCATCCGGATCGGCACCGCGCCCGACTCGTGGGGCGTCTGGTTCCCGGACGACCCCGCCCAGGTGCCGTGGCAGCGCTTCCTCGACGAGGCGGCTGCGGCCGGCTACGAGTGGATCGAACTCGGCCCGTACGGGTACCTGCCCACCGACCCGGCGCAGCTGTCCGACGAGCTCGAGTCCCGCGGGCTGCGGCTCTCAGCCGGCACGGTCTTCACCGGGTTCCACAAGGGCGAGGACCAGTTCCAGCGCGCGTGGGACCAGGCGGTCGCGGTGGCCGGCCTCGCCGCGGCACTCGGTGCCGAGCACCTCGTGACCATCCCGGACCTCTGGCGCTCGGACGCGACCTCGGAGGTGCTCGAGGCGCGCACGCTGACCGACGAGCAGTGGGAGCGCCTGGGCAAGGGGCACGACCAGCTCGGCAAGGCGCTGCTCGAGGAGTACGGCGTCCACCAGCAGTTCCACACGCACGCGGACAGCCACGTCGGCACGTACCGCGAGACCGTGCGCTTCCTCGAGGTGACGAACCCGGAGTACACGAACCTCTGCCTCGACACGGGACACTTCGCCTACTACGGCGGGGACAACCTCCGGCTCATCGCCGAGCACCCGGACCGCATCGGGTACCTGCACCTCAAGCAGGTGGACACCGAGCTGCTGTTCGACGTGCTGAAGAACGACGTGCCGTTCGCCACCGCCGTCGCGCAGGGGATCATGACCGAGCCGCCGCACGGCACGCCCGAGCTGGCCCCGATCATCGAGGCGGTCGCGGCGATCAACCCCGACGTCTTCGGCATCGTCGAGCAGGACATGTACGGCTGCTCGGTCGACGCTCCCGGCCCGATCGCCGAGCGCACCTTCCAGCACATCTTCGGATCCACCTCCGCCGCCCGCGCCTCCTGACGCGCCGTCACCACCCCCCGGGAGAACAACACCATGACCACGCAGAACCTCCGCGTCGCCGTCGTCGGCGCCGGCATGATGGGCGCCGACCACGTCCGTCGCATCACCGCGAAGATCTCGAACGCCGACGTCGTCGCCGTCGTCGAGCCGGACGAGGCCCGCGCCCGGGCTGCCGCCGACCTCGCACCGGGCGCCGTCACCGCGGCGTCCTTCGACGAGGCCCTCGACGCGACCGACATCGACGCCGTCATCATCGCGACGCCCGGCTTCCTGCACGAGCCGATCCTCGTGACGGCCCTCGAGCGCGGCCTCACGGTCCTGTGCGAGAAGCCCCTCACGACCAGCGCCGAGGACTCGCTGCGCATCGTCGAGCTCGAGCAGCAGCACGCCGCCCGTCCCGTGATCCAGGTCGGCTTCATGCGCCGCTTCGACGCGGGGTACCAGGAGCTCCGGGCGCTGCGCGAGTCCGGTGCCCACGGCGCACTGCTCGCCCTGCACCACGCGCACCGCAACCCGACGACCCCGCCGAACTTCAGCGAGTCGATGCTCATCCACGACTCGGTCATCCACGAGATCGACATCATCCCGTTCCTGACGGGGGAGCCGATCGTCGCGGTCGAGGTCAAGAAGCCGCGGAGGAACTCGCTCGCACCGGCAGACCTGCCCGAACCGCAGTTCGTGCTGTTCACCACGGAGTCCGGCACCATGGCGATCGTCGAGATCAACGTCAACGCCCAGTTCGGCTACCAGGTCACGACGGACGCCGTCTTCGAGTCCGGCGTCGCCTACATCGGTCGTGACACCTCCGCGACCGTCGTCGCCGCGGGGGCGACCGGCCAGGGCGTCACCCCGTCGTTCAAGGAGCGCTTCGGCGCCGCCTACGACGAGGAGGTGCAGCGCTGGGTCGACGCCGCCCGCACGGGCGGCATCGACGGCCCGAGCGCCTGGGACGGCTACACGGCCTCCGTCGTCGCCGAGGTCGCGGTCCGTGCACAGCAGTCCGGCGTGCTGGAGTCGGTCGAGTACGCGGTCGCGAAGCCCGCGTTCTACGAGACGGCAGGCGAGACGGCGAGCGCGCCGGCCGCCACCGGTGCGCTCGCGGGGGCCTGATGCCGAAGATCGCCCTCGACCCGACCCCGTACCACCACGACCTCTCGCTGCTCGAGTTCCCGCGGAAGGTCGCCGACCTCGGGTACGAGTACCTGCAGCTCACGCCGCACCGCGACTTCATCCCGTTCTTCCGGCACCCGAAGGCCGACGACGACCTCGTGGACGCGTTCGCCGCAGCGTGCCGCGACGCCGGCGTGCAGGTCGCCTCCGTGCTGCCGGTGCTCCGCTGGTCCGGCCCGGACCGCGACGCCCGCGAGGCGGCGGTCACGAAGTGGAAACGCGTCATCGAGATCACGAAGCGTCTCGGCGTGGACACGATCAACACGGAGTTCTCCGGTCGTCCCGAGCGCGCCGAGGAGTCCGAGGACGCCTTCTACCGCTCGATGGAGGAGCTCCTGCCGATCATCGAGGACGCCGGGCTCCGCGTGCTCATCGACCCGCACCCCGACGACTTCGTCGAGGACGGCCTCGAGGCACTCCGGGTGATCCGCGGGCTCAACTCGAAGCACGTCGGGTTCGTCTACGTCGCCTGCCACACGTTCCACTACGGCGGGAACATGGACGAGGTCATCGACGCCGCGGGGGACTCCCTGCAGCTCGTCCACGTCGCCGACGCCTACGACCACACCCGGTCGCACGGCCTCCGGTACATCACCAACCCGCCCGGCAACCCGGTCCGCGTGCACCAGCACCTGCCGGTCGGCGCGGCGGACGTCGACTTCGACGCCTTCTGGGCCGCACTCGACCGCGTCGGGTTCACCGCCCGCGAGGACACCGTGGCCGTGTCCAGCGTCTTCGCCGAGGACGAGGACGCCGACGCGGTGTCCCGGTTCCAGCTCGACACGATCACGAAGGGACTCACCCGATGACCGACACCCTCGAGACCCCGGCGTCCACCGGCGTCGACGCCCGGCCCGTCACCCTGCAGGCCGCGACGCAGACACCGACCGCACTGTGGAACGACTCGGCCGACCCGCACGAGCTGGCCGTCGCGATCGCCGAGTACGGCGCCGTCGGCGCGACGTGCAACCCGGTCATCGCCTACACGTGCATCCAGCAGGATCCGGCGACCTGGGAGCCGCGCATCCGGGCGATCGCGGCCGAGCACCCGACCGCGGGGGAGTCCTGGATCGGGTGGAAGGCCGTCGAGGAGCTCTCGATCGCCGCGGCCGCGCAGCTGCTCCCCGCGTTCGAGGCCTCCGGCGGGCGGAACGGCCGGCTCAGCATGCAGACCGACCCGCGCCTGCACCGCGACCGGGACGCCCTGGTCGAGCAGGCCGTGCGGTTCTCGCAGCTCGCCCCGAACATCATCGTGAAGATCCCGGCCACGGCGGTCGGCATCGCCGCGATCGAGGAGGCCGCGTACCGCGGGGTCTCGATCAACGCGACGGTGTCGTTCACGGTGCCGCAGGTCGTCGCCGTCGGCGAGGCCATCGAGCGCGCCCTCGACCGCCGCACCGCCGACGGGCTGCCGGAGCAGGAGTTCGGGCACGTCGTCACGCTGATGGCCGGTCGGTTCGACGACTGGCTGAAGACCGTCGTCAAGCGGGACCACGTCATGGTCGACCCCGGCATCCTCGAGTGGGCCGGCGTCGCCGCCGTGAAGAACGCCTACCGGGTGTTCCAGGAGCGTGGCTTCCGCTCCCGGGTCCTCGTCGCTGCCTTCCGGAACGCCCTGCAGTGGTCGGAGTTCCAGGGCGGGGACCTCGTCGTGTCGCCCCCGTTCCAGTGGTCGCGGGACATCAACGCGAACGCGTTCCCGTGGCGCCCCGACGCCATCGACGACGAGGTGCCGGCGGACGTCATCGCGGCGCTGCGGTCCGCGACGCCGGAGTTCGCCCGCGGCTACGACGTCGACGGCATGACGGTCGACGAGTTCGACCGCTTCGGTGCCACGGTCACGACGCTGCGCCAGTTCCTCGACGCGGACGCCAAGCTCGACGCCCTGGTGCGGGACATCATCGTCCCCGCCGCATGAGCAGCGTGGACACCGTCGGCGTCGGCCTGGTCTCGGTCGGCTGGATGGGGCGACTGCACTCCCGTGCGTACCGGGCCCTGCCGGACCACTTCCCGGAGCTCGGCGTGCAGCCGCGGCTCGTGGTCGCGGCCGACCCCGTCGAGGCCGCGCGCGACCAGGCCGTCACGCGCCTCGGGTACGAGCGCGCCGTCGCCGACTGGCACGAGGTCCTCGCCGACCCCGCGGTCGAGGTCGTCTCGATCTGCTCGCCGAACTTCCTGCACCGCGAGATGGCGGTCGCGGCGGCCGAGGCCGGCAAGCCGTTCTGGATCGAGAAGCCGATGGGCCGGTACGCCAGCGACTCCCGGCAGATCCACGAGGCCGTGCAGCGCGCCGGCGTGATCACCAGCGTCGGCTTCAACTACCGGCACGCCCCGGCGGTCGAGCGCGCCCGTGAGCTCGTGCGGAGCGGACGGCTCGGCCGGATCACGAACGTGCGCGGCTCGCTCCTCGCCGACTACTCGTCCGACCCGGCGGCCCCGCTGACCTGGCGCTTCGAACGGGAGCGCGCCGGCTCCGGCGTGCTCGGTGACCTGCTGTCGCACGGGCTCGACCTCGCGCAGTACGTCGTCGGTCGGATCGCGAGCGTCAGCGCCCTCGCGGAGACGTTCATCACCGAGCGGCCGCTGCCCGGTGCCGGCATCGTCGACCGCTCGGCAGCGGCGACGGGAGAGCGGAAGCCGGTCGAGAACGAGGACTACGCGGCCCTGCTGTTCCGCTTCGAGGACGGTGCCGTCGGCACCATGGACTCGAGCCGGGTGATGCGCGGGCCGCACGCCGAGTACACGCTCGAGGTCTACGGCACGCGGGGCTCGGTGCGGTGGGACTTCCAGCGTCTGAACGAACTGCAGGTGTTCCTCGACGGGCAGGAGGTCGACGGGTACGCCACCCACTACGTCGCACCCGGCGACGGCGAGTTCGCCCGCTTCCAGCCGGGCGCGGGCACCGCGATGGGCTACGACGACCTGAAGACGATCGAGGCGGCGCAGTTCGTCGCGAGCGTCCGACGCGGGGAGCAGCTCGCGCCGTCGGTCGCCGACGGCCTGGCGGCCGCGTCGATCGTCGAGGCGGCGGAGGCGTCCATCGCCGACGGGGCGTGGCACGACGTGGCCCGCGTCGACGGGCCGGTGACGACGGACGCGGCGGCACCGGTGCTGTAGACGCGCGGGCCGACGGACGGGAGGCGCGGTGCCGGACCGGCACCGCGCCTCCCGTCCGTCACGGGGCGACTTCCGGACCCGGGTCGGATAGTATGTAAGGACAAAGTTCCCGAACCAGGAGGCACCATGCCGCTCGTCCGTATCGACCTCGCCACCGGCCGCACCCCCGACGAGGTCCGTGCGATCGCCGACGCGATCCACACCGCCATCGTGGCCGAGTACGGGATCCCGGAGCGCGACCGCTTCCAGGTGATCACCGAGCACCCCGCGCAGCACATCATCGCCCAGGACGCCGGCCTCGGCTTCGAGCGCACCGCGGGCGTCGTCGTCATCCAGGTCTTCACCCAGCGTGGGCGGAGCGACGAGGCGAAGCAGGGCCTGTACCGAGCGGTGCACGACCGGCTCGCCGAGGTCGGCGTCGCGAGCGAGGACGTCTTCATCGGCTACGTCGAGAACGGCCCCCAGGACTGGTCGTTCGGCTTCGGCCGCGCGCAGTACGTGACCGGTGAGCTCGGGGTGCCCGCCGCGGGGTGAGGCGCCGGCTCACTCGTCGACGGGGCTACTTGTCGACGAGGGTGACCTCGAACGAGTAGCGGTCCGGGCGGTAGCAGTGCACGCCGTACTCCACCGCCCGGCCCGATGCGTCGTACGCCGTCCGGCTCATCGTCAGCACCGGGTCGCCGTCCTCGATCTCGAGGAGGTCGGCCTCGTCGCCGCTGGCAGCTCGCGCACCGATCCGCTGCTTCGCGACCCGCATCGTGACGCCCCGTCCGCGCAGGAGCTGGTACAGCCCGTGGGACCGCAGGTCCTCGTCGGTGACGTCGGTGAACTCGGGCGGCAGGTAGTTCTCGAGCACCGCCATCGGGACGTCCTCGGCGAAGCGCACCCGTCGGATGTGGGCGACGGTGGTGCCCGTGGGGAGGCCGAGCGCCTCGGCGACGACGTCGGGGGCGACGACGTCGTCCCGTGCGATCAGCTGCGTCGTCGGGGCCTGCGCCCCCTGCGCGAGGTCGTCGTACAGGCTCGTCAGCTCCACCTTGCGGGTGACCGGCCCGTGCACGACCTGCGTGCCGATGCCGCGGCGGCGGACGAGCAGTCCCTTGTCGACGAGGTCCTGGATGGCCCGGCGGATGGTCGGACGCGACAGCCCGAGCCGCTCCCCGAGCGCGATCTCGTTCTCGAGGCGTGCGCCGGGCGGCAGGGCGCCCGAGCGGATCGACTCCTCGAGGCGTGAGGCCACCTGGAAGTACAGGGGCATCGGACCCGACCGGTCCAGGTCCATGAACAGGTCGGACGGCAGCTGGCCTTCGTTGGTCATCGCGGTCCTTCGGGGGAGACGGCGCCGACGAGGGCGCCCGGGCGGCATTGTCGTGACAATACCACCGGCCGTTCGGCCACCCGGAGCGCCGCCCGGGCGTGCTCCGGCGTCAGTCCGCGAAGATCATCGGCCGGTTCGACAGCCGCGGCTGCCGCGGCTGTCCGGCCGCGCGGGGCTGCTCCGTCCGCGCCCGCACCGGCGCGACGTGCACCCGGGTCGCGGCGCCGAGCGCCTCGACCGTGTCGCACCCGTGCACCCCGGCGGCGTGCACGACGATCGCCGCGCAGGCCTCGGCGTCCGCGGACGCGTCGTGGTGCTGGAACCCGACGTGGCCCGCCGCCCGTGCCGCCATCGGGAGCCGGTACGAGTCGAGCGTGTAGGTCTTGCGCGCCACCTGGAGCGAGCAGAGCGAGTGGTGCTCCGCGAGCTCGGTGCCCGTCGCCGCGCACCCGCCGGCGATGACCCCCATGTCGAAGCGGGCGTTGTGCGCGACCAGGACGTCCCCCTCGGCGAACGCCACGATGTCGAGGTACTGCTCCGCCCACCCCTTGGCGCCGACGACGTCCGACTCGACGATGCCGTGGATGCGGGTGTTCCACTCGAGGAAGGTGTCGTGCCCGGCCGGCGGCTGGATCAACCAGGACGCCCGGTCGACCACGCGGCCGCCGCGGACCTTGACGAGACCGACGGAGCAGGCGCTCGCGGGCGAGCTGTTCGCGGTCTCGAAGTCGATGGCGGTGAAGTTCAACGGCACGGGCCCGATCGTCGCACGGGGTTCCGACATCACCCGGTCGTGCCCTCGGCGTTGCGGCTCGTGACCCTGGTGGCCGGTGCGGACGTGACGTAAGCTCACGGCATGGGGGAACCGGGGAAGATGGACGACCTGATCGCGAGCGCGCACCGTGCCGAGGCGGGAGCGCACGACGCCGGGCGGGCCGTCGGGCTCGGCGTGGCCCTGGTCGCGGTCGGTGCCACCGTCGCCTTCATCGTGGTCGGCACGGCGCAGGGCCTCCTGCTCTCCGTCGTGGCGTTCTTCTCGGGGGTCTGGCCGTCCTGACCCCGTCCGTCTGGAGGCCCGGGTCGGCCCCGGCGGGCGGCCGCCGGTAGGCTGTGCTCCCGTGGCTCTCACCATCGGAATCGTCGGTCTCCCGAACGTCGGCAAGTCGACCCTGTTCAACGCCCTGACCAAGAACCAGGTCCTCGCCGCGAACTACCCGTTCGCGACGATCGAACCGAACGTCGGTGTGGTCAACCTGCCCGACCCCCGGCTCGACCAGCTCGCCGAGCTCTTCGGGTCGGAGAAGACCGTGCCCGCGCCGGTGTCCTTCGTCGACATCGCCGGCATCGTCAAGGGTGCGAGCGAGGGCGAGGGCCTGGGCAACAAGTTCCTCGCCAACATCCGCGAGGCCGACGCCATCGCGCAGGTCGTCCGCGGCTTCACCGACGACGACGTCGTGCACGTCGCGAACAAGGTCTCGCCGAAGGACGACCTCGAGGTCATCAACACCGAGCTGATCCTCGCCGACCTCGAGACTGTCGAGAAGGCCCTGCCCCGGTACGAGAAGACCGTGAAGCTCAAGCAGGCCGAACCGGCCGTGCTCGCCACCGCACAGGAGGCGAAGGCCGCCCTGGAGGCCGGCACGCTGCTGTCCGCGACCTCGATCGACCTGACGCCGATCGCCGAGCTCGGACTCCTCAGCGCCAAGCCGTTCATCTTCGTCTTCAACGTCGACGAGGCGATCCTGACCGACGAGACCCGCAAGGCCGAGCTGGCCGCGCTCGTCGCGCCCGCGCAGGCCGTGTTCCTCGACGCCCAGGTCGAGTCCGAGCTCATCGAGCTCGACCCGGAGGACGCCGCGGAGCTCCTCGAGTCGACCGGGCAGACCGAGTCCGGTCTCGACCAGCTCGCACGCATCGGGTTCGACACCCTCGGCCTGCAGACCTACCTGACGGCCGGGCCGAAGGAGTCGCGGGCGTGGACGATCGGCAAGGGGTGGAAGGCTCCTCAGGCTGCCGGCGTCATCCACACCGACTTCGAGAAGGGCTTCATCAAGGCCGAGGTCATCTCCTTCGACGACCTCATGGAGACGGGCTCGATCGCCGAGGCGCGGGCGCACGGCAAGGCCCGCATCGAGGGCAAGGACTACGTCATGCAGGACGGCGACGTGGTGGAGTTCCGCTTCAACAACTGACGCCCGCCCTCCGGCAGGATGGACGCATGACGAACGTGCAGCCCGGCTGGTACGACGACGGCTCCGGAGCGACCCGCTGGTGGGACGGCTCCGCCTGGACCGAGCAGGTGCAGGACGCTCCGCCGCCCGCGGGTCCGGGACTGGTCGACCGCCTGCGCGCCGACGCCGACGCCGGCGCGCGTCCCCGCTCGGGCGCTGCGGGCATGGACTACGTCGTCCTGCAGGTCGTCCTCAAGGAGCGGCTCCTCGGCAAGGGGTCGAACAACCTGACCCAGCTCGAGGACGCCATCAACGCGCAGGCACGGCTCGGCTACCGCCTGCACACGATCACGACGACGACCTCCGGTAGCACGGGCTTCGGCGGCGGCGACCGGATCCAGGCGACGATGGTGTTCGAGCGCCTGGTCTGACGGCCGTCGGGGCTCGACGGCGGGGTCAGTACCCGCCGATGACCTCGAGGTCCCACACCGGCGGCACGTACTCGCGCGACCAGCCCTCGCGCAGGCGGGTGACCGCGCGGTCGTACGACTCGAGCAGGTCCATCTCGGGCCGCACCATCGACTGCAGCTGCAGCCCCTCGTAGGTCGCGAGCAGCTGCTCGGCACCGCGCGCCGGCTCCATGGTCTGCGGCTCCCGCCCGACCTGGATGTCGTGCTGCAGCGACTGCAGGACGAAGCCGTGGAACTTCCGCCACCGCATGTACAGCATCGGTGCGAGCGGGTGGTGCGGCGTTGCGGCGATGTTCAGCGTGGACGTGAGGAAGCGCATGAGCGAGGGGTCGGCGACGTTCGCGCCGACGATCGCCCGGAGGAAGACGATGGTGCCGCTCCGTTCGGCGATGGGCAGCAGGGGCGTGGTCCGCTGGTCGTTCCACTGGTCGATGGTGGCGAGCAGCAGTCCGTCCCAGGTCGGGAACACCTCGGTGACGACCTCGACGGTCTGACCCGCCTCGACGGCGACGTGCTCGTAGGACACCTCGTGCAGTGCGTTGGCGCGGAGCACGCGGATCATGGCGGCGACCACCTCGACCCGGAGCAGCGCGGACGTGTCGAGGGGCTGGAACGATCGCATGCGATCAGTCCACCGGTCGCCGGGGGTGCGCGACCACCCCCAGAACTGGGAAGAGCCGTTCTCCGCGCTCTGGCGCGATCGGCGTGGCGCACGGGTCGCGTCTCCCGGTGTCCCCCGGATCACGCCCGTTCCTGAGTACGGCTCGTCGGCACCGCGTTCGATGGACAGGTGAAGTACGTGGTCTACGGAGAGAACCGAGTGTTGACCGGCGACGCGATCGCCGAGGCGGTGCTCGCCTACGCCGCGGCGCTCGGCGAGAACGGGACGACGGACATCGTCGAGATCCCGACCGCGGACGCCGAGGGCTACGGCACGACGGCCGAGGTGCTGCTCGGCCCGGCGTCCCAGATCATGGTCGAGGCTGCGCCGGACGACGAGCTGGAGCCGGAGGACGAGGACCTCGTCAACGAGCTCGCCCGTCGAACCACGGCGGTCGGCGGCGGACGGTTCTCCGACGCGGCGTCGTCGCACTCGGACGAGCCCGAGGCGAAGCGCCTGCGCACCGATCCGCCACAGGTCTGATCCGCCACAGGTCTGATCCGCCACAGGTCTGGCCCGCCGCAGTACGGTGTGGCTGAACCCGTCCCGAGGAGGAACCAGCCGTGCCGAACGTCGTCGACTTCGTGACCGTGTCCACCGAGGGCCTCGAGTCCTCCCCGGTGGCCGACGCCCTCGCCGGGCTCCGCGCGAACGAGGCGCGGTACTTCCGGAACAAGTACGACCACGTCTTCACGACGCACCCGGCGGCCGAGGTACCGGAGCTCGTCGAGTACGTGGCCCGGGTCCTGCGCGAGGAACGCGGGATCGTCATCGCGTCCCCGGTGCTCGAGGCGACGCAGTTCGAGGTCGACGGCGTCCGGTGGACGTACGTCTTCCACGAGTCCGGCCTGTCGATCAACGTCCTCTACGCACTCGAGGCGGGCGGCAAGCGGGCGGTCGGGTTCAAGCTCTCGGACGGGATGGACGAGCCCGAGGAGCTCGGCGCCTTCAAGTTCGCGCGGCAGCGGTCGAAGCTCGCCGGGACGATCCGCGGCTCCTACTTCGTCGTCAAGGGCGAGTACTGACGGACGAGCCCTGTCCCGCCCTGGCCACGGAACGCACACTCCGGACGGCGTGGAGGTGCGGAAACCTACCGTCGGTGGAGAGATGAGGAGGGGACCGTGAAGTACATCCACTACGACGCCAGTCTGATCCTCACAGGGGACCTGATCGCGGACGCCGTCGCCGACTACGCGGCGGTGCTGGGTGCGAACGCGCGCACGGACACGATCACCGTGCCGAGCGTGGGCGACGACGGCTCCGTGTCGACGTCGATCCTGCTGGTCGGCCCGGCGAGCGAGCTCTGCGTGACGATCGCGCCCGACGACGAACTCGAACCCGAGGACCCGGCCTTCATCCGGCGGCTCCGCGATGCGGCACGGCGCGCCGGCCCCGAGCGTCCGGTGGACGCCGACGGCGGTGTGCGCTTCCGCGGCGCAGAGGAGCCGTCGGCGCACACGGACGCCTGACGTCGACCCGGACGCCTGACGACCAAACAGGAACGACGAACGCCGCCGGCTCGAGCCGGCGGCGTTCGTGGTGTCGGGCCCGGCAGCGCGGGCGGGACGGGCCTAGGCGGCCAGGGCGAGCTCGCGCTGGTCGACGCGGCGGGCGAGCAGGATGGTCCGGCTCGACTCGCCCCGCCAGGAGCGGCCAGGCACGGTCCAGCCGGCCTCGCCGTCGACGGCCAGGCGGGCGTCACGGGTGACGAACAGGCGGAGGTCGTCGGCCGGGATGCGGACGAGGTACTCGCGCTGCGAGCGGTCGTCGCGCACGGGGAACTCGGCGATGCGGTCAGGGGAGATCACGGGCGCCGCGAGTGCGGTCCCGGAGATGGTGATGCGGTCGTTGCTGGTCATGGTGGTGCGGTACTTCCTGGTCGTTCGGCACCCGGCCGTGCTCTGGTCGGCGGACCTGCGTGGTCCGGCACGACGCATCGGCTGCGGGTGCGCACGTCGTGTCTCGACGTGCTGCTCGTCCGTTCGGATCGAGCGGTGGTCTCGGTGGAATGCGACCCGGCGGGTCGGTGGCGAGACGGGCTGGTGTGCGCGAGTCAGATGGGTTCGCTGCAGTGCACCAACCAGACACTATACGGCATCTGCTCCGGAACGTCCAGGAGATCACGGACGACCACACGACGGACGGGAGGCGCGGCACCCGCTGGTACCGCGCCTCCCGTCCGTCGTCGGTGCTCAGTTGAGGACCGGGGTGTCCTCCGGCACGACGCCGTCGCCGTACAGGTCGGTCGCCAGGTCACGGAGCGCGCGCAGCGCGACGCGCTGCGTCAGCGGGCCGTAGGAGATGCGGGCCACGCCGAGCTCCTGGTACTCGGCGGCGGGGAGGGCTCCGGGCAGACCGATCACCGACAGCTTGCCGCGGCCGAGCCCGGCCACGAGACGCTCGACCACGTCGCGCTGGATCGCACCCGGCACGAACACGAGGGCTGCCCCGTTGTCGAGGAAGGCCTTCCCGCGCGCGATGGCGTCCTCGATGCTCTCGTCGATCGGCCGGTCGCCGCCGCGGGCGATCGCGTCGGTCCGGGCGTTCAGCTGGAAGTCGATGCCCTCGGCCTGCGCCGCGGCGGTGATCGCGGCGACGCGTGCGACGGCCTCGTCGAAGGGGCGCAGTCGGTCCTCGACGTTGGCGCCGACGATCCCGGCGGCGATCGCCCGGCGGATCGTCTCCGCCGGGTCCTCGTAGCCGTCGTCGAGGTCGGCGGTGACCGGCAGGTCGGTCGCGGCGGCGATGGTCGCGGCGCCCGCGAGGGCGACGTCGAGCGGCATCCCGCCGTCGTCGTACCCGGCGCTCGCGGCGATCGAGTGCCCGGCCGTGGCGACGGCCTTCGTCTCCGGCAGGTCGCTGACGACCTTCGCGCTGATCGCGTCCCACACGTTGACGACGCGGAGGATCTCGGGGGCTTCGTGCAGCTGCTTGAGGGTGGTGGCCTTGTCGGCGGTGCTCGTGCTCATGGAGCCGAACCTATGCGGCCGAGCCCTGCGGCGCCCGGGCGGCGACCGGAAGACGACGCGGGATGACGGGCGGACTCGCACCGAACCTCCCGGCCGGTGCATCCTGGGACGCATGGCGGACGACGAGCAGGACCCGGTCGGGACGCTCCGCGGGGTGCGCACGAGCATCAAGTGGACGCGCTACGCACCCGAGGTGCTGCCGCTGTTCGTCGCCGAGATGGACCACGACGTCGCCCCGGCGATCCGACAGGCGCTCGTCGAGCGCGTGCAGCAGTCGGACCTCGGGTACCTCGACGGACCGGGACCGCTGGCACCGGCCTTCGCGCAGTTCGCGCGCGAGCGGTGGGGGTGGGACGTCGACCCGTCCCGCGTGCACCTGGCGACCGACGTGAGCGTCGGGATCGTCGAGTCGCTGCGGCTCGCGCTGCCCGACGGCGGCCGCGTGGCGATCACGCCGCCGGTGTACCCGCCGTTCTTCGAGCTCGTCGAGGAGGCACGGTGTCGGGTCGAGGAGGTCCCGCTCGCCGAGCAGTGGGGCGTCTACCGGCTCGACCTGGCGGGTCTCGAACGGGCCTTCGCGGACGGCGTCCGGGTGTTCCTGCTCTGCAACCCGCACAACCCGATGGGACTCGTGCACGACCGCGCCGACCTGGTCGCGCTCGCCGAGCTCGCAGCACGCTACGACGTGCTCGTCATCAGCGACGAGATCCACGCGCCGCTGACCCACCCGGGCGTCCGCTTCACCCCGTTCGCGATGGTCGCCGAGGCCGCGGGTGCCCGCAGCGTCTGCGTGACGAGTGCGAGCAAGGGGTGGAACCTCGCCGGGGTGAAGTGCTCGGTCATGGTCGCGGGCGACGATCGGACCGCGGACCTGCTCGACACGCTGTGGGAGGAAGTCGCCTGCCGGACGAGCATCCTCGGGCTGCACGCCAACCTGGCGGCCTTCACCGTGGCCACCGACTGGCTCGACGAGGTCGTCGCCCGGATCGTGGCGAACGAGCGGCTGCTCGGCACACTGCTCGCCGAACACCTGCCCGGGGTCGTCTACACCAGGCCGCGCGCAGGGTACCTGGCGTGGCTCGACTTCCGGGGGATCGGGCTCGGGGACGACCCGGCGGTGCCGCTGCGGGAGCACGCGTACGTGGCGCTCAACTCCGGGCTCGGGTTCGGTGCGCAGGGGCGGGGGTTCGCGCGGCTCAACCTGGCGTGCTCACCGGAGACGCTGCGCGAGGCCGTGCTCCGCATCGCGGCGGCGTACCCGTCGGGCGCGCAGGAGGGGCTCGTCTGGCACGTGGCCTGAGCGAGCGGCGGTCAGTCGTCGACGTACTGGTTGCGCCCGACGACGCGGATGCGCAGGTCGTCGTCCCGGTCCATGGCGAGGAACTCGCGGGCGACGGGGCCGACGGACGACCAGCGCTGGACCTCGGTGATCGGGGTCCCCTCGATGAACACCTGCCACACGCCGCGCTCACGGACGGCCTGCACCTCGTACGTCGCCATGCGGCGAGCGTAGCGGTTGCCCGCCGATCAGAGGTCGAGCACCATGTGCACGTCGGCGCGGACGTAGGGGCTCGGTGCGACCTGGTCGTGGTCGAGGTGGCGGAAGCCGAACGCCTCGTACAGGTGCACGGCGCTCGCCAGACCGCTGTTGCTCTCGAGCGCCACCCGACGCGCGCCCAGCGCCCGAGCGCGGTCGAGTGCTGCGGTGATGAGCTTCCGGCCGGTGCCGTGCCCCTGGTGCGCCGGCGAGACCGCCATCTTCACGAGTTCGACCACGCCGTCGCCGACGGGCATGATCCCGATGCAGCCGATGACCTCGGTGTCGAGGCGTGCGACGAACACCGCACCGCCGGGCTCGACGATGCGGCCGACCGGGTCGCCGAGGATCGCACGGTCCTCGTCCTCGAGCGTGAAGTACCGCTCGATCCACGCCTCGTTGAGCGCGCGGAACGCGTCGGCGTCGGCGGGGGAGGACAGTTCAGCGATGGTGAGGGTGTGCGTCGCGTCGGGCATGCGTCCATCCTCGATCGACGACGCAGTCGCGTCCAATACTCGTTCGTGCTGATCGATACGCTGCGTGCATGGATGTCGACCTCCGGCAGCTGCGGGCGTTCCTCGCCGTCGCGGACGAGCTGCACTTCGGGCGGGCGGCCGAGCGCCTCCGCATCGCGCAACCCGCGCTCTCGCAGCAGATCCGGCGGACCGAGCGCGACCTCGGCGTCGACCTGTTCGTGCGGACGTCGCGGAGCGTCGCGCTGACCGCAGCGGGGCGCGTGCTCCAGGGCCGTGCACGGTCGCTGCTCGACCAGGCACGGCGGGACCTCGACGAGGTCGTCCGCGTCGGGCGCGGCGAGGCCGGACGGCTCGACGTGGGGTTCGTCGTCTCTGCGCTGCCGCTCGGGCCGATCGAGCGTGTCCAGGCCTTCCGGCAGCGATTCCCGCTCGTCCGCGTCGAGCTGACGGAGGGCTACTCGTCGACGCTCCTCGCCCGGATCGTCCGCGGCGAGCTCGACCTGGCGGTCCTGCGCGACCCCGACCCGGACCCGGCCGTGCGTTTCCTGCCGTTCCGGACCGAGCGGTTCGTCGCGGCGGTCCCGCGCGGACACCGGCTCGCGGACCGGGCGGCGATCCGGGGCACCGAGCTGGTCGACGACCCGTTCGTGTTCTTCCCCGCGGTGGCCGGTGCGGTCGCGACCGAGCGCAACCTCGCACCCGTGGTCGCCGGCGGACGACGGCCGGAGGTCGTGCAGGAGGCGACGACCTGGGCGACCGTGCTGCACCTCGTCGGTGCGGGGCTCGGCGTGACGATCGCCCCGGAGAGCGCGACGCTCGCGGCACCCGACTCCGTCGTCCTGCTCCCGCTGCAGGACGACCCGCACCGCAGCGAACTGGTGTGGGCGGTCCGGGCCGACGACGACCGCGAGATCCTCCGGAACTTCACCGCCGCGACCGGGTCCTGACCGCGCGCCCGACACGGTGTCGAACCAGGGAGCCGACGTCGAACCAGCCGGCGCGCCCGGTTCCACGTCGCATCCGTGGTTCGACAGCGAAGTGGATCGTCGCGGCGCTCGCGGCGCCGGACGCCCTCAGCCGAGCGGCAGCACCGGAGCGCGCTGGTCGCCGAGCTCGTCCTCGCGCCAGGGTCGGGTGCCGCGCAGCGCCAGCCCGAGCTGCACGAGCACGAACGCCACGTGCGGCTCGACGTCCGGGTCCCACGCGCCCTCGACCCCCAGGCCGAGCGCGGCGAGCTCGTCGTCGGCCTCGTCGCGGATGCTGAGGCTCCAGCGGCCGTCGCCCTGCTCCTCGACGACGGCCCAGCGAGCGGTGTCGAACCGGCTCACGCGGTCTTCGCGACGTCCTCGGTGAAGTTCCGCACGCGCCCGAGCAGTGCCTCGCCGCGCATCGCGATCGTCGCCGGCGGGTTGAGGTGCGGCGGCGCCGTGCGGATGAGCATCGAGCAGCCGAGGTCCTCACAGATGTACGACCCGATGGTGTTGCCGTTCCGGCCCGACTCACCGGCGCGGGCGGCGGAGAACAGGCGGACCTGCGTCGCCGGCTGCGGGGAGTGGCAGAACGAGCACATCGCGGCGATGCCCGGGCGGAGCGAGCCCCCGGCGGACCGGACGACGATGCCCACCGGGCGGTCGTCGATCCAGGACACGATGTAGCCGCGGCGGGCGGCCTGCGGGTCGCGCCAGCCGAGGAACTCGCGCTCGTCCCACAGCATCTCGTGCAGGCCGGGGATGGGGAGCTGCTCGAGCTCGTCCGGGGTGGCGTTCACGAACGACGAACGGATGTCTGCTTCGGTCAGTGGCTTCACGGTGCCTGCAACCCTATGCCTCACCGCCGACGTGCGCGCGGCTGCCGTCAGCCCAGCCGGGAGGCGCGGATCGCCCCGAGCGCGCTCGTCCCGTCCGCCACGAGCACCGCTCGGCGCAGGGCGTCGCGTCCGACGCGTCGTGCCGCCGCGTCGTCGGCCGCGAACTCGACGAGCACGCGCGTCGAGCGCGCCATGGCGCGCGCGCCGGGCACCCACGGGACCGCGCGCTCGATCGACTCGGCGACCGCGACGGCGACCGCGTGGCGCTGGGTCAGGTGGGCGCGCTCGTGGGCGACCACGGCCTCCAGTTCGTCGGTCCGCAGCAGGTCCGCGAGCCCGGTGCTCACGAGCACGCCGCCCGCGCGACCGGGCACCGCGCAGGCGAGCGCGTGGTCCGCCTCGACGAGCGCGACGGGGGTGCCGTCGATCTCGCGGTGCGGCGCGGCGCCGGACCGCATCGCCTGCCGGACTGCCTCGTGCTCGGCGCCGGGACGGACGCGGACCGCGACGACGAACGCGGCCACGCCGAGGAGCGCGACGCCGAGGTTCAGGCCGTGCGTCGGGGACTCTGCGAGCCGGAAGGGGTCGAGCGGGCGGTCGGCCACGACGACGAGGGCGACCCCGACCACGAAGCCGACCACGCCGAGCACGACCGCGACGGACCACGAGACGAGCGCCGTCCGGGGCCGGTCGATCGTCCAGGCGGACCGGGTCAGGACGCGCGGGGCGACCACCACGACGACGAGGGCGAGGGCGATGAGGGCGACTCCGGCGACGACCACTGCTCGGGTCCGGTCAGGAGCGGGCTCGGGCGTCGAGGGCGCGGCGCAGGACGTCGAGGTCGTCCGAGGCGAGCGACCCGGTGAACTGCAGCAGCGCCGCCTCGCGGTCCGACGCGGCGGCGAGCGCGCTCGACATGAGCGAGGCGGTCTGCTGCTCGCGGCTGTGCACGGCGCGGAAGGTCAGCGGGGCGTCGTCGTGCTCGCGCCGCTCGACCTGGCCCTTGCGGCCGAGGCGGTCGAGCACGGTGAGCACGGTGGTCAGCGCCGGGCGCGGCTCCGGGAAGGCGTCGAGGACCTGCCGCGCGGTGCACCCGGAGTCGTCGCCGCCGTCCGCCGCGGCACGCAGGGTCTCGAGGACGGCCTGCTCGAGCTGCCCGCGGGGGCGCGATCGCTGTCCTGCCATCCCCGCATTCTACGAGACGTCGAACGCGCGGTCGCGACACATGCCCGAAACGCGGGATCGGTATGCTCGTCGCAGCACAACTCAACACCGGCCGATCACCCGCCGCGGGAGAGCCGAGCGCATGCGCACGGCACCGAAGGAGCAACCTCCCCGTCAATCTCTCAGGTCCCACACCGCAGCGGACAGGCCACTCTGAAAAGCAGGCACGCGTCCCCGCCCGGGCGTCCGCGGTGTCTCGCCCACGGTGAAAGCCGCCGGACCTCACGGGCCGCGGTGAAACTCTCAGGCCCATGACAGAGGGGGAGTTCCCACCCGACGACGTCCGTCGGGTCCTGCCGATGCCAGGAGAACTCCGTCATGCGTTCCTCCCCACTCGAGTCCGCGCACGAGGCCGCGGGCGCCACCTTCACCGACTTCGCCGGCTACCGCATGCCCGTGCGGTACTCGTCCGACCTCGCCGAGCACCACGCGGTGCGCACGGCTGCCGGGGTCTTTGACCTGTCGCACATGGCCGAGGTCGGCGTCAGCGGCCCCGACGCCGTGGCGTTCCTCGACCACGCGCTCGCCGGGTCCTTCGGCGCGATGCCGGTCGGCCGCGCGAAGTACTCGCTCCTGCTGGCCGAGGACGGCGGGATCCTCGACGACCTCGTCGTCTACCGCACGGGGGAGGACGTCTTCCTCGTCGTCGCGAACGCCGCGAACCGGGTCGTCGCCGTCGACGCCCTGACCGAACGCGTCGCGGGCTTCGACGCCGTCGTGTCGGACGACTCCGACAGCACCGCCCTCGTGGCGATCCAGGGTCCGGCCGCGGCGGGCACGCTCGACGCGCTGGTCGTGGCCGATCGTCTGCAGCCCGAGACCCCGCTGGACGAGCTCCGCTACTACCGGGTCCTGCACGCGCTGTTCGACGGCGCCGAGGTGCTCGTCGCGCGCACCGGCTACACGGGCGAGGACGGCTTCGAGATCTACAGCGACACCGACGTCGCGACCGTGATCTGGGACGCGCTGCTCGAGACCGGTGCCGACCGCGGCGTGGTGCCCGCCGGACTCGCCGCCCGCGACACCCTGCGGCTCGAGGCAGGCATGCCGCTCTACGGGCACGAGCTCGACGCCACCGTCCGTCCGGCACAGGCCGGACTCGGTCGGGTCGTCGCCACCTCGGGGTCGTTCGTCGGGGACGCCGGCGTGCAGCCCGCGGAGGACGCCCGCGTGCTCGTCGGCCTCGTGACCGAGGGACGCCGTGCGCCGCGCGCCGGGTACGACGTGGTGCACGACGGGCAGGTCGTCGGCACCGTCACGTCCGGGGCGCTCTCGCCGACGCTGGGGCACCCCGTCGCCATGGCCTTCGTCGACCCGGCCGTGGCCGGCGAGGGACAGCTCCTGCACATCGACGTTCGCGGGACCGCGATCCCCAGCATCGTCACCCCGTTCCCCTTCTACCGTCGCACTCCGAGAGGCTGACACCGTGACCGACCAGACCGCACTCCAGTACACCGCCGACCACGAGTGGATCCTCGTCGAGGGCGACACCGTCACCGTCGGCATCACCGACCACGCCGCCGAGCAGCTCGGTGACGTCGTCTACGTCGAGCTGCCCGCCGTGGGCACCGCGACGACCGCCGGCGAGCAGATCGGCGAGATCGAGTCGACCAAGAGCGTCGGCGAGCTCTTCGCCCCGATCGAGGGCGAGGTGGTCGCGATCAACGACGCCGTCGTCGACGCCCCCGACACCGTCAACCAGGACCCGTTCGGTGCCGGCTGGCTCGTCAAGCTCAAGGTCGACGGCACCTCGTTCCCCGAGGACCTGATGGACCACGACGCGTACCGGGCGTCGATCGCATGACCCGGGCACAGGAGAACCTCCAGACGTCCTTCGCCGACCGGCACATCGGCACGACGGCCGCCGACCAGCAGGTCATGCTCGACGCGGTCGGACAGCCCTCGCTCGACGCCCTCGTCCGCGCGGCGATCCCGGAGTCGATCCACGCCGCTCCGGCCGAGCGCTCGACGATCCCCGCCGCCGTCGGCGAGACCGAGGCGCTCGCCGAGCTCCGCACGAAGGCCGGCCGCAACACCGTCCGTCGCGCGATGATCGGCCTCGGGTACCACGGCACCCACACGCCCGCGGTGATCCAGCGGAACGTTCTCGAGAACCCGAGTTGGTACACGGCCTACACGCCGTACCAGCCGGAGATCTCGCAGGGCCGCCTCGAAGCGCTCATCAACTTCCAGACGATGGTGTCCGACCTCACCGGCATGGCCACCGCGGGTGCATCGATGCTCGACGAGGGCACCGCCGTGGTCGAGGGCATGCTGCTCGCCCGGCGCGCGTCGAAGGTCAAGGGCGACGCGTTCCTCGTGGACGCCGACCTCCTGCCCCAGACCCGTGCCCTGCTCGACCACCGCGCCGACGCCGTGGGCATCGCCCTGCGCGGCTTCGACCCCGTCGAGGGTCCGTCGGACGAGCAGCTCGAGGGTGCGTTCGGCGTCGTCCTGCAGTACCCGGGCGCCTCCGGCCGGGTCGTGGACCCGTCCCGCACGATCGAGCGCGTGCACGCCGGCGGCGGCATCGCCGTCGTCGCCGCCGACCTCCTCGCGATGACGCTCCTCGCCAGCCCGGGCGATCTCGGCGCCGACGTCGCCGTCGGCACGAGCCAGCGCTTCGGCGTCCCGCTCGGCTTCGGCGGCCCGCACGCCGGGTACCTCGCCGTCCGTGCCGGACTCGAGCGCCAGCTCCCCGGTCGCCTGGTCGGGGTGTCCTTCGACGCCGACGGGCAGATGGCCTACCGCCTCAGCCTGCAGACGCGCGAGCAGCACATCCGTCGCGAGAAGGCGACGAGCAACATCTGCACCGCGCAGGTGCTCCTCGCCGTGATGGCGTCGATGTACGCCGTCTACCACGGGCCCGAGGGGCTGCGCTTCATCGCCGAACGGGTCGCCCGGACGACGTCGGCGCTCGCCGGGGTGGCCCGTGACGCCGGGTTCGAGGTGGTGCACGAGCACTGGTTCGACACGCTCACCCTGCGTGCTGCCGGACGTGCCGCGTCGGTGGTGGACGCCGCGCGCGACGCCGGGTACCTGCTCCACCTGGTCGACGCCGACACCGTGCAGCTCTCGGTGGACGAGACGACCACGCCGGACGACGTGAGCGCGCTCGCCCACGTGTTCGGGGTCGTGGACGCGACCGTCCCGGCGGCTGAGACCGCCGTGCGGGACGCGGCCACGGGCCTCCCGTCCGACCTGCTGCGGAGCAGCGAGTACCTGACGCACCCCGTGTTCAGCGCACACCGCAGCGAGACCCGCATGATGCGGTACCTCAAGCACCTCGCCGACAAGGACTACGCGCTCGACCGCGGCATGATCCCGCTGGGCAGCTGCACGATGAAGCTCAACGCGGCGACCGAGATGGCGGCGGTCACGTGGCCGGAGTTCGCGAACGTGCACCCGTTCGCGCCCCGGTCGGACGTCGAGGGCTACCTCGACATGATCGGCGACCTCGAGACCTGGCTGGCCGAGGTCACCGGGTACGACACCGTCTCGCTGCAGCCGAACGCCGGCAGCCAGGGCGAACTCGCGGGCCTGCTCGCCATCCGCGGGTACCACCGCTCGCGCGGTGACCTCGACCGGACGGTCTGCCTCATCCCGTCGAGCGCGCACGGCACGAACGCCGCGTCGGCCGTCCTCGCCGGCATGCGGGTCGTCGTCGTGGCGTGCGACGAGGACGGCAACGTCGACCTCGCCGACCTCCGCGCCAAGACGGCCGCCCACGCGGAGACCCTCGCGGCGCTGATGATCACGTACCCGTCGACGCACGGGGTGTACGAGCACGACGTCCGTGAGGTCTGCGACGCCGTGCACGAGGCCGGCGGCCAGGTGTACGTCGACGGGGCGAACCTCAACGCCCTGCTCGGGCACGCCCGCTTCGGCGACTTCGGCGGCGACGTGTCGCACCTCAACCTGCACAAGACCTTCTGCATCCCGCACGGCGGCGGCGGCCCGGGCGTCGGGCCGGTTGCGGCGAAGGCGCACCTCGCGCCGTTCCTGCCGGGGCACGCGATGGCGCAGCAGGCCGACCGACGCCCGGGCTCGTCCGCCGACGGCACCGACGGCCGCCTCGCGCACGCCGGCGGCCCGGTCTCCGCGGCGCCGTACGGCAGCCCGAGCATCCTGCCGATCACGTGGACCTACGTCCGCATGATGGGACTCGAGGGGCTCACGCGCGCGACCGAGGCCGCGGTGCTCGGGGCGAACTACGTCGCCTCGCGGCTCCGTGACGCGTTCCCCGTGCTCTACACGGGGGAGTCGGGGCTCGTCGCCCACGAGTGCATCCTCGACCTGCGTCCGCTGCGCGAGACGTCGGGCATCACCGTGGACGACGTCGCCAAGCGCCTCGTCGACTACGGGTTCCACGCACCGACCATGTCGTTCCCGGTCGCCGGCACCCTCATGGTGGAGCCGACCGAGAGCGAGGACCTCGCCGAGCTCGACCGGTTCGTCGACGCCATGCTGGCGATCCGCGCCGAGGCGGCGGCGGTCGAGCGGGGGGAGTGGCCGGCGGACGACAACCCGCTCGTGCACGCCCCGCACACGGCGGCGTCCGCGATCTCGGGGGAGTGGACGCACCCCTACACACGGGAGCAGGCGGTCTACCCGGTCCCGGGCATCAGTGCGCGGAAGTACTGGCCCCCGGTGCGCCGGATCGACCAGGCGTACGGCGACCGCAACCTGGTGTGCGCGTGCCCGCCGATCGAGGCCTTCGCCTGATCGACGTCACGCGACGGCGGAGACGTCGTCGAACGCGTAGCGTGTGCCCCGTCCGGTGATCCGGGCGGGGCACACCCGTCTCCGTGGCCGGGAGTGGATGGGAGCGCTCCAGCTACGGGCGAGGGCTGCTCGTCTTGCACACGGTGTGCGCTCGTGCAACATGTTCGATGCGGAAGCAACAAACCCGCACGGCCCCGGCGCGAGCGCCCGAATCTTGCATCCTCTCGCAACGATCCTGCAACTTGGTTTCCGGTTTGTAACCGATGGTCGCTGGGTTTGGTCGGGGGTCCTGGCACTGCCTACAGTGCAAGGACAAGCGCGCCCGGCAGCACCTCTGTGCCTGGCGCGTCCCATGCACCAGGAGGAACCTTGATCAAGAAGCGCGCTGGGCTCTCTGCCCTCGCCGTGCTCGGGGCCACAGCAATCGCCCTGACCGGCTGCTCCAGCAACGGCAGCAGCAACGGCGGTGACTCGGGCTCGACCAACGCGTCGGGCATCGTCACCACGAACGGCTCCGAGCCCCAGAACCCGCTCATCCCCTCGAACTCCACCGAGACCGGTGGCGGCAAGATCATCACGTCGATCTTCGAGGGTCTCGTCTCCTACGACGCCGACGGCAAGCCGGTGAACGAGGTCGCGAAGAGCATCGACACCGATGACTCGAAGACCTACGACATCAAGCTCAACACCGGCTACACCTTCACCAACGGTGAGAAGGTCACGGCCGAGTCCTTCACGAAGGCGTGGGACTGGGCGGCGCAGAAGTCGAACGCGCAGGGCGCGAGCTACTTCTTCGAGAACATCGTCGGCTACGACGCCGACAAGGACTCGAAGCTCACCGGCCTCAAGGTCGTCGGCGACGACGAGTTCACCGTCACGCTGAAGTCGGCGCAGTCGGACTTCCCGCTGTCGCTCGGCTACTCGGCCTTCATGCCGCTGCCGTCGTCGTTCTACGACGACACCAAGGCGTTCGGTGAGAACCCGATCGGCAACGGCCCGTACAAGCTCGACGGCAAGGGTGCGTGGACGCACAACCAGTCGATCAAGCTGGTCACGAACTCGGACTACGCGGGCAAGCGCAAGCCGAAGAACGGTGGTCTCACGATCACGTTCTACACCTCGCAGGACACCGCCTACGCGGACGTGCAGGGCGGCAACCTCGACGTCCTCGACGCGATCCCGGACAGCGCCTTCCAGACCTACAAGTCGGACTTCCCCGACTCGAACGTCAACCAGGCCGCGGCGATCTTCCAGGGCTTCTACCTGCCCTACTACCTGAAGCACTGGAGCGGCGACGAGGGCAAGCTCCGTCGTGAGGCCCTGTCGATGGCGGTCAACCGCAAGCAGATCACCGACAAGATCTTCGACGGCACGCGCACCCCGGCCAAGGACTTCACCTCCCCGGTGATCTCCGGCTGGAACGGCGACCTCGAGGGCTCGGACGTGCTCGAGTACAACCCCGACGAGGCCAAGAAGCTCTGGGCCGAGGCGAACAAGATCTCGCCGTACGACGAGACCCTCTCGATCGCCTACAACGCGGACGGCGGCCACGAGGCCTGGGTGACCGCGGTCACCAACTCGATCTCCAACACGCTCGGCATCAAGGCCGAGGGCAAGGCGATCCCGACGTTCCAGGAAGCCCTGGACGCGCAGACGCAGGACAAGCTCACGGGCGGTAGCCGCACCGGTTGGCAGGCCGACTACCCGTCGCTGTACAACTTCCTCGGCCCGACCATGGGTGAGGGCTCGTCGAGCAACTACGCGCGCTACGACTCGACCGAGTACAACGACCTGCTCGCGAAGGGCCGTTCGGCCGCCACCGTCGAAGAGGGCAACAAGATCTTCGACCAGGCCCAGGAGCTGCTCTTCAAGGACCTGCCCGAGATCCCGCTCTGGTACTCCAACGTCACCGGCGTCTGGTCGGCCGACAACGTGAAGAACGTCAAGTTCGGTTGGGACTCCGTGCCGCTGTACTACGACATCGAGGTCACCAAGTAACACCGGTCTCCCTGCGGTCGAACACCGCGGAGACCCACCGCGAGCAGGTATCCTGCTCCGCGGCCACCGGACGGGGGTCCGGAGACCACACGGTCTCCGGGCCCCCGTACCTCGGCGGCAACACCACCCCCACCACCGCGGGCGCCGCCGCCCGCACCGGACACCCGTGCCGACCCGCGAGCCGTCCACCCCTTCACGACATGAACCTGAACGACATGCGCCCCGCGCAGGACCGAGCGATCTGATGCTCTGGTACCTCGGCAAGCGCCTCCTGCAGCTCATCCCCGTCTTCTTCGGGGCCACGTTCCTCATCTACTTCATGGTCTTCTCGCTGCCCGGCGACCCGATCGCCGCGCTGTTCGGCGACCGCCAGCCGTCGCCGCAGGTGATCGAGCAGCTCCGGCAGCAGTACAACCTGGACAAGCCGTTCCTGGTGCAGTACCTGCTGTGGATCGGTGGCGTGTTCCGCGGCGACCTCGGTGTCACCTACTCGGGCCTGCCGGTGTCGCAGCAGCTCGCGTCGGCGTTCCCGATCACCGCGCGCCTCGCGCTCCTCTCCCTGCTGTTCGAGGCCGTCGCCGGCATCGTCGTCGGCGTCATCGCGGGTCTGCGCAAGGGCAAGTGGTTCGACACCACCGCCCTCGTCGTCTCGCTGCTGCTCATCTCGGTCCCGACCTTCGTCGTCGGCTTCCTGCTGCAGTACGTCTTCGGCATCCAGCTCGGACTGTTCCGCGTCACCGTCTCCGGTCAGGCGCCGTGGTCGGAGCTCGTGCTCCCCGCGATCGTGCTCGCGACGGTCTCGTTCGCGTACATCGTCCGGCTCACGCGTGCGAGCGTCGCCGAGAACATGAACGCGGACTTCGTCCGGACCGCCACCGCGAAGGGCCTGCCCCGTCGCCGTGTGGTCGGCGTGCACATCTTCCGCAACTCGCTCATCCCCGTGGTGACCTACCTCGGTGTCGACATCGGCAACCTGATGGTCGGCGCGGTCGTGACCGAGGGCATCTTCAACATCAACGGCGTCGGCGGTACGGTCTTCCGCGCCGTCAAGCTCGGCGAGGGCCCCACGGTCGTCTCGTTCGTCGCCGTGATGGTCATCATCTTCATGCTCGCCAACCTCCTGGTCGACCTGCTCTACGCCGTCCTGGACCCGAGGATCCGCTATGCCAAGTAACGCCGAACCCCGCTCCGTGACGCACTACGTGGCGCCGATCGAGGAGACGCCGCTGCAGGCGGTGGACCAGGTCGACGAGACGGAGAAGACCCGGTCGACCTGGACCGACGCGTGGGAGTCCATGCGCGGCCGACCGACGTTCTGGATCTCCTCGGTCCTCATCCTGCTCGTGCTCGTCGTCGCGATCTTCCCCGGGCTGTTCACCCACGTGGACCCGCGCGCGGCGAACCTCGACTTCAGCGACGAGGGTGCCCGTCCGGGTCACCCGCTCGGGTACAACCGCCAGGGCTACGACGTGTACGCCCGTGTCATCTGGGGTGCGCGCAGCTCGGTCATCGTCGGCCTCGTCGCCACGATCCTGGTGTCGCTCGTCGGCATCATCATCGGCGCCCTCGCCGGCTTCTACGGCGGCTGGCTCGACACGATCGTCTCCCGCATCGGCGACATCTTCTTCTCGATCCCGACCATCCTCGGCGCGATCGTGATCATGTCGGTCATCCCGGCCCGCAACGCGATCACGGTGGCCCTCGTGCTCGCCGCGTTCGCGTGGCCGCAGATCGCCCGCATCATGCGCGGCGCGGTGCTCAGCGCGAAGCAGTCCGACTACGTCACCGCCTCCGCGGCGCTCGGCGTCAGCCGCTTCACCACGCTGGTCCGCCACGTGATCCCGAACGCGATCGCACCGGTCATCGTCATCGCGACGGTGTCGCTCGGTTCGTTCATCGTCGCCGAGGCCACCCTGTCGTTCCTCGGCATCGGGCTGCCGCCGTCGGCGCTCAGCTGGGGCCTCGACATCGGCACCGCGCAGACGTCGATCCGCACCAACCCGTCGACGATCTTCTGGCCGTCCGCCGCCCTGTCCATCACCGTGCTCGCGTTCCTGCTCCTCGGCGACGTGGTCCGCGACGCGCTCGACCCGAAGGCGAGGGCCCGTCGATGACCGAGACGCTCACCGATCCCACCACCCGTCGTCCGGCCGGTTCCGGCGCGCCGCTGCTCGAGGTCTCCGGCCTGCAGGTCGGGTTCCGCACCCAGAGCGGTCTCGTGCAGGCCGTCCGCGGCGTCGACTTCACCCTCGAGCAGGGCGAGCGCCTGGCGATCGTCGGCGAGTCCGGTTCGGGCAAGTCGACCAGCGCGCAGGCGATCATCAAGCTGCTCGCCGGCACCGGCGAGGTCACCGGCGGGTCGATCAAGTTCAACGGGCGCGAGCTCGTCGGGCTGTCCGACAAGGAGATGGCCGGCATCCGCGGGAAGGAGATCGGCTACGTCCCGCAGGACCCGATGTCGAACCTCAACCCGCTGTGGTCGATCGGCTTCCAGGTCGAGGAGGCCATCAAGGCCAACGGCATGGCCACCGGCAAGCACGCGGTCCGCGCCCGCGCGGTCGAGGTGCTGCAGGAGGCCGGCCTCGGCGACGCCGCCACCCGGCTCAAGCAGTTCCCGCACGAGTTCTCCGGCGGCATGCGGCAGCGCGTGCTCATCGGCATCGGTCTGTCGAGCCGCCCACAGCTGCTCATCGCCGACGAGCCGACCTCGGCACTCGACGTCACCGTGCAGCGGATCATCCTCGACCACCTCGAGACGCTGACCCGCGACTTCGGGACCTCGGTCCTGTTCATCACGCACGACCTCGGGCTCGCCGCCGAGCGCGCCGAGAAGCTCGTCGTGATGTACAAGGGGCAGGTCGTCGAGTCGGGTCCGTCCAAGGAGATCCTGGCGAACCCGCAGCACCCGTACACGCAGCGCCTCGTCGCCGCGGCCCCCTCGCTCGCGAGCCGCCGCATCCAGTCGAAGGTGCAGCACCAGCGGGTCGACATCGCGGACGCCGGGAGCGAGGACGACGAGCTCATCGCCCGCGCCCAGGAGCGGGAGCACCACCCGAAGCAGGACCTCATCGTGGTGAAGAACCTCCAGAAGGTCTACAAGCTCCGCGGCAAGAACCTGCAGTCCCGTGAGCTGAAGGCCGTCGACGACGTGTCCTTCGCGATCCCGAAGGGCACCACCACGGCGCTCGTCGGGGAGTCGGGTTCGGGCAAGTCGACCGTCGCGAAGCTCGTGCTGCAGCTCGAGTCGATCACGAGCGGGTCGGTCACCTTCGACGGCATCGACATCGGCGCGCTGAAGGGGAAGGACCTCTTCGACTTCCGCCGCCGCGTGCAGCCGGTGTTCCAGGACCCGTACGGCTCGCTGGACCCGATGTACAACGTCGGGAACACGATCGCCGAGCCCCTGGCCACGCACAAGGTCGGCGACAAGGCGAGCCGCCGGGCCCGCGTGCTCGAGCTGCTCGACCAGGTCGCCCTGCCGAAGTCGATGGTGAACCGCTACCCGAACGAGCTGTCCGGTGGCCAGCGGCAGCGCATCGCCGTCGCCCGTGCACTCGCGCTGAAGCCCGAGGTCATCGTGCTCGACGAGGCGGTCTCCGCGCTCGACGTGCTCGTGCAGGGGCAGATCCTCGACCTGCTGACCGAGCTGCAGACCGAGCTCGACCTGACCTACCTCTTCATCACGCACGACCTCGCCGTCGTCCGCCTCGTCGCGGACAACGTCTGCGTCATGCGCAAGGGGCAGATCGTCGAGAAGGCGACGACCGACGAGGTCTTCGCCTCCCCGCAGGAGCAGTACACGAAGGACCTGCTCGCCGCGATCCCGGGTGCCGGGTTCGAGTTCGGGCGCTGATCCGTCTGGGCACCACCGAGGCCGGACGTACCGTCCTCCGCGCAGGTCGCGGGGGAGCGGTCACGTCCGGCCTCGTCGCCGTCCTGGCCCTGCTGCTGCTCGTCGACGCGGGCGTGCGCGGGAGCTGGGACGTCGTGCTCGCCGCGGTCGGCCCACTCGCGGTGCTGCTCTGGGTGCTCTGGGTCCTGACGTACCGGCCGTCGATCCGACTCGACGACGACGCACTCACGGTCGTCAACCCGCTCCGCGTCACGCGCGTGCCGTGGGGCGAGGTCGCCGACGTCCGGCTGCGGTGGCAGATCGTGGTCGAGGCGACCGACGGTCGGAAGGTCGCGTGCTGGGGCGGGCCGTCGCTGCCGCGCCCGAAGCCGGCGCGGCGGGGCGAGCCCCGGACGCTCCCGCAGCCCGACGAGATGCGGGTGCTCCTCGACCGCTGGGCGGCTCGGCGCGATGCCGGGGCCGTCGGCGGTGCGGTGCACCGCGGGTGGGACCGCGAGGCCCTGCTCGTCGGAGCGGGGGCCCTCGCCCTGCTCGCGGTGTCGCTGCTGAGCGTCGCCCTGCGCTGACCGCGTCGCGCTGACGGCGACCGCTCGCCGGACGGGAGGCGCGTGACGAGCCTCCACCGAGCCTCCCGTCCGTCGTCGGCTCGCCGTCCCGTCGCGGCGCGAGCGGGCGTTCTCCGTCCCGCTCACCGACGCGCACGGCGTCCTCCGCCCGCTCGCGGTCGCTCCTCCCGGACGGGCGGACCCGTGCGCGGCTCGCGCCGAGCGGGCGGATCCTGCCGCGCGGACATCGGTGCGCGGGCCGGTTCCGCCCGTTCGGCGACCGCGTGCCGTGCTCGACCCTCCCCACCCCCGCGAACGGGCGGTTCCCGTGGTGCCGACGCGGGCAGGCGGTGCGGTTCTGCCCGCTCGTGGCTGCTCCTCGCGAGCGGGCGGATCGTGCGGCATCGAGCCCGGTGCGGGAGCCGCTTCCGCCCGCTCGCGATCCGGCGCGCCGGGCGCACCGAGCGGGCAGATCACGTCGACCGGACGACCCGGGCGTGACGGACGAGGCCCGCTCGCGCGGCGGACCGGACCGGCGGCACCACGCACCGGACGGGAGGCGCGTGGCCGCCCCGCCCCGCACCTCCCGTCCGTCGGTGGGTCAGACCGCCGCTGCGGCCGCGTGCTCCGTCAGCAGGTGCTCCTGGTCGGTCTGCACGCACGCCACACCGCGACCGGCGACGTCCTGCAGCCGGGGGTCGATCGTCCGGCACTGCTGCTGACGACCCTCGTCGAGCAGCTGGTAGAGCGGGCACCGGGTGCGGAACCGGCAGCCGTCGATTCGCTCCGTCGGTGAGGGCAGATCGCCCTGCAGCAGGATGCGACCCCGGTCGGCCTCGGCGTCGGGGTCCGGCACGGGCACGGCGGACAGCAGTGCGCGGGTGTACGGGTGCTGCGGGTCGTCGAACACCCGGTCGCCCTCGCCGTACTCGACGATCCGGCCCAGGTACATGACCGCGACGTCGTCGGCGATGTGCCGGACGACGGACAGGTCGTGCGCGACGAACAGGTAGGACAGGCCCAGGCGGTGCTTGAGGTCCTCGAGCAGGTTGATCACGCCGGCCTGCACGGACACGTCGAGCGCGGACACGGGCTCGTCGAGCACGAGGATCTTCGGCTCGACGATGAGCGCCCGGGCGATGCCGATGCGCTGCCGCTGCCCGCCCGAGAACTCGTGCGGGTACCGGTCGATGTAGCTCGGCTCGAGGCCGACGAGCTCGAGGACGTCGCGCACCCGTCGGCGGATCTCGTCCTTCGCGACCCCGTGCACGGTCAGCGGTTCGCCGATCACCGAGCCGATGTCGAGCCGCGGGTCGATGGAGGCCATCGGGTCCTGGAACACGACCTGGATGTCACTGCGGAGCGCGCGGCGGTCGCGCTTCGACAGCGTGCCGGTGTCGACCCCGTTGACCCGGATGGTGCCCTGCTGGGCGCCGGCGAGCTCGAGGATCTCCATGATCGTCGTGGTCTTGCCGCAGCCGGACTCGCCGACCAGTCCGAGGACCTGCCCGCGCTTCAGCGTCAGCGAGATCCCGTCGACGGCGTGGACCTCGCCGATGCGGCGGCGGAAGACGGCGCCCTTGGTGAGCGGGAACGTCTTCACGACGTCCTGCAGCTCGAGCACGACGTCGTCGCCGTGGTCGATCGTCGACTCGGGGACGTCCTCGGGGCGGGGGAAGATCTCGGAGCGGGCGAGGGTGCCGGCGGCGATCTCGTCGCGTCGGATGCAGGCGGCGACGTGGTCGTCGTCGAACGCGCCGTTCGAGATCGTCGGCACGGCTCCGGTGAGCACGGGGTTGTCCACCCCGGCCGGCACGCTCGGCGCGAGCAGGGCCGGCTCGCCGTCGCGGCAGGCGTCGAGGACCGCGGGGCAGCGGTCCGCGAACGGGCAGCCGGTCGGCTTCGCGGTGAGGAGCGGCGGGCGACCCTCGAGCGGCACGAGACGCTCGGCGCGCGACGAGGTCATGTTCGGCATCGAGCGGAGCAGGCCGATCGTGTACGGCATCACCGGCTCGTGGAACAGCGGTCCGACGGGCGCCGTCTCGACGATCCGGCCCGCGTACATGACCGCGACCCGGTCGGCGTTGCCGGCGACGACGCCGAGGTCGTGCGTGATGAGCACGACGGCGGCACCGGTCATGTCCTTCGCGGTCTGCAGCACGTCGAGGATCTGCGCCTGGATCGTCACGTCGAGCGCCGTCGTCGGTTCGTCGGCGATGATGAGCTTCGGGTCGTTCGCGATGGCGATCGCGATCATCGCGCGCTGCCGCATGCCGCCGGAGAACTCGTGCGGGAATGCGTCGAGGCGTCGTGCCGCGTTCGGGATGCCCACGGCGCGCAGGAGTTCCTCGGCGCGGACCCGGGCGGCCTGCGCGGTCAGCGCCCGGTCGTGCAGCTTGAGGCCCTCGACGATCTGCTGCCCGATCGTGTACACCGGCGTCAGCGCGGAGAGCGGGTCCTGGAACACCATCGCGATGTCGCTCCCACGGAGCCTGGACATCTCGCGGTCGGAGCGCCCGACGAGCTCCTGGCCGTCGAACCGGATGCTGCCCTCGACGTGCGCGGAGGACGGCAGCAGGCCCATCACGGCCATGGAGGACACCGACTTGCCGGACCCGGACTCGCCGACGATCCCGAGGAACTCGCCCTGGTTGACCGAGTAGTCGACACCGCGGACCGCGTGGACCGGCTTCGTCCGGGGGTTGAACGTGACGGACAGGTCGGAGACGGTGAGCAGCGGCTCAGTCACGGTTGGCTCCAGAGGTGGGGTCGATGGCGTCGCGCAGGGCGTCGCCGAGCAGGCTGGTCGACAGCACGGTCGCGACGAGGGTCGCGGCCGGCAGCACGAAGAGCCAGGGGCGGGTGACGGCGGACTGGCTGCCCGCGGCGAGCAGGGTGCCGAGGGACACGTCGGGCACCTGGATGCCGAAGCCGAAGAAGCTCAGCGCGCTCTCGGACAGGATCATCGCGCCGACGCCGAGCGTCGCGTCGATGATGAGCAGCGAGGCCACGTTCGGCAGGATGTGCCGGCGGATGATCGTGAACGAGGGCACGCCCATGAACCGCGCGGCCTTGACGTAGTCGCGCTCCCGCAGCGACATCGTCTGGCCGCGGATGACACGCGCCATGATCATCCAGCCGAAGATCGCCAGACCGATGATGAGCGCGACCCAGCTGAGGTTCTTGAACAGCGGGCTGAGGAGCACGAGCGCGTAGAACGACGGGATGACGAGCAGCAGGTCGATGCCCCAGACGAGCGCGCGGTCGACGAACCCGCCGAAGTAGCCCGCGATCGCGCCGACGATGCCCGCGATGAGCGTGGCGGCCGGCCCGGCGATGAGGCCGATGAGCAGCGACTTCTGCAGGCCCACGAGGGTCTGCGCGTAGATGTCCTGACCGATGTCGTTCGTGCCGAACCAGTGTGCGGCGCTCGGCGCGGCGCCGAAGGCCAGACCGTCGGAGTCGACGGCGTTCCAGTGGTACAGGTACGGGCCGACGAAGGCCCAGAGGAGGATGAGCAGCAGCGCACCGCCACCGATGCGGGCGCGCCAGGTGCCGAAGACCTTGCGCCAGAGCGGCGTCCGGCCGCCGGTGACCTCGACGACGTGCGCCGGCTCGCCGGCAGCCCCGTCGGTCGGGTCACCGGCAGTGGTCGTGGTGGTGGGGTCGAGTACGGACACGGGTCACACCCTCACTCGCGGGTCGAGCGCGGCGTAGAGCAGGTCCGCGAGGGTGCCTGCGATGAGCACGAGGACCGCCGTGAAGAGGATCGTGCCCGCTGCCGCGTTGATGTCGTTGTTGGTGATGCTCTGCACGAAGTACTCGCCCATGCCGTGCCAGCTGAAGACCAGTTCGGTGATGCTCGCGCCGGTCAGGATCAGCCCGAACGAGTACGCGAAGAACGTCGACATCGGGATGAGCGCGACCCGGACGCCGTGCCGCATGATGGCCGACCCGCGCGTCCGGCCCTTCGACCGGGCCGTCCGGATGAAGTCGTTCGACAGGACGTCGAGCATCGCCGACCGCTGGTAGCGCGAGTACGACGCGACGGCGCCGACGGTGAGCGAGATCGTGGGGAGCAGCAGGTGCACGAGTCGGTCGCCGAGGACGGGGAGGAACCCGGTCACCCCCGGGGTGTACTCACCCGTGAAGCTGATCAGCTGCGTGCCGGTCGCGTTGTTGAGCGAGGTGGCCAGGATCATCAGGACGACGGCGATGACGAAGGGCGGCGTGGCCAGGACCGCGAACGACAGGTACGTCGAGACCTGGTCGGACGTCCGGTACTGCCTGACCGCGTTCCAGACGCCGAGCAGCACACCGAACAGCGCGCCGAGCAGCGTGCCGATGACGAGCAGGCGGAGGCTCGTGCCGGCCCGGGCGACGATGTCCGCCGTCACCTCGGTGCCACGGGCACTGATGCCGAGGGAACCGTGCGTGACGAGCCCGGTCCACCAGTCCCAGGTGCGGACGAGCAGCGGGGTGCCCGGGTCGGCGCCGAGCTTCTGCAGCGAGGCGTCGATCGTGCCCTGCGGCACGGCTGGGTTGCGGCCGAGGAACCGAGACGCCGGGTTCAGCGTGGAACTGGCGAGCAGGTACCCGAGGGTCGTCGCGACGATCGTCAGGATGACGTAGTTGACGATCCGCTTCGCGATGAAGGCAAGCATGGACGATGGACCTCGCTAGGGGTACGGACGGCGTTGTCGGTGACGAGAGCGTAACCCCATCCGACCACGTCGTGGTGATGCGAAGTGACGCTATGCAACATGTGTTACAGCCGTGTTTCGATTCCTCGCAGGGACTCTTGTGGTCGCTGCGGATGTGGTTAGGGTTCTCAACCAACAGACCCGACGGCAGGGGCCGTCGGGGTCGCAAGGCGCTCAGCGCAGACACATCGAAAGGGGATCCTCGCGATGCGAATGAGGATCAAGACCACCGCCGTGCTCGCCACCGCGGCCGCCGCAGCCCTCGTGCTCGTCGGCTGCTCCGGTGGTGGGACGGCGGGCGAGAGCAGTTCCGCCGTCGCCCAGTCGTCGCTGAAGTCGACCGGGTGGACGAGCGCGGACCGCGACTCGGTCAAGGACGGCGGTTCGCTGACGCTGCCGATCGACTCGGCTCCCGCCAACTTCCAGATCAGCAACCTCGACTCGGGGACGGTCGACGACCAGACGATCGCGGGGGTGTACCTGCCCGGGTTCATCCAGTTCAAGGAGAACGGCGACTGGGAGGCGAACCCGGACTTCGCGGACTCGGTGAAGCTGACGAAGGACTCGCCGCAGACCGTCGAGATCAAGATCAACCCGAAGGCCGTCTGGTCCGACGGCACGCCGATCACCGAGAAGGACGTCGCGGCGAACTGGAAGGCGCTCAACGGCACGAACCCGGCCTTCGCGCCGCTTGCCACGAACGTGTGGGAGGACGTCGAGTCCGTCGAGCAGGGCTCCGACGAGCGTGACGTGGTCATCACCTTCAAGAAGACGAACGCCGACTGGGCGAGCGTCCTCTCCGGCATCTACCCGGCCTGGGCCGTCGACACCCCCGACCACTTCAACAAGGCGTGGGCCAAGGGCCCGTACGCGGCCGACGGCAAGACCTTCGTCTCCGGCGGTCCGTACATCCTGAAGTCCTTCGACGCCAACGGCGGCGTGCTCACGTTCGAGAAGAACAGCAAGTGGTGGGGCGACACCCCGAAGCTCGACACGATCGTCTTCAAGACCGTGTCCCGCGACGGCCTCGCCCAGGCCTACGCCAACAAGGAGCTCGACGCCTTCAACCTCTACGGCAGCGCCGACAACCTGAAGACCGCGAACAGCCGGTCCGACTCGAAGATCGAGCGCTCGCTCGGCACCACCTGGCGCCACGTGACCCTCAACGGCACCTCCGAGGTCTTCAAGGACAAGGAGGTCCGCCAGGCCTTCGCGCAGTCGCTGAACCGCAAGGTGCTCGCCCAGGCGATCCTGTCGCCGGTGAAGAGCCCGGGCGACGTGCTGAACAACATGGTGTACCTGCCGGGGCAGAAGGGCTACGAGGACGACGCCTCGAAGGTCTACGGCTACAGCGTCGAGGACGCCAAGAAGAAGCTGCAGGACGCCGGGTACACCATCGGTTCGGACGGCTACGCGTCGAAGGGCGGCAAGGAGCTCGACGTCCGCTTCGTCATCCCGTCGGACAACCAGAACTCGGCGAACATCGCGCAGCTCGTGCAGCAGCAGACGAAGGCGGCCGGCTTCAAGGTCACGATCGACACCGTGCCGACCGACGACTTCTTCACGAAGTACATCACCACCGAGACGCGTGACTTCGACGCCACGTACTTCGCGTGGCAGGGCACGCCGTTCCCGGTGTCCTCGCTCAAGTCGATCTTCTACCCGGCCGACGCCGGACAGAACTACGCCGGTGTCACCGACGACTCGCTCGGCGACGCGTGGGACAAGGCGAACGCCGAACTCGACGCGAGTGCCCGGATCAAGGATGCCCAGGCCATCGACAAGAAGATCGTCGCGGTCGCCGGCACCATCCCGCTGTTCGCGGAGCCCTACGCCTGGGGCGTGCGGAAGGACCTCGTGAACTACGGTCCGGCGCAGTTCCAGTCGAGCTCCGTCAAGTGGCAGGACGTGGGCTACACCAAGTAGTCACCCCGCCGCGCAGGACCCCCGTCGCCTCCGGGCGGCGGGGGTCCCGTGCGTCCGGGACGGTGCGCAGGCGGGTCGGACGGGAGGCACGGTGCCGGCCCGTCCCGTCGGTCCCGCCCACGGGCGGCCGGGTCGGACGCCCCTGGCCGGTCGGGTCAGAGCTGCGCGGCGGCCATCGACGCGGCGACGCCGAGGACGACCATCCCGGTCACCGACCAGCCGTGCGCCCGGTGCGTGATCGGCGCCGGGACCACCGTCGCGGGCGGTGGGCCGGTCTGCTCGACCGGCGCGGGGACGAAGGTGCGCATCCTGCGGGCCGCGGCGTCGACGTCGAGGGGGGTGGTGCCTCCCGGCCGGCCGCTGGTCTCGCCGAGCCGTGCGGTGGGACGGGTGGCGAGCCAGGTGCGGCGGACGCCCTCGCTGGTGACGACCTCGATGCCGTACTTCGTGCGGATCTCGGTGACGCGGCGCCAGTCGTAGGTGCTCGTGCGTCGGACGTCCACGATGCGGAGGTGGTCCGGGGTGCACTCGAAGCGGGGGCGCCAGAAGACGGCCCAGGCGACCAGGGCGATGAAGCAGCTCGGCACGGGGACCAACCAGGGGGAGCCGCCGCCGACGAGGGCGAGGGGCACGAGCACGACGGCGATGCCCCAGAGGACGACGGCGAGCCGGCGCATGCCGGGGGCGACGATCACGGTGGAGATCACCCGACGATGGTAGGCGCGCCGACCCTCGGAGACGTCGAGAGCGCCGACCCTCGGACGGTGCCGTGACGGCCGGGGAGCGTGACGAGAGCGCCTCCCCGGGGACGTCCGGGGAGCGGGCGTGACACACCGGCGCGTACCTCCGGACGACCCGATTCCCCGGGGAGGCGAGTCCGTGTGGACCGCTCGTCCCTCTGATGGTCCCCGTCCCCCGTTCGGGTGTCAACACCCCACTGCGGAACCTTCAGGAGATCGACACGCCGTCGACCCGCTACGCGACCAGCTGCTCGACCTGCGCCCGGATCGTCGCGGCCTTCGGGAAGCGCAGCCCCACGAGGCCGACGTGCCGCCACCGCACGACGCCGTCCGGCCCGATGACGAACACCGAGCGGCGGAGTCCGATGCCCGGTGCGACGAGTCCGTACGCGCGGACGACGTCGCCGGCGGGGTCGCTCAGCAGGGGGAAGGTGAGCGAGGAGCCGTGGGCGAAGGCCGCGTGCGAGTCGAGGGCCTGCGGGCTGATGCCCCACACCACCGCGCCGAGGTCGCCGAAGTCGTCGAGCTCTTCCTGGTAGCTGCAGAGCTGGGCGGTGCAGACGGGGGTGGCGTCGCCCGGGTAGAAGGCGAGCACCACCGTCCGGCCGATCTCGGCGGCCAGCGCGTACTCGCCGTCGGTGCGGGCGCCGCCCCGCACGGTGGTGCCGGGCAGGGTGAAGCCCGGCGCTGGCTCACCGACCTCGGGGATCTGCATGCGACCACGCTAGGGCGTCCGGCAGGGAACCACGCCCCGGCCCGCTGGACGCGCGCTGGGCGGATGCACCGAGGTCGTCGCGCGGTCAGCGGGTCAGCGGAACAGCTGGGGGAGGGCCGCGGCGACGAACGGGTAGCCGACGAACACCACGGCGTCGAGCAGGCAGTGCGTGATGACGAGGGGCAGGAGCCGTCCCCACTTCGTGTAGATCCACCCGAAGACGACGCCCATGACGGCGTTGCCGACGAAGGCGCCGAACCCCTGGTACAGGTGGTAGCTCCCGCGCAGGACCGCGGTCGACAGGATGACCTGCCACCGCCCCCAGCCGATGCCTCCGAGGCGCTCGTACAGGTACCCGATGACGATGACCTCCTCCTGCAGCCCGGACCGGATCGCCGAGAGCAGCAGGACGGGGATGGTCCACCAGTAGGTGTTCAGCGCCGCGGGGTCGACGTCGACCGTGAAGCCGAGTGCCCGCCCGGTGAAGTAGAGCGCGAGCCCGGGGATGCCGATGCCGAGCGCGATGAGCGCGGCGCCACCGAGGTCGGGCCGGGCCCGGAACCTGTCGATGCCGAGCCGTCGGAGGTGCGGGCGGGTCGTGCTCCAGAGCAGGTAGCAGACCAGCGCGACCGGGGCCAGGTCGACCGCGATGCCGACGAGCTGCCGGGCGAGGTCGACGTACTGCACGGTCGTGGTCGACGTGTTGAGCGCCGTGGACTGCTCGCCGAGCGGGGTGGTCTGGGACAGGTCGTCGATGATCTGCAGGACCGAGTACAGCGCGCTGCCGCCGAGCGAGAGCATGAGGACGATCGTGATCTCGATCCACGTTCGTCGTCTGCTCACGGGCTGTACTCCTCAGGGTTGCGAACTACCGGTAGACTGGCGTGTCGGGCGTTCTGCCCGCGGGTGCCATGTGTCCACGTCGACCGGCCGCCCGATCTTCTCCGAACACTTGAAGGATGTCCTGTATGGCGCTCGCCACCCGGTCCGACCTGCGCAACGTCGCCATCGTGGCACACGTCGACCACGGCAAGACCACCCTCGTCGACGCGATGCTCACGCAGACCAACTCGTTCGACGCCCACTTCGAGGGCGAAGACCGCATGATGGACTCGAACGACCTCGAGCGCGAGAAGGGCATCACCATCCTCGCGAAGAACACCTCGGTGCTCTACAACGGGAAGCACGCCGAGGAGTTCAACCCGGGTGGTCGCATCACGATCAACGTGATCGACACCCCCGGCCACGCCGACTTCGGTGGTGAGGTCGAGCGCGGCCTCTCCATGGTCGACGGTGTCGTGCTGCTCGTCGACGCGTCCGAGGGCCCGCTGCCCCAGACCCGCTTCGTGCTCCGCAAGGCGCTCGCCGCGAAGCTCCCGGTGATCCTGCTCGTCAACAAGACGGACCGCCCGGACTCCCGCATCGACGAGGTCGTCTCCGAGTCGCAGGACCTGCTCCTCGGCCTGGCCTCCGACCTGTCGGACGAGGTCGAGGACCTCGACCTCGACGCGATCCTCGACGTCCCCGTGGTCTACGCCTCGGGCCGTGCCGGTGCCGCGTCGCGCAACAAGCCCGAGGACGGCACCCTGCCGGACAACGACGACCTCGAGCCGCTCTTCGAGGCGATCCTGCAGCACGTCCCGGCGCCGAAGTACGACGACGAGCACCCGCTGCAGGCGCACGTCACCAACCTCGACGCGTCGCCGTTCCTCGGCCGCCTCGCGCTGCTCCGCATCTTCCACGGCACGATGAAGAAGGGGCAGACGGTCGCGTGGGTCAAGCACGACGGCACCGTCGCGAACGCCCGCATCACCGAGCTGCTCATCACGAAGGCGCTCGACCGCTACCCGGCGGAGTCCGCGGGCCCCGGTGACATCGTCGCCGTCGCCGGCTTCGACACGATCACCATCGGTGAGACGCTGTCCGACCCCGAGGACGTCCGTCCGCTGCCGACCATCACGGTCGACGCACCGGCGATCTCGATGACGATCGGCACGAACACCTCGCCGCTGGTCGGCAAGGTCAAGGGCCACAAGCTCACCGCCCGCATGGTCAAGGAGCGCCTCGACCGCGAGCTCATCGGCAACGTCTCGCTCAAGGTCGAGGACATCGGGCGTCCGGACGCCTGGGAGGTCCAGGGTCGTGGTGAGCTCGCGCTCGCCATCCTGGTCGAGCAGATGCGTCGCGAGGGCTTCGAGCTCACCGTCGGCAAGCCGCAGGTCGTCACCCGCCGTGACGAGAACGGCAAGTTGCAGGAGCCGTACGAGCACATGACGATCGACACGCCGGAGGAGCACCTCGGCGCGATCACGCAGCTCATGGCCGCGCGCAAGGGTCGCATGGAGAACATGACGAACCACGGCACCGGCTGGATCCGTATGGAGTTCGTCGTGCCGTCGCGTGGCCTGATCGGCTTCCGCACGTCGTTCCTCACGGAGACCCGTGGCACCGGCATCGCGAACGCGATCTTCCACGGCTACGACGAGTGGGCCGGCCCGATCCAGACCCGCATCAACGGCTCGATCGTCTCGGACCGCTCCGGTGTGGTGACGCCCTTCGCGATCACGAACCTGCAGGAGCGCATGTCGTTCTTCGTGAACCCGACCGAAGAGGTCTACGAGGGCATGGTCATCGGCGAGAACTCGCGCGCCGACGACATGGACGTCAACATCACGAAGGAGAAGAAGCTCACGAACATGCGTTCGGCGAACGCCGACTCCTTCGAGTCGATGACGCCGTCGCGCCAGCTCTCGCTCGAGGAGTGCCTGGAGTTCGCGCGCGAGGACGAGTGCGTCGAGGTCACCCCCGACGCCGTCCGCATCCGCAAGGTCGAGCTCGACGCGCAGGCCCGCCAGCGCTCGTACGCCCGCCTGAAGCGCCAGGACGCGTAAGCGGTCCGACACCGGTCTGGAGGCACCCCTCCGTCCGACGGCCCGGTCACCTCACGAGGTGGCCGGGCCGTCGGTCTGTGGCGATACGGTGGAGCGCGTGACCCTCGATCTCCTCTCCCTCTACCAGGACCTGCACGCCCACCCGGAGCTCGGCTTCCAGGAGCACCGCACCGCCGGCGTCATCGCCGACCGGCTCGCCGAGCTCGGCGGGATCGAGGTCACCACGGGCGTCGGCGGCACGGGTGTCGTGGGCGTCCTGTCGAACGGCGACGGTCCGGTCGTGTGGCTCCGCGCCGACATCGACGGCCTGCCCGTGCAGGAGCGCACCGGCCTGCCGTACGCGAGCACGCACACCGGCCGCGACGACGACGGCGCCGAGGTCCCGACGATGCACGCCTGCGGGCACGACATCCACGTCACGTGGCTGCTCGGCTCCCTCGAGCGCCTCGTCGACGACCGCGGTGCGTGGCACGGCACGGTCGTGGCGGTCTTCCAGCCCGCGGAAGAGGTGATCTCCGGCGCCCGCGCGATGATCGAGGACGGCCTGGTCGAGCGCTTCCCGCAGCCGGACGTCGTCCTCGGGCAGCACTCGGCGCCGGCCCCGGTCGGCGTCGTCGCGGTCGGCTCCGGCCCCGTGATGGCGTCGAGCGACCGCCTGACGGTGACGTTCAACGGCCGCGGTGCGCACGGCTCGGCGCCCCAGGCGTCGCTCGACCCGATCGTCACCGCCGCCAGCGCCGTCGTGCGCCTGCAGACCGTGGTCTCGCGCGAGGTCTCGCCGTCCGACGCCGGGGTCGTCACGGTCGGCTCGTTCCACGCCGGTACGCGCCCGAACATCATCCCGGACCAGGCCGTCATCGAGATCTCGACGCGGGCCCGGAACGAGGAGACCCGCGAGCGCATCATCGCCTCGATCGAGCGCATCGTGCGGGCCGAGAGCGACGCCGGCGGTCTGCCCGCCCCGACCATCGAGCGGGCACCGGGTGCCGAGGTCACGGTGAACGACGCGGACGCCGCGCGTCGGGTGCTCGACGCGCTCCGCGGGGTCGTGCCGGACGCCCGCGACCTGGAGATCGGGCTCGCGATGGCGTCGGAGGACGTCGGGCAGCTCGCGACGGCCGCCGGCGTGCCGCTCGTCTACTGGTTCACGGGGATCACCGACCCCGAACTGTTCCGTCGCGGCGAGGAGATCCCGAGCAACCACTCGCCGTTCTACGCCCCGCAGGCCGAGACCGCGATCCCCGTCGGCGTCGACGCCCTGACCGCCGCCGCTCGCGGCTGGCTGTCCTGAGGCGCGGCGGGCGGGAGATCCACAGCCAACGCACGCCGAGCCCGGCGGATGGGGCCCTAGGGTGCTGCCCATGCGCACGCCCCGGACCCTGATCGCCGCCGTCACGGCGGGCATCGCCCTCGCCGGCCTGACCGGCTGCTCCGCCGACGCCGTCCGCCAGGCCACCGACCTCGGTTCCTCGGTCGCGTCGAACATGAGCGAGACGGTGCAGGGCATCGACGGCAAGGCCGTCCAGGACGGCATGGCCTCGGTCGCCGGCGGCATCGACGGCGCGCTCGACGCGGCACTGTCGGGCTCGGGCGTGACGAGCGACGGGAAGGTCCCGGACGGCTTCCCGTCCGCGGACGTCCCGCTCGTCGACGGCACCGTCCTCGGCGGAGGGGCCGGCCCGGACGGCACCGGCTGGGTCGTCCAGGTCCGGGTGGCCTCCGTGGACGAGTTCGGCGCGGCGGACGAGCAGCTGGCCGCGGCTGGCTACACCGAGTCGGCGAAGCGTGCCGACGCGACGAGCGCGTTCGGGCTGTTCCGGAGCGACGCGTACCGCGTGGTCCTGACCGTGTCCGACTCCGAGGCCGGTGCCACCGCGACGTACATCGTCACGCCCCGGTAGCGAAGTACCCTGGGACGCGATGTCCAAGGCTCCCGCAACGCGTCCCGAGCGCGTCCTGTTCGTGCACGCCCACCCCGACGACGAGACCCTGTCGTCCGGCGGGACCATCGCCACCCTGCTGGAGCTCGGTGCCGAGGTCACGGTCCTGACCGCGACCCGGGGCGAACGCGGGGAGATGCTCACCGAGGCCCTCGCGCCGCTCTTCGGCGACGGTCCCCGTGTGGCCGCGCACCGCGAGACCGAGATCGCCGCCGCGCTGGCCGCCCTCGGGGGCCCGGCGCACCTGTGGCTCGGCGGCAGGGGAGCGCGCCCCACCGACCTGCCCGAGCGGCGGTACACCGACTCCGGCATGCAGTGGGGGCCAGACGGGCGTGCCACGGCCGCCGCCGACGCCCCGGTCGACTCGCTCACCGCGGCCGACCTCGGCGAGGTCGTCGACGACGTCCGCGCGGCGATCCGCTCGACGGGGGCCGACGCGGTGGTCAGCTACGCCGACGACGGCGGCTACGGCCACCCGGACCACGTGCGCGTGCACCACGCCGCGCGGTACGCCGCCCGCGCCGAGGAGGTCGCCTTCTCGATGATCGTCCCCGCGGACTCGCCCGAGGTGGACCTGACGGTCGACGTCGCGCCGGTCCGGGCGAAGGTCCGTGCCGCGGTGGAGCAGTACCGGTCGCAGGTGACCGTCGACCCGGTCGACCCGGTCGATCCGCAGCGCCTGACCTGGGTGATGCCGCACGGTGTCCGGCAGGCGGCCCCCGCGGTGGAGGCGTTCCGGCACGACGCCGACCCGGTCCCGCCGGCACCGGAGACCTTCGCCGACCTCGGCCGTCAGGGCAAGGTCACGGCGATCGTCGTCGCGGCGGTCGCCGGACTGGTCGTCGGAGCGCTCGGGACCGTCACGCACCAGCAGCGACTCGGGGGCTTCCCGGTCGGCATGGTCCTGACCACGCTCGTCGTGCTCGGGCTCGTCGTGGGCCTGCGGCTCCTGTACCGCTCGCGGGCGATGGTCGCGGCGGCCGGCATCGCGATCATCGTCGCCACGCAGGTCCTGGTGAGCGTCGGCGGTCAGTCGTCACCGCTCGTGCTCGCGAACCTCGCGGGGTACGTCTGGACCTTCGCACCCGCGGTGATCGCGGCCTTCGCACTCGCGTGGCCCGACCTGTCCGGACTCCGCGCCCGCGCCGCAGCGGCGTCGGCTCCGTCGTCCGCGGACCCCGCGCGGTCCGGGGCTCCCGGGCGCCGCGGGTAGACTCGACCACGCTCAGTCCGAAGGGAGCACCCGCACCGTGACCTACGTGATCGCCCAGCCCTGTGTCGACGTCAAGGACCGCGCCTGCATCGACGAATGCCCGGTCGACTGCATCTACGAGGGTGACCGGTCGCTGTACATCCACCCCGACGAGTGCGTCGACTGCGGTGCGTGCGAGCCGGTCTGCCCGGTCGAGGCGATCTACTACGAGGACGACCTCCCCGACGAGTGGGCCGACTACTACAAGGCCAACGTGGAGTTCTTCCAGGAGGTCGGGTCGCCCGGTGGCGCCGCGAAGGTCGGTGTGATCCACAAGGACCACCCGGTCGTCATGGCCGAGCCCCCGCGCGGCTGACCCCGGACCGGACCGTGGCGCTCGACCTCCCCGACTTCCCCTGGGACCAGCTCGTCCCCTTCAAGCAGCGCGCCGCGGCGTACGAGGGCGGCATCGTCGACCTCAGCGTCGGCTCGCCCGTCGACCCGACCCCCGAGGTCGTCCGGACGGCGCTGGCTCAGGCGACCGACGCGCACGCCTACCCGCAGGTCGCCGGCACACCGGCCCTGCGCGAGGCGATCGTCGCGTGGTACGCCCGCCGACAGGGCGTGACGCTCACGCCGGACCAGGTGCTGCCGACGATCGGCTCGAAGGAGTTCATCGCCGGGCTGGCGCTGTGGCTCGGCATCGGACCCGGCGACACCGTGGTGTTCCCCGAGGCCGCGTACCCGACCTACGAGCTCGGTGCCGCCCTGGTGCGTGCCGAGGCGCTGGCGTCGGACGACCCCGCCGCGTGGCCGGACACGACGAAGCTCGTGTGGCTCAACTCGCCGGGCAACCCCGACGGCCGGGTGCTCACGGTCGAGCAGCTCCGTGCCGCGGTGGAACGTGCCCGTGCACTCGGCGCCGTGATCGTGGGCGACGAGTGCTACGCCGAGCTCGGGTGGGAGCCGCCGTACGACGCCGCACCGACGCCGTCGATCCTCGACCCCCGGGTCGTGGGCGACACCACCGACGGCGTCCTCAGCGTCTACTCGCTGTCGAAGCAGTCGAACCTCGCGGGCTACCGCGCCGCGTTCGTGGCGGGTGACGCCGCGGTCCTGGCCGACGTGCTCGCGGTGCGCAAGCACACGGGCATGATGCCGCCGCTGCCCGTGCAGGACGCGATGATCGTCGCCCTCGCCGACGACACCCACGTGCAGCAGCAGAAGGCCCGCTACCGGGCCCGCCGGAACATGCTCCGACGGGCACTCGAAGGCGCCGGCTTCCGGATCGACCACAGCACGGCCGGGCTCTACCTCTGGGCGACCCGGGGCGAGCCGGCGCTCGACACCGTCGGCTGGCTGGCCGACCGCGGCATCCTCGTCGCGCCGGGCACCTTCTACGGTCCCGCGGGTGCGGAGCACGTGCGGGTGGCGCTCACGGCGACCGACGACCGGATCGCGGCGGCCGCGCAGCGTCTGGCGAGCGCCCGCCGACTGGCGGCGTCCTGACGGAGGCGCACCGCGCCTCCCGACCGACACCGCAACGCACGACGTGCGTGCTCCGCACAATCCGTGGAGTCCACCAAACCTTCGCCTCCGGGTGGTGCACGACCGACAGTCCTCGCAGTTAGGCTGTCCCCGTGACTGACACTGCCAACGATGCTCAGAAGACGGCCACACCGCCCACCACGCCCGTTCCCGTGAGCCCTGCCGCCGCCGAGTCGACGGAGACCGCGACGCTGACGTTCCCGGGTGGCACGGCGGAGTTCCCGATCCTGCCGAGCGTCGACGGCGCGTCCGCCATCGACATCTCGTCGCTCAAGAAGCAGACCGGGCTGAACACGCTCGACTACGGCTTCGTGAACACCGGGGCGACGAAGAGCGCCATCACGTACATCGACGGCGACCAGGGCATCCTGCGCTACCGCGGGTACCCGATCGACCAGGTCGCGTCCGGCTGCACCTACCTCGAGGTCGCCTGGCTCCTCATCTACGGCGAGCTCCCCACGGACGAGGAGCTCGCGGGCTTCGACGCCCGCATCCGCCGGCACACCCTGCTGCACGAGGACCTCCGCCGCCTGTTCGACGCCCTGCCGCACTCGGCGCACCCGATGTCCGTCCTGTCGAGCGCCGTGAGCGCCCTGTCGACCTACTACGAGGACGACATGGACGTCGACGATCCGGAGAAGGTCGAGCTGCAGACCGTCCGGCTCCTCGCCAAGCTCCCCGTCATCGCGGCCTACGCGCACAAGAAGGCGATCGGCCAGGCGTTCCTCTACCCGGACAACAAGCTGTCGTTCGTCGACAACTTCCTCCGGCTGAACTTCGGCACCATGGCCGAGCCGTACGAGCCGAACCCGGTGCTGTCCAAGGCGCTCGAGCGGCTCCTCATCCTGCACGAGGACCACGAGCAGAACGCCTCGACCTCGACGGTGCGCCTGGTCGGCTCGACGAAGGCGAACATGTTCGCGTCGATCTCCGCCGGCATCAACGCGCTGTACGGGCCGCTGCACGGCGGTGCGAACGAGGCCGTGCTCGAGATGCTCCAGCAGATCAAGGACTCGGGCGAGCCGGTGTCGCGCTTCGTCGAGCGGGTGAAGAACAAGGAGCGCGGGGTGAAGCTCATGGGCTTCGGGCACCGCGTGTACAAGAACTACGACCCGCGGGCGAAGCTCGTGAAGGAGTCCGCGCACGAGGTGCTGCAGTCGCTGGGCGTGCAGGACGACCTGCTCGACATCGCGATGGAGCTCGAGCAGATCGCGCTCGAGGACGAGTACTTCGTCAGCCGGAAGCTCTACCCGAACGTCGACTTCTACACGGGCATCATCTACCGGGCGATGGGCTTCCCGCCGCGGATGTTCACGGTGCTCTTCGCGATCGGGCGGCTGCCGGGGTGGATCGCCCAGTGGCGCGAGCTCAACAACGACCCGCTCAACAAGATCGGCCGCCCGCAGCAGCTGTACGTCGGACACCCGGAACGGGACCTGCCGGCGCGCTGAGGCCGACGACGACGGCGCTGTGCCGTCGTCGGTGCCGAAAGGCCCGCTCGCGTCCCGCGAGCGGGCCTTTTCTGTCACCTTGGGACGCGGCGGCGACGGATCCTGCCCGCTCGGCGACGCGCACGCGGCGTGTCCTGCCCGCTCGGTGACGCGCGTGCGACCGCGCGGAACGCGCGCGTGCGTCGAACCACCGAAGCGACGTCGAACCAGCCCGCCCGGTCGGTTCGATGTCGCTTCCGTGGTTCGACCCGACGGACGGGAGGCGCGTGGCGGGACCGCCACGCGCTTCCTGTCCGTCGTCGGGATCAGTCCAGGGCGTCGAAGTCGTCCCAGATGGGCGTCTTCGGCTCGGGGTACGTGGCCATCTCGGCGCGCACGTCGTCCTCGACGCTGATGCCCCACTCCGCGAAGAAGCGCGTGAGGTCCTGCTTCGTCACCTGGGCTGCGGCACGGATGAACGCGCGGCGGTAGGTGCGGTCGCCGTCCTCGTTCGCGCGAGCGGTCGTCCGCGCGACGACGTCGTTCCCGTACGCACGACGCAGCTGGTCGAACATCAGGCTGCGCGTGGTGGCGTTCAGTTGGTTCGCCCAGAAGTCGCGCTGCTCGATCGGCTTCGCACGGAACTCCCGGACCTTGTGCGTCCACCCGTCGAGCCAGTTCCGCCCGTTCACCCGCTCCTCGATGACGAGGCTCGCGAGGTCTGCCGAGGCGTAGTCGTCCGCCTGCCCGAAGCCGTTCTTCCAGCGCGTCGAGCGCTGCTGGTAGACCTGCCCGATCGCGTGCCGGAAGTGGCCCTCGCCCGCCTGGGTGCGGTCGCCGGTCAGCAGGTTGTGGGGGTCGGCGAAGTCCGTGGGGAAGGACACGAAGCCGTTGTGGGCGTCGGCGTACTCGGAGCTGCCGGAGACGTCGTAGCTCGGTGTCGCGATGTGCACGCGGTGCTTGCCCTGACCGCCCCAGAACTTCGCGTTGGTCTCGACGACGTCGTCCCACGCGGCGAGGCGCGCGTCGAGGTCGTCCCCGTGGACGAGCTCCTCGTTCTGGTCGTCCTTCGGCTCGTCCGAGTGCCGACGGACGTCCGCCTGCACGCGCTCGCCGATGAGCAGGAAGAACGGACTGGCCGTCCACTCGCGCAGCTGCCGGTCGAACTTCGCGCGGTCGGTCTGCCCCTTCACGAAGGTCGGGACCGGGTACCCACCCGCGATGTGCACGATGCCCGTGTCGGTGTCGCTCGTGTCGAACACCGAGACGAGGCCGTCGTGGGGCGCCGTGATCTCGGTGGTGACGCCCCCGCGCGCGGCGAACTGTGCGACGCCGACGTTCTTGCACTGGTTGATGCCGATGTGGTTGCCGTACTGGCCGACACCGACGAAGACGCCGCCCATGCCCTCCGGCACCGTGACGGCGATCTGCTGGCCCTTCTTGATCCACCGGCCGGCCTGGCGGAGGTCGCTGCGGGCGTAGCGCGTGCCGTCCTCCCACTGGGCGTCCTCCGCGATGCCGAGCGGCGCGACCGCGAGGTCCGAGGCACTCGTCCCCACGATCGGAGCGGGGATGCCGACGGCGTCGACGTCGGACGTGGGCGGGGCGGTCGCAGCGGGGGTGGTCGGTGCCGGGTCGGTGGCGGCGTTCGCGGTGGCGGGGACGAGCACCGTGCCGAAGACGGTGGAGGCGAGCACGAGGCCGCTCAGCGCGACGCGCGCACCGCGGGCACGGGAGGGGGACGAGGTCATCAGGACTCCTCGGTCGGGACAGGGACGCCGCGAGCGTACGGAGCCGTCGCCGTCGAGCCGTGTCCGCTTCCGGAGACGTCGTTCCCGCGTACTGGTCCGGCGAGCGGGCGCGGCGGTGTCCCGCGGGGTCGTGTCCCGGTGCCTAGGCGTGCAGGTCGGTGTTGAGCTGGATGCCCTGCCCCTGCCGTTGCGACGCCTCGACCGCCCCGGTGAGCGAGTTCCGCCGGAACAGCACGTTCGGCACCCCCGACAGCTCGGCCGCCTTGACGGTGCGCGGCGTGCCGTCGGGGGAGGGGGCCGTGCCGACGAGCACGACCTTCGTGCCCGCGGTGACGTAGAGCCCGGCCTCGACGACGGAGTCGTCGCCGAGCGAGATGCCGAGCCCGGCGTTCGCCCCGAGCAATGCCCGTTCGCCGAGGGACACCCGGTGCGTCCCGCCGCCGGAGAGCGTGCCCATGATCGACGCGCCGCCGCCGATGTCCGTGCCGACGCCGACGACCACGCCCTGGGACACCCGGCCCTCGATCATCGCGTCACCGAGGGTCCCGGCGTTGAAGTTGACGAAGCCCTCGTGCATCACCGTGGTGCCGGGAGCGAGGTGCGCACCGAGCCGGACACGGTTCGCGTCACCGATGCGGACACGGTCCGGCACGACGTAGTCGAGCAGCCGCGGGAACTTGTCCACCGCGTGCACCGCGATGCCGGCGCGCTGGAGCGACGGGCGCAGCCGCGTCAGGGCCTCGGGGTGGACCGGTCCGGCGTTCGTCCACGCGACGATGGGCAGGTGCGCGAAGACCCCGTCGAGCGAGACCTCGTTCGGCCGCACGTGCAGGTGGCTCAGCAGGTGCAGCCGCAGGTAGGCGTCCGGCGTGCTGGTCGGTGCCGCGTCGATCGCGATCTCGGTGGTGACCGCCTCGATCCGGACGTCACGCCGGGGGTCGTCGCCGACGTGGGTGCGGAGCTCCTCGGGGAAGGCCGCGTCGGCGGGGCGCTCGCCGAGGTGCGTCTCGGGGTACCAGGTGTCGAGGGTGGTGCCGTCGGCGGCGATCGTCGCGAGGCCGTGGCCCCAGGCGTGGGACGGTCGGGCGGTGGGGGTCGTCTCGGTCACGGGACCAGGCTAGCGAGCGCCCCGGGCGACGGACCGTCCGGGCGGACGGCCCGGGGACGTGAGCGGTCGTCGTCCACAGGTGTGCGGTCCCTCACGGAGCGCGCGAGGCACGGCCGGTAGGCTGCCCGCATGCCGGAGCTGCTCGACCTCACCGCCTCGTCCATCGACATCACGCGCGCCGTCTGCGACATCGAGTCGGTGTCCGGCAACGAAGGGCGTCTGGCCGACGCGATCGAGGCGTCGCTCGCGTCGCTGCCACACCTCGACGTGGTCCGTGACGGCGACGCGATCGTCGCGCGGACGCAGCTCGGGCGGGCACGACGCGTCGTCATCGCCGGGCACATCGACACGGTGCCCCTGAACCACAACCTGCCGACGGAGTTCCGCACCGCCGAGGACGGCACCGAGATCCTCTGGGGCCGCGGCACGGTCGACATGAAGGCCGGCTGCGCGGTGCAGCTCAAGCTCGCGCACGACCTGACCGAGCCGAACGTCGACGTCACGTGGGTCTTCTACGACCACGAGGAGGTCAGCGACGCCCTGAACGGTCTCGGCCGCCTGGCCCGGACCCGGCCGGAGCTCCTCGCCGGGGACTTCGCGATCCTCGGTGAACCCTCCGGCGCGCAGATCGAGGGCGGCTGCAACGGCAACCTCCGCGCCGAGGTCCGCACCTCCGGCAAGCGCTCCCACAGCGCCCGCAGCTGGATCGGCGACAACGCCATCCACAAGACCGCCCCGATCCTCGCCACCCTCGCCGCGTACGAACCGCGGACGGTCACGGTGGACGGACTCGAGTACCGCGAGGGCCTGAACGCCGTCGGCATCACCGGCGGGATCGCCGGCAACGTCATCCCGGACGAGGCGATGGTGCACGTCAACTACCGCTTCGCCCCGTCGCGCAGCGCCGACGAGGCCGTCGCCCACATCCGCGAGCTCTTCGACGGGTACGACGTGCAGATCGTCGACCTCGCCGCCGGTGCCCGCCCCGGCCTCGACGCCCCGCTCGCGCAGCAGTTCGTCGCCGCCGTCGGCGGTCCCGCGCCCCGCCCGAAGTACGGCTGGACCGACGTCGCGCGCTTCTCGGCGCTCGGCGTCCCCGCGGTCAACTACGGCCCCGGCGAACCGGTCTTCGCCCACCACGACGACGAGCAGGTCCCCGTCGACCAGATCACCGCGGTCGAGGACGGCCTGCGTCGGTGGCTGACGGCGTGACCACCGGCCCCGCGCCGGTCGTCGCGGGGCGGAGCAGCACCACGCGGTGGCGGGCCCGCTACCGCGTCGTCCCGTGGTGGGTCCGGGTCAGCGTGGTCTACCTCGTGGCGCGGCTCGTGACGGGCGCGATGCTCCTGGCGTTCGCGAGCGTGCAGACCGCCAACTCCTTCACCGTCCAGCACCCGTCCTACCTGTCGTTCGCGTCCATCTGGGACGGTGCCTGGTACCGGGTGATCGCCTCGTCCGGCTACCCCTCGACGCTGCCGGTCGACAGCGCCGGGCACGTCACCGAGAACGCGTGGGCGTTCATGCCGGCGTACCCGTTCCTGGTGCGCGGGCTCATGGTGCTCACGGGGGCCTCGTTCGAAGCGGTGGCGGTCGCGGTCTCGTTCGCCGCCGGGTGGGGCGCGGCCCTGGTCTTCCGGCGCCTGATGGGCCGCTTCCTCGACGACGGTCGGGCGACGTTCGCGACCGTGCTGTTCTGCGTCGCGCCGGTGTCCGCCGTGTTCCAGGTCGCCTACGCCGAGGCGATGGGGCTCTTCCTGCTGCTCGTCGCCCTGCTCCTGATGGTCGACCGACGCTGGTGGACCATGCTGCCCGTCGTGCTCCTGCTCGGGATGACCCGGCCGACCGGGCTCGCGTTCGCGCTCCTGGTGGTGCTCTTCCTCGGCGCGTGGGCGGTCCGTCCGGCATGGGTCCGGGAGACCGGACGGCTCACGGTCCGTCGCGCCGTCCCGCCCCTCGTGGTCGGGGTCGTCTCGGGGCTGGTCGGCCTGGCGTGGCCCGCGATCGCCTGGGCCGTCACCGGGGTGCCGAAGGCCTACACGGACACCGAGCTCGCCTGGCGGTCGTCGTACATCGGCTGGCAGGAGCTCGTGCCCTTCACCCCGTGGATCCAGGGCTTCGGCTGGTGGTTCCGGCAGCCGGCGGGCGGGGTCCTGCTCGCGGTGGCCGTCGTCGGGTTCGCCGTGTTCGTCCTCCACCCCGCCGCCCGCCGCATCGGCCTGGAGCTCCGGTTGTGGGGCATCGCCTACGTCGTGTACCTGCTCGCGGTGTTCTTCCCGCAGTCGAGCACGTGGCGGATCCTGCTGCCGATCGCCCCGCTGCTCGGCATCGTCGCGTTGCCGCGCTCCCGCGTGTACCGCGTGCTCCTCGTCGTCGTCTGCCTCGGCCTGCAGTGGGTGTGGCTGGACACCTGCTGGTGGGTCGACGGCTACGACTGGACTCCGCCGTGATCGGCCTCGCGGTCGTCTGACCGTTGCGCGGCGGGGGTCGCGTCGTCCTGCTCTCCGGGGCGCCACTCGGCGGCGGCGTGCACCATCGCGTTCACCGTGGCGATGAACGGCACCGCGAAGAACGCCCCGACCACCCCGGCGATGGTCGTGCCCGCGATGACGCCGAGAACGACGCCGAGCGGGTGGACCCGGACCGCTGACCCGGTGAGGAACGGGTGCAGGACGTGGCTCTCGAGCTGCTGCACGGCGACGACCACGGCGAGCATGATCAGCGCCGGCACCAGGCCGTTGAAGACGAGCGCGATGACCACGGCGACGATCCCCGCCACGATCGCGCCGACCACCGGCACGAAGGCGCCGAAGAACACGATCACGCCGATCGGCACGGCGAGCGGCAGCCCGAGGGCGAGGGCGCCGATGACGATGCCGAGCGCGTCCGTCACCGCGACGATGAGCTGCACGCGGATGAAGCTCGTCAGGGTCTTCCACCCGGCCTGCCCGGCCGCGTCGATGCGACCGCGGGAGCGACGGGGGAAGATCCGGACGACCCAGGACCAGATCCGGCGTCCGTCGACCAGCACGAAGATCGTCGTGAAGACCACGATGAACAGGCCCTCGAGGGCGTGGACCAGCCCGGTGCCGGCCTCGGCCGCTCCGGAGAGGATCGACGAGACGTGGGCCTGCAGGAACGTCGTCGCCTCGGAGAGGTACTTCGTCACCTGGGCGGACGTGATGCCGAACGGCTCCGTGGCCAGCAGCGTCTGGAACGTCTGCACGTTGCTCCGGAGGCGGTGCTCGAGCGTCGGCAGGTCGTAGCGGATCTGGGCGGTGACGACCAGGGCGAGGACACCGATGACGACGAGGACGGCGACGAAGCACGAGAGCACCGCGAGCCACTTCGGCCACCCGTGCCGCTGCAGGAACGCCGACATCGGTGCGAGCAGCGCGCAGACGAGCAGGCCGACGAGGAACGGCACGACGATCTCCTGCAGCAGGACGACCAGGGCGACGACGACGGCGAGGGCGGCGACCACGACGAGGAAGCGCCACGAGAACGCGCCGGCGATGCGCATGCCCGTCGGGACGGCGTCAGCGGTGACCCGGTCCGGCGTCCGGGTCGTGGAGGAAGTGTTCGGCACACGCCAAGGTGACCACTCCGACCCGCGAGAACGCAGCGATCCGCGGCCCCCAACCTGGGCGGTTTCGCAGTTGCCCCGCTGATACGGGATAATGGGCAGGCATGTACTGCACGAAAGGGGACATCTGGTGGCAGCAATGAAGCCGAGGACCGGCGACGGGCCGATGGAGGCTGTCAAGGAGGGTCGACTCATCATCGTGCGGGTTCCGCTCGAAGGTGGAGGCCGCCTGGTGGTCTCGGTCAACGACGCCGAGGCCAAGGAACTCCACGACGCACTCGCCGAGGTCGTCTCGGCCTAGTCCGTCGAAGCACCACGACAGGAGGCCCGGAGCACCCACGCTCCGGGCCTGCTGTCGCTCCGGGCCTCCTGCCGTCCACGGCCTCCTGCGTCTGTCGGTGCCGTCGGACAGGATGGGTCGCGTGCCCCGCACCCGCCTGCCGATCCGCCGCATCGAGGAGTACGCGCCCGACCCGCTGTCGCGTCACTCCTGGCCCGGCACGCTCGCGCCGGTGCGGCAGGTCCTCGACGAGGGGCTCGACCTCGACCCGGTGACGGTGTTCGTCGGCGACAACGGGGTCGGCAAGTCCACCCTGGTCGAGGCGGTCGCCCTCGCCTACGGCATGTCGCCCGAGGGCGGCTCCACGATGTCCGGCCACTCGACCCGGCCGACCGAGTCGCAGCTGTGGGAGCACCTCCTGCTCGTGCGCGAGCCCGGTGCCCCGAAGAGCGGGTTCTTCCTGCGTGCCGAGACCATGCACGGCTTCTTCACGTACCTCGAGGGGCACGGCGGGCGGCCCGACGAACCGCGCTTCCACGAGCGCAGCCACGGCGAGTCGTTCCTCGACTTCGTGATCGACCGGTCGCGGTGGCCCGGCCTGTGGATCCTCGACGAGCCCGAGTCGGCGCTGTCGTTCTCCGGGTGCCTCGCCCTCATCGGCCTGCTGCAGTCCGTCGTCGACACCGGGGTCGGCCAGGTCCTGCTCTCGACGCACTCCCCGGTCCTCGCCGCGTTCCCCGGTGCCGCGGTGCACGAGGTGGGGGAGTGGGGGCTGCGCCGCACCGCGTGGGGCGACCTCGACCTGGTCCGCGACCAGCGGGCCTTCCTCGCCGCGCCGGAACGGTACCTGCGCCACCTGGGGTGACCCGCGCCTCCAGACCGGGTTCCGCTAGGCGGAGACCTTCGTCATCTGCAGCAGCCCGTCGCCCGCGGGCGAGAGGGCGCTGCGCACCGCGCCCGAGGTCGACACCTCGGTGAGCAGCAGGCGGAAGTCCGTCGTCGCGCGGTCCCGCCGCACCGGGTCGGCGACACGGCCGCGCCAGAGGGCGTGCGGGACGAGCACCGTCCCGCCGACCCGCGCGAGCCGGAGGCCGTGCTCGACGTACTCGATGACGTGCTCGGGGTCGGCGTCGACGAGGACGACGTCGTAGGAGGCCTCGTTCATCCGGGGGAGCACCTGGTTCGCACGACCGGGGATCAACCGCACCCGCGCGGGTGCCGTGCCGGCCGCGAGGTAGGCGTCACGCGCGTACTGCTGGTGGTCGACCTCGACGTCGATCGTCGTCAGGGTCGCGTCCGGGGCGCCGCGCAGCAGGTACAGCCCGGAGACGCCGAGCCCGGTGCCGATCTCGATCATGCTGGTCGCGCGGGACGCCGCGGCGACCACGGCCACCTGGGCGCCGATCGCGGGGGAGATCGCCTCGACCCCGAGTTCCAGGGAGTGCTCTCGCGCTCGGGCGATCACCTCGGGCTCCGAGACGATGTCCTCGGCGAACTTCCAGTTCGACTCTTTCTCTGACACGCACACTCCGTTCGGAGGACAACTCTACGGGTGCGGCGCAGTGTCACGGGTTACGCTCGTTGCCGTGTCCATCGACTTCAACAAGATCCTGATCATCGGGATCATCGCGGTGCTGCTGCTCGGGCCGCAGCGCCTGCCGATGTACGCGCAGAAGCTCGCCGAGTTCGTGAAGGCCGTGCGCCGGTTCGCGGACACCGCGAAGGACCGGATGCGCGAGGAGATGGGCCCCGAGTTCGACGACGTCGACTGGCAGAAGCTCGACCCGCGGCAGTACGACCCGCGGCGCATCATCCGCGACGCCCTGCTCGACTCGGGCGACAGCACCGCCGCGGGCATGGCTGCCGTGCAGACCGCGCAGGTCACCGCGTCGAAGGTGCGCGCCACGGCACCGACGGTGCCGCTCGCCGAGGGCGAGGCCGCGCCGTACGACACCGAGGCGACCTGACGAACGTCTCGTGACCTCTGACGGACGGGAGGCACGGTGCCGGCTGGCACCGTGCCTCCCGTCCGTCGTCCGGTCGCGTCGGGTCAGTCCTTCGTCGCGACGATCGTGAACGTCGTGGGCACGCGGTCGCGGTCCCCGGCGGGCCACACCCACGAGCCGTGACCGTCCTCCTCCATGCGCGGGCTGAAGCGCCAGGGGAGCGTCCGGCCCTCGTCGAGCCGGCGGAGCCGCAGCCCGGCGCCGAGCAGGGCGTTCACGACCTCGGAGAGCGGGTGCGGCCACTCGTACGTCCGGGTGTTCGCGACGGTGCCCTCCCCGACGTAGGTGCCCGCGTCCTCCCACTGCTGCGCCGTGCCGTCCGGGAAGTACCGGTACCGGCTGACGAGCTCGGCCGCGTCCTCGTCGAGGGCGTACAGCGCCGGGTGCCCGTCGCGGATGAAGAACACGCCGCCCGGACGCAGGAGCGCGGCGACCTGTGCGGCCCACCGGTCGAGGTCGGGCAGCCAGCAGATCGTGCCGATGCTCGTGTAGACGACGTCGAAGTCGCCGGTGACGGCGGCGCGGGCGTCGAGCACGTCGGTCTCGACCCACGTGACGTCGAGGCCGAGGCGTGACGCGAGGGCGGCCGCCGACGCGAGGGCCGGTGCCGAGAAGTCGACTCCGGTCAGCCGTGCGCCCTCGCGCGCGAGCGACACCGTGTCCGTGCCGATGTGGCACTGCAGGTGGCAGACGTCGAGCCCGTCGAGCGAGCCGCCCGGCAGCCACGGGGCGAGCGCGGGCAGGTCGTCGCGCACGACGTCGGACCGGTACGCGGGGTCGTCGAGCGCGGCGACGTCGTAGGCGCCCTCGTGGATGGGCACGCGGTCGTCCCAGTTCGCGCGGTTCGTGTCCCGCGCGGCGTCCCAGTCGACGGTGACGTGGTCGGTGCTGTCCATGCCGACACGGTACCGAGGCGGCCGTCGGTGACGCGAGCGCCGCCTTGGAGGGGCGGTCAGGACAGTGTCAGCCCGAGCTTCCGGCCGGCGAGCCCGCGGCCCATCGTCGTGATCCGCTCGGCGACCCCGCGCAGGGCTACGGCCGCCGGGTCCTCCGGGCTGCCGAGCACGACGGGCAGGCCGATGTCCCCGCCCTCCCGGAGCGGCACCGAGAGCGGCACGCGACCGAGCACCGGCACGGGCACGTCCTGCCCACGGGACAGCCGCGCCGCGGTCTCGTCCCCGCCGCCCTCGCCGAACAGGTGCAGCACGGTGCCGTCGGGCTGCACGAGCCCGGCCATGTTCTCGACGACGCCGATGACCCGCTGCCCGGTCTGTCGGGCGACGACCCCGCTCCGCTCGGCGACGTCGGCCGCCGCGGCCTGCGGCGTCGTGACGACGAGCACCTCGGCGTGGGGGAGCAGCTGGCCGACCGAGATCGCCACGTCGCCGGTCCCGGGCGGCAGGTCGAGCAGGAGCACGTCGAGGTCGCCGAACCACACGTCGGTGAGGAACTGCGCGACCGTCCGGTGCAGCATCGGCCCGCGCCAGGACACCGCGGTCGAGACGTCGTCGACGAACATGCCGATCGAGACGACCTTCACCTCGTGCGCGACCGGCGGCAGGATCATGCTGTCCACGCGGGTCGGTCGGGGTGCGACGCCGTGCGCGTCCGTCAGCCCCATCAGCCCGGGGACGCTGAAGCCGTGCACGTCGACGTCGACCACGCCGACCCGCTGTCCGGCGGCAGCGAGCGCGACCGCCAGGTTGACGGTGACGGTCGACTTGCCGACGCCGCCCTTGCCGCTGGTCACGGCGATGACCCGGGTCAGGGTGTCCGGCGTGAACTGCACGCCGCGCGGCCGGTCGCCACGCAGCCGCTCGGTGAGCGCGGCCCGCGTCGCCGGGCTCATGACGGAGACGTCGACGTCGACGTGGTGCACGCCGTCCACCGAACCGGCGGCCGACCGTACGTCGCGCTCGATCGTGTCGGCGGCCGGGCACCCGACGATCGTGAGCTGCAGGTCCACGCGCACCGAGCCTCCCGGCTGCACGTCGACGCCGCGGATCATGTCGAGCTCCGTGACGGGGCGACGGATCTCCGGGTCGAGCACGCGGCCGAGCGCAGCGAGGACGGCTTCGCCGAGACGCTCCTCAGCCACGCGTGGTCGTGCCCGGCTCGTCGGCGAAGCCGGCGTCCTCGGTGTCGCGGCGGTCGAGCTCCTCGAGCAGGGACCGGAGCTCGGCGCGGATGAAGTCCTTCGACGCCATGTCTCGCATCGCCAGGCGGAGGGCGACGACCTCGCGGGCGAGGTACTCGGTGTCGGCGAGGTTCCGCTCGGCACGCTGGCGATCCTGCTCGAACTGCACGCGGTCGCGGTCGTCCTGCCGGTTCTGCGCGAGCAGGATGAGCGGTGCCGCGTACGAGGCCTGCAGCGACAGCACGAGCGTCAGCGCCGTGAAGCCGATCGCCGCGGAGTCGAACTGCCACGGCTTCGGGGCCAGCGTGTTGTAGCCCATCCAGACGGCGCAGAAGAGGGTCAGGCCGACGAGGAACCAGGGCGTGCCCATCGCGCGCGCGATGCCCTCGGTCGCCCGACCGAAGGTGTCACCGCGGCCGCGACGCCGGGTCGGGAGCACGCGCGTGCGCATGCCCTTGGGCGAGTCGAGACGCTCCTGGCGGTCGTCATCCGTTCGGGCCACGGGTGGTCCTCCTTCCCGTCGTCACGGGCGTCTTGCGCGGGCGTTGGCGGAGTCGCGAGGGGGCTTCCCCCTCGCCCTGACTTCGCCAGTCGTCGGGCAGGACGTGGTCGAGGACGTCGTCGATCGTCACCACCCCGACCAGGCGGTGGGCGTCGTCGACCACGGGGACGGACACGAGGTTGTAGGTCGCCATGACGCGCGTGACCTCGGCGGCGCTGGCGTCGACCCGCACCGGTTCGGTCTGCTGGTCGATGAGCGTGCCGAGGCGTTCGTTCGGCGGGTAGCGGAGCATGCGCTGGAAGTGCACCAGGCCGAGGAACCGACCGGTCGGCGGCTCGTACGGCGGCAGGGTCACGCAGACGCTCGCGCCGAGCGCCGGGGCGAGCTCGTGCCGGCGGATGAGCGCGAGCCCCTCGGCCACGGTGGCGTCGGCGGAGACGATGACCGGCTCGGTGGTCATGAGGCCACCGGCGGTGTCCGGCTCGTACTCCAGGAGCATGCGCACGTCCTGCGCCTCCTCCGGCTCCATGAGCTGCAGCAGTGCCTCGCTCCGGTCGTCGGGGAACTGCGCGAGCACGTCGGCGGCGTCGTCCGGCTGCATCTGGTCGAGGACGTCGGCGGCGCGGGCGTCCTCGAGCCGGGTCAGGATGTCGATGCGCTCCTGGTCGGGCATCTCCTCGAGCACGTCGGCGAGCCGGTCGTCGGGGAGCTCCTCGGCCACCTCGAAGCGGCGTTCCTCGGGCAGGTCGAGCAGCGTGCTGGCGAGGTCGGCGGGGACCAGGTCGGAGTACGCGGCGATGACGTGCTCGGCGGACTGGGCCTCGCCGGGGAGCTCGTCCTCGGTGACCTCGTTCCAGGTGGCGAAGGTCGTCGGCCCCTTGCCGAACGGCGACGGGGTCGTCTTCGGCTTGCGGAGGAAGAGCTGCGACACCTCCCAGTCGCCCTGCCCGCGGTCCTCGATCGCGACGTCCTCGATCGTGGCGCGGATGCGGTCGCGGGTCAGCAGGACCTTGCGTCCGAGCATCTCGGCGATCACCCGGACCTCGCCGCCGCGCTGCTCGAAGCGGCGCATGTTGACGATGCCCGTGGTGATGACCTGGCCCACACCGATCGACGTGACGCGTCCGATGCTCAGGAAGATGCGGCGCTTGCCCGGGACCTCGACGATGAGCCCGACCACGCGTGGGGGATCGGCCCGTCGGTACACCACCAGGACGTCCCGGACGCGGCCGACGCGGTCGCCCGCGGGGTCGAAGACGGAGCACCCGGCGAGGCGGGCGACGAAGACCTTCGAGGCGCTCACCCGTCCAGCGTAGTCGGTGCCGGTCCGGGCGCATGCCCGACGGACGGCGCCGACCCTGAGGCATCCCGGAGGCGCCCGGAGGCGAAGTCTGCGCCGACGGAGCACCGCGGAGCACCCCGGAGACACCCGGGAGGCGCACGTGTGATCGCAAGGTGCTCGGTGGATGATGGCTGGGTGAGCAACCAGAGCCCGTTCGCCGGACGCACCGCCCAGGCCTTCCCGACGCTGCCGCGCGGGGACGTCCTCGGCACCTACGACAGCTACCCGGACGCGCAGCGCGTCGTCGCGAAGCTGGCGGAGGCGGACTTCCCCGTCGCGAAGATCGCGATCGTCGGCAACGACCTCAAGACGGTCGAGCGCGTCACCGGCAAGATGACGTACGGACGCGCCGCCATCGCGGGCGCGCTGTCCGGCCTCTGGCTGGGCATCTTCTTCGGCATCGTCCTGACGCTGTTCTCGCCGACCGCCGGGGGCCTGATCATCGCTGCCGCGATCATCGGTGCCGCGTTCGGCATGCTCTACGGCATCGTCTCCTTCGCCATCACGAAGCGGCAGCGCGACTTCACGAGCGTGCACCAGGTGCTCGCAACGAACTACCAGATCGTGGTCGACCCGCAGCTGACCGGGCAGGCGCAGCAGATCCTCGGCCAGCACGGCGCGACCCCGTCGACGCACTGGAACGACGCCCCGCAGCCGGGAGCACCCGGCACGAGCGCGCGGCCCTTCCAGGGCCAGGAACCGTGGCGCCCGGGCCCGCAGCAGGGGTCGCCGTACGGCGGACACGCCACGCCGCACCGGCCGGGAGGCACGCAGCAGCCCGGCACGTCGGCCCCCGGTCCGCAGGGCGGTCGCCCCGGTGACGGCGGTCGCCCCCAGGACGGTGGCCCGCGGTACGGCACGAACGACGGCCCGCGGTACGGCACGAACGAGGGACCCCGCTACGGCGAGACCCCGCAGACCGCGCAGCAGCCCGCGCCGGCCGTCGACCCGCGGGTGCCGCAGTCGCGGTCCGACGAGCGCCCGCAGTACGGCGAGCGTGTCACGGGCGCGGACGACGACCGCGGGCGCGGTGCCGACCGCGGCGGTGCTGCTGACGGTGCACCGGAGCAGCGGCGCGACGACGACCGCGCCTGACGACCCGAGGCCCTCGCCGACGGAACGACGCCCGCGACCGACCAACGGGTCGGCGCGGGCGTCGTCGTGCGGGGGTCCCGGCTACAGGACCTTCGAGTAGCAGACGGAGCGCGCAGCCCCGACGTAGGGGCCGAAGTTGGCGATGCGGGTGAAGCCCTCGCGCTCGTAGAACCCGATGGCGCGCTGCTGCTGGTCACCGGTCTCGAGCACGAGCGCGGGCGACCCGAGGTCGATCGCGGCCTCCTCGAGGCGACGGAGGATCCCGGTCGACACCCCGGCACCGCGCGACTCGGGTCGGACGTACATGCGCTTCACCTCGGCGATGCCGTCCTGCACGAGGCGCAGCCCACCGCAGCCGAGCGGCGTGCCGTCCTCGTCCCGCGCCACGAAGAACACCGCGATGGACTCGGCCGTCGGCTTCTCGCCGGGCTCGGTGTCGCCACCGTAGGACCGGTCGATCTCCAGGCGCTGCGCGGCCCGGAGCCGCTGCGCGTCCGGCGAGTCGAAGTGCTCGACGTCGATGGACAGCCCGCGCGGCACGGTGGTGCCGGTCGGTGCGGGGACCGCGGCGGGCGTCGTGCTGGGGCTGGTGTCGGGCATCGTCGTCACCGGTCCAGGCTAGCGGCCGGACCGCGCGATCCACCCCTCCACTTCCGAGGGGGTCCGGGGGATGCCCACGGAGAGGTTCTCGGCACCGTCCTCGGTCACCAGGACGTCGTCCTCGATGCGGACACCGATGCCGCGGAACTCCTCGGGGACGGTGAGGTCGTCCTGCTGGAAGTACAGGCCGGGCTCGATCGTGAAGACCATGCCGGGCTGCACGGTGCCGTCGATGTACATCTCGCGGCGGGCCTTCGCGCAGTCGTGCACGTCGAGCCCGAGGTGGTGGCTCGTGCCGTGCACCATGTAGCGGCGGTGGAACTGGTTGTCCGGCTGGAGCGACTCCTCCGCGGTCCCGGGCAGGAAGCCCCACTCGGCGGTCTTCCGGGCGATGACCTCCATGGCGGTGGCGTGGACCTCGCGGAAGGTGATCCCGGGCCTGACGATCGCGAACGCGGCGTCCGCCGCCTCGAGCACGGCCTCGTAGACCATCCGCTGCACGTCGGTGAAGGTCCCGCTGACCGGCAGCGTGCGGGTGATGTCGGCGGTGTAGAACGAGTCGACCTCGACGCCGGCGTCGATGAGGATGAGGTCGCCCGGCTCCACGGCACCGTCGTTGCGGGTCCAGTGCAGGATGCAGGCGTGGTGGCCCGACGCGGCGATGGTGTCGTAGCCCACCGTGTTGCCGTCGGCCCGGGCACGGCGGTTGAAGGTGCCCTCGACGATGCGCTCGCCCCGGGGGTGCGCCAGGACGGCGTCGAAGTCGGCGATGACGTCGTCGAACCCGGACTTCGTGGCCTCGACGGCCTTCCGGAGCTCGTTCACCTCGTACGCGTCCTTCACGAGCCGGAGCTCGGACAGGTCGCGGGAGAGCACGTCGTCGGTCGCGGGCGCGGCGTCGGTCGCCTCGGCCCCGCCCACCGCGGTGCCGAGGCGGGCGTCGAGCGCGCGGGTCAGCTCGTCGTCGGCGTCGCGGACGAGCAGCACCGAGGCGTCGAGCCCGTCGGCGACCTCGGCGAAGGCGCCGAGGTCGGCCGTCGCGAGCCCGAGGTCGGCGGCGACCTCGTCGAGCGACGGACGCGGGCCGACCCAGAACTCGCCGATCTCGGGGTTCGCGTAGAACTCCTCGGAGTCGCGGCCGGCCGTGGCGCGGAAGTACAGCGTGGCGTCGTGCCCGGACCCGTTCGGCGTCAGCACGAGCACGGAGCCGACGACCGTGTCGGTGCCCCAGCCGGTCAGGTGCGCGAAGGTCGAGTGCGGGCGGAACGGGTAGTCGCAGTCGTTCGAGCGCACCTTCGCCTGTCCGGCGGGCACCACGATCGTGCGCCCGGGGTGCAGCTCCGAGATCCGGGCGCGGCGCTCGGCTGCGAAGGCCGACTGCTCGCGGGGCTCGGGAGTGGGCCGCACACGGTCCGCCCACTGCGACGCGATGTGGTCCTTGAAGGTCGAGGACCCGGGGGTGGTGGAACGGTTGCTCGTCGCGCGAGGGGTGGTGTCGGCCATGTCACCCATCATCGCACCGAGCTGACCGTGCGGCCTGAGCGGCTGTTCACCTGTCGCTAGCATGGTCGACGTGCCCGATCCGTTCATCGACCTGCACGCCCACTCGAGCGTCTCCGACGGCACCGAGCGCCCCGCCGCACTCGTTGCCGCAGCCGCCGCGGCCGGACTCGACGGCGTCGCCCTGACGGACCACGACACCACCGCGGGATGGGACGAGGCCATCGCCGCCGTCCGCGACCGGCCGATGACACTGGTGCCCGGACTCGAGCTGAGCACCCGCGTCGGGTACCGGAGCGTCCACGTGCTCGGCTACCTCGTCGACCCGTCCGACCCGGGCCTCGTCGAGGAGACGACCCGCATCCGCGACGGCCGGTTCGCCCGCGCCCGACGCATGGTCGACCGGATCGGCCGCGACCACCCGATCACGTGGGACGACGTGATCGCGCAGGCCAGCGACGGTGCGACCATCGGCCGCCCGCACATCGCCGACGCACTCGTCGCCCGCGGGCTCGAGCCCGACCGGAGCGCCGCCTTCCGCGGCATCCTGCACCCAGCCTCCGGCTACTACGAGCCGCACGACGCCCCGACGCCCCTGCGCGGGGTGGAGCTGATCCGGGCGGCCGGCGGGGTCCCGGTCATCGCGCACCCGGCGGCGTCCTCGCGCGGGATCGTCATCGACGAACCGGCGCTCCGGGAACTCGTCGACGCCGGGCTCGGCGGCCTCGAGGTCGACCACCGCGAGAACCTCGCGCACGGCAAGCGCACCCTGCTCGACTGGGCGGAGCGCTACGGCCTGTTCGTGACGGGGTCGAGCGACTACCACGGCACCGGCAAGCCGAACCGCTTCGGTGAGCACCGCACGGCCCGGGTCTCCTTCGACGCGATCGTCGAGCAGGCGACGGGCAGCGCGCCCGTGCACGGCGCGGGCTCCCGCCTGGCCTGACCCCCGTCCGCTCGACCCCGGCACGGCCGGCCCGCGCGTGGGCTGGGACGACGAAGGGCCCGTCGCGTCAGCGACGGGCCCTCCGGTCCGGAGGCGCTACTCGCCGTCCGACGACCCCTGCGGAGCCGAGGCGGTCGCCTCGGCGGAACCGCTGCCGCCGCGGCGACGGCGGCGACGGCGACGCTTCGCGGCGCCGTCGGTGGTCGAGCCCTCGCCAGCGGGCTGCGCGGCGTCGGGACTCGTGGACTCGACGGCCGGAGCCGACGTGGCGGCCTCGGACGAGCCTCCCGTCCGGGTGCGCGAGCGCGGACGCGAGCCGCCCCGCTCGCCGCCCTGGCGGTCACCGCTGCGCTCGGACCCGCGACGGTCACCGCTGCGCGGGGCGCCACGGCCGGCGGAGGAGGAGCCGGCCTCGGCCGCGTGCGAGGGCGCGCCGGGCAGGCGACCCTTCGTGCCGGCGGGGATGTCGAGGTCGCTGAACAGGTGCGGCGACGACGAGTAGGTCTCGACGGGCTCGGGGATGCCGAACTCGAGGGCCTTGTCGATCAGCGTCCACTTGTGCAGGTCGTCCCAGTCGACGAACGTGACCGCGATGCCCGTCTTGCCGGCGCGACCGGTGCGGCCCGCGCGGTGCAGGTACGTGTCCGGGTCGTCCGGGATGGTGTGGTTGATCACGTGCGTGACGTCGTCGACGTCGATGCCGCGGGCGGCGACGTCCGTCGCGATGAGCACGTCACGCTTGCCGGCCTTGAAGGCGGCCATCGCGCGCTCGCGCTGCTCCTGGTTGAGGTCGCCGTGCACGGCCGCGGCGTTGAACCCGCGGTCCTTCAGCTCCTCGACCAGCTTCGCGGCGGCGCGCTTGGTGCGCGTGAAGATCACGGTCTTGCCGCGGCCCTCGGCCTGCAGGATGCGGGCGATGACCTCGTCCTTGTCGAGCGAGTGCGCGCGGTAGATGACGTGCTTGATGTTCGCCTGCGTCAGGCCCTCGTCGGGGTCCGTCGCGCGGATGTGCACCGGGCGGGTCATGAAGCGGCGGGCGAGCGCGACGATCGGCGCCGGCATCGTCGCCGAGAACAGCATCGTGTGCCGCACCGCGGGGACGGCCTGGAAGATGCGCTCGATGTCCGACAGGAAGCCGAGGTCGAGCATGCGGTCGGCCTCGTCGAGCACGACCTCCTGCACGTGGGAGAGGTCGAGGAGGCGCTGGCGCTGCAGGTCGATGAGACGACCGGGCGTGCCGACGACGATCTGGGCGCCGGCCTTGAGCTGCTCGATCTGGCCCTCGTACGCCTTGCCGCCGTAGATCGACACGATCGTGGTCGACCGGTTCGAGGTGGCGAGCTCGAGGTCCTCGGTCACCTGCACCGCGAGCTCGCGGGTCGGGACGACGACGAGCGCCTTGACGCCGTGCTCCGGGTCGGCGCCGAGGCGCTGGATGAGCGGGAGCCCGAAGCCGAACGTCTTGCCGGTACCCGTCTTGGCCTGGCCGATGATGTCCTGGCCGGTGAGGGCGAGCGGGATCGTCTGCTGCTGGATCGGGAAGGGCTCGGCGATGCCCTTCGTCGCGAGCGCGTCGACGATGTCCTGCTCGATGTTGAGGTCTGCGAAAGTCAAAGAAGCACCTTAGTCCTGGTGGAAGTCCAGGCCAGTCTACCGACGGTCGGCGACGAGCACGCCCGCGGGCCGGAGCGGGGTGCCACGGCCCCTATGCTGGTCGCGTGGTGTCGTGGTGGAACCGGAAGCGCGCTGCGCAGCTCGCGGCGGCGTGGCTGGCGTCGCGGAACCCGCGGAACGCCAAGCCCGTGGAGCGCCTGCAGCTGGACGACGTCAGTCCGGAACTCGACGTGTACCTGGGACAGGCCGCCTACCTCCAGCTCTCGCTCTACGAGACGATGGGCCGCGCGGGTGCCGCGGCACCGACGATGTCGGGCCGCCTGGTGACCGGCGTCCTCGCGACGACCGCGCTCGAGCGGCACCGGACGCTCGTGGCCGAGATCGAACGGCACGGCGGGCAGCCCGCCGAGCTGATGGAGCCGCACCGCGAGGCGATCGACCGCTTCCTCGCCCGCACGAGCGGCGCCGACTGGTACGAGTCGATGCTGACCGGGTACGTCACCGCCGGCATCCTCAACGACCTGTTCGGCAGCCTGCTCCGCTCGCTGCCGGCCGACGTGCGGCAGCGCCTGCGGACGGTCTTCGACGCCCGTGAGGAACGCGCGGTCGTGGACGAGCTCGCGGCGCACATCGAGCAGGACCCGCAGGTCGGTTCGCGGCTCGCGATGTGGGGCCGGCGGCTGGTCGGGGACACGCTCCTCGTGGCGCGGTCGGCGTTGGCATCGCACGCGCGTGAGGACCAGGAGCGGCTCGAGCCGGTGTGGACCGAGCTCATCGCGGCGCACACGCGGCGGATGGACGCGCTGGGCCTGACGGCCTGACCGTCCGGCGGGTCAGGCGCGGGCGCGCCGACGGTCCGGCGAGATCAGGCGCGGGCGGTCCGGCGGGCTCAGGCGCGGGCGCGCTCGAAGAACGCGTCGTCCGCGGTCGTGCGACGACGACCGAGCACCCACTCGGTGACCACCGCGACGACACCGGCACCGACCAGGGCGACCACCCAGATCCAGCCGCCGTCGTACCGCCAGCCGGCCCAGGTCAGGGCCTCCCAGGCCACGGCGGCCGTGATGCCGCCGACCGCCGGGCCGAGCAGCGCGCCCCGGGTCGAGCGCCAGGGCACCACGACGTGCGCGACGGCCCCCGCGAGGAGGCCGCCGAGCACGGCGAAGAGCAGTTCCACGTCAGGCGACGAAACCGATGCGGCGCGACTCCTCGGCGCCGACCTCGACGTAGGCGAGCGAGGCGACCGGCACGATGAAGCGGCGGCCCTTGTCGTCCTTGAGCGACAGGTGGGTCGACTGCGACTCGAGGGCCTGCGCCACGGCCTGCTCGATCTCCTCGGCGCTCTGGGCGGTCTCGAAGGCGATCTCGCGCGGGCTGTTGATGATGCCGATCTTGATGTCCACGAGCACAGCGTATCCGAGCACCCCGCGCGCGGATCGAGCGTTCGCCCGGGGCGCACTCGTGGCCGTCCCCGGCCGCGGACGCGCCCGCTCTCCCGCCGCGGCACCGGTGCGTCGGCCGGAGCTGTCGGCCGTCCTCGGTACCGTTGCCGCGTGCCCAGGACGACGCTGACGACCCTCCCCGAGGACGTCGGGGTCGCCCGCCCGCTCGTCGCCGACCCGACGCAGGACGCGGTGCTCGCGCTGCCGGACGGACGGCACGCGGCCGTGCTCGGGGCGCCCGGCACCGGCAAGACCACGACGCTCGCACGGCTCGTCGCCGATCGACTCGGCCGGGCCGACGCGGTGTCGGCGGACGGCCACGCGACGGTGCTCGCCCTGACCTCGGCCCGCACGGCCGCCACCACGCTCCGCGACCGTCTGGCCGCCGCGGCCGGCCGGGTCGTGCCCGGAGCCCTCGCCCGGACCGTGAACTCGCTCGCCTTCCAGGTCGTCGCGCACGCGGCCGCCCTGCAGGGACAGGAGCCGCCGACCCTGCTCACCGGCGGCGAACAGGACCGCATCATCGCCGACCTGCTCGACGGGCACGAGGTCGACGGCACCGGGCCCGCGTGGCCCGCACCGATCACCGCGGTGGTCCGGGAGCGCGCCGGGTTCCGCACGGCCCTGCGCGACGTCATGATGCGCGCGGTCGCGGCCGGCGTCGAGCCGGAGGACATGCGCGAGCTCGGCGACGAGTCCGGGCGGCCGGAGTGGCGGGCCGTCGGCGACTTCGTCGACGAGTACCGGGCCACGGTCAGCGCGTTCCGCGGCAGCAGCCTCGACGCCGCCGAGCTCGTGGCCTTCGCGACCGCCGCGGTGCTCCGCGGCGAGGTCCCGGCGAGCGTGGCGGCGCTCCGGCTGGTCGTCGTCGACGACACGCAGGAGCTCGTCGAGGGCGAGGTCGCGCTGCTCGGCGCGCTCGCCCGTGCGGGGACGCAGGTCGTGGCCTTCGGCGATCCGGACATCGCGGCGTCGGCGTTCCGCGGCGCCGAGCCGGACGTGCTCGGGCGTCTGGCCGTGCGCCTCGGCGTCGAGCGGGTCGACGAGATCGTGCTCGGCACCGTGCACCGGCACGCCGCGCCCGTCCGCGCCCTCGTGAGCGCCGTGACCGCGCGCATCGGTGCCGCCGCCGCGGGTCGGCAGCGCACCGCGGCGGCATCGGCGACCGACGCCAGGAGCGACGCCGTGCTGCACCTCGAGGCGGCGAGCCGGTCGGCCCTGGTCGTCGCCGTCGCCCGTCGCCTGCGGGAGCACCGGTTGCTCGACGGCGTGCCCTGGCACCGGATGGCGGTCGTGACGCGCAGCGGCGCGGCGATCCCCGAGCTGGTCCGGGCGCTGTCCGTCGCCGAGGTCCCCGCCACGGCCGGCGCCGCCCCGATCCGACCGCGGGACGACGGTGCCGCGCGGGCGCTCCTCGACGCGGCCGGCGTGGCACTCGGCGTCGTGGCGCTCGACGCCGAGCTCGCGACATCATTCGTGACGGGGCCGCTCGGTGGCCTCGACACCCTCGCCATGCGACGACTCCGGCTGGCCCTGCGCCGCGAGGAGCTCGCCGGCGGCGGCACGCGCACGGCCGACGAGCTGCTGGTCGAGGCGCTCGGCGCGCCCGAACGGCTCGCGACGGTCGACGCGGGGTTCGCGCGCCGGACGACCCGGCTCGCCCGGAGCCTGGTCCGCGCGCACGCCGACGCCGCCGCGGACGCGAGCATCGAGGAGATCCTCTGGGGGCTCTGGGAGCGCAGCGGCCTGGCGACCACGTGGGGCGGGCAGTCGGCGGCCGGTGGGGTCGGCGCCGCCGAGGCCGACCGGCACCTCGACGCGGTCGTCGGGCTGTTCACCGCGGCGAAGCGCTTCGTGGAACGCACCCCGGACGCCCCCGCCCGCGTGTTCGTCGACGACCTGCTCGGGGCCGACCTGCCCGAGGACTCGATCGGACCGGACCGGACGGCGGGCCGTGTCCGGGTGCTCACCCCGTCGGCCACCATCGGGCTCGAGTGCGACGTCGTCGTCGTGCTCGGGCTGCAGGACGGGGTGTGGCCGAACACCCGGGTCCGCGGGAGCCTCCTCGACCCGGACGGCCTGGTCCGCGCGGCCGCGGGCGTCGAACACGGCCCGGTGGACGACCGGGCGGCGGTGGTCGCCGACGAGCTGCGCCTGTTCGCCCGGGCCGTGTCGCGCGCGACGACGCAGGTGGTGATCGGCACCGTCGCCAACGACGACGAGGCACCGTCGCCCTTCGTCCGGCTCGTCCCCGTGCCGCCCGACCGGCAACCGACCGTGCACCCCCTGTCCCTGCGTGGTCTGGCCGGGTCGCTGCGCCGTCGCGTCGTGACCTCGGGGGACCACGAGGCCGCCTCGGCACTCGCACGCCTGGCCGACGCCGACGTCCCCGGGGCGTCTCCCGACGAGTGGTACGGCACCGCCGCACCGACGACGGACGCCCCGCTCGTCGACCTCGACGCCCCACCGGCACCGGAGCACGAGGGCGGCGAACCCGTGCCGCCGACGGTCGCGGTGTCGCCGTCGCGCATCGGCACCTTCGAGGAGTGCCCGGTGCACTGGTTCGCGCAGACCTTCGGCGGCGGGGCGCCGAGCCCGGCGATGGGCATCGGCACGATCGTGCACGAGGCCATGGAGCACGCGACCACGGTCGACGTCGAGTCCCTGTGGGAGCACGTCGAGGGCCGCTGGGACGAGCTCACGTTCGAGTCGCCGTGGGTGGCCGACCGTGAGCGCGCCCGGACCCGCCGCATGATCGAGGGGCTGAGCGACTACCTCCGGACGTTCGCGAGCGCCGGGCGGCGCCTCCTCGGCGCGGAGACCTCGTTCGCGCTCGTAACTGGACCGGCGCGGATGCGGGGCAGCATCGACCGCATCGAGGTCGACCCGGACGGCCGGGTCAGCGTCGTCGACCTGAAGACCGGGCGCTCGATGCCGAGCGAGAAGAACGACATGCCGGAGCACCCGCAGCTCGGCGCGTACCAGCTCGCGGTCGAGGACGGCGCGGTCGAGGGCGTGCCCGCGGGGTCGTCGATGGCGGACGCCCGGCTCGTCTTCGTGCAGAACCCGCGGAGTGGTCGCGCCTTCTCGGAGCGGACCCAGCACGCCTTCGACGACGAGGCCCGCGAGGCGTACCGCGCCCGCCTCCACGGCGTCGCCCGGGGCATGGCCGGACGGACCTTCCTCGCGAACGTCGACGACCACTGCGACCGGGCACGCACCGGGGTCGAGTGCCGCATCCACGTGGTGGGCGAGGTGACGTGGTGACGACCGGCACCGAGCACGAGACCGAGCGGCCGGCGGCGGCGGACCCCTCGGCAGGCGCTCCCGCGCAGCACGACGCCGACGCGATCGCCGACGCCCTCGGCCGACCCCGCCCGACCGCGCAGCAGCGCGCCGTCATCGAGTCGCCGCTCGCCCCCGCACTCGTCGTCGCCGGCGCCGGCAGCGGGAAGACCGAGACGATGGCCTCCCGCGTCGTCTGGCTGCTCGCGAACGGGTTCGTCCGACCGGCCGAGGTGCTCGGCCTGACCTTCACCCGCAAGGCCGCCGGCGAGCTCTCGGTCCGCATCAACGACCGGATCCGTGCGCTCGAGGACGTCGGCCTGCTCGCCGCGGGCGACGCGTTCGAGGCGCCGACCGTGTCGACGTACAACGCCTTCGCGAACGCGGTCTTCCGCGAGAACGCGCTGCTCGTCGGACGCGACGGCGAGTCCCAGGTGCTCACCGAACCGTCCGCCTGGCAGCTGGCGCGCCGCGTGGTCGTCGCCGCGCGCGACGACCGGTTGGCCGGGCTCGACCGTGACGTCGACACCGTCACCGCAGCGGTGGTCTCCCTCGCGGGCGCGGTGTCCGAGCACCTCGTCGACCCCGCGGACCTGCGGCGCTTCGCGATCGACTTCGCGGGCCTGCTCGAGCTGCCCGGGAACGCCCGGGGCAACCCCTACAAGACGGTCACGGACGCGGTCGCGGCGATCGGCGCCCTCGAACCGCTCGTCGACCTGGTCGAGGAGTTCCGTCGGCAGAAGGTCGACCGCGGCTTCGTGGAGTTCTCCGACCAGATCGCCCTCGCGCTCGCCGCCGCCGAGTCCGCGCCGCGCGTGGTCGACGACCTGCGGCACCGGTTCCGCGTCGTGCTGCTCGACGAGTACCAGGACACCTCGGTGGTCCAGACCCGGTTCCTGGCCCGGCTGTTCCGCGGACACCCGGTGATGGCCGTCGGCGACCCGCACCAGTCGATCTACGGCTTCCGCGGTGCGAGCGCGGCGAACCTCGCGCGCTTCCCCCGTGACTTCGGCGACGCGGGCCCCGCACCGGTCACGTTCGCCCTGTCCACGAGCTGGCGGAACCCGGTCGACGTGCTCGCCGGGGCGAACGCCGTCGTCGACCCGCTCTCCGCCGCGTCGGAGGTCGCCGTCGAGCGCCTGTCCCCGCGGCCGGGCGCGGACCGCGGCACCGTCACGGCGCTGTTCCCGGAGACCCTGCCGGAGGAGGCCGAGGGCGTCGCTCGGTGGTTCGCCGCGCGCCGTGCCGCGACGCCCGACGGCTCGATGGCGCTGCTGCTGCGTTCGCGGAAGGACCTGTCGGCGTTCACCGCCGCGCTCGCCGCGCAGCGCGTGCCGTTCCACGTCCTCGGCACCGGCGGCCTGCTGCAGCGACCGGAGATCGTCGACCTGGTCGCGTGCCTGCGCGTGCTTCACGACCCGTCCGCGGGCAACGACCTGATCCGCCTGCTCGCGGGCGCACGGTGGCGCGTGGGCGCGGCGGACGTCGTCGCACTGCACGAGCTCGCGCGGTGGTTGTTCGGGCGGGACCACACGCAGCAGCGGCTCGACGACGAGGTGACCGCGGCCTTCCGGGCGTCGGTCGCGGCCGGGGAGCACGGCTCGATCGTCGACGCACTCGACTTCGTCGCGACGGCCCCGGACGAGCACGGTGCCCTCGAGGGCATCAGCCCCGCTGGTCGGCAGCGCATGCGTGCCCTCGGGCAGCAGCTCGCCGCGCTCCGCTCCCGGGCCTCGGGGGACCTCGTCGACTTCGTCACGCTCGTCGTGCAGGAGATGCGGCTCGACGTCGAGGTCGCCGCGCACGAGCAGGGCAGCGCCGCGTTCCTCGACGCCTTCGTCGACGAGCTCGCGGGCTTCGCGGCCACCGACGACCGGGCGGACCTCGGCGCCTTCCTCGGCTGGATCGACGCGGCTGCCCGCCGCGACGACATGGGCCCGCGGTCCGAGGAGCCCGAGGCCGGCACGGTGCAGGTCCTGACCATCCACGGGTCGAAGGGCCTGGAGTGGGACGCCGTCGCGGTCCCGCGCCTCGTCGAGGGTGCGCTCCCGGCACGACCGCAGGAGGGCTCGTCCGGCTGGCTGGGCTTCGGCCGGCTGCCCTACGAGTTCCGCGGCGACGCCGAGGAACTGCCGCAGCTCGCCTGGCGGGGGAACGCCGACCAGAAGGGCGTGGTCGACGCGATCGACGCCTACAAGGAGCAGGTGCGCTCCCGCAACGAGGACGAGGAACGCCGGCTCACGTACGTCGCGCTCACCCGGGCCCGGCACGACCTGCTCGTCTCCGGGTCCTGGTGGGCCGGCGGCGTGAAGCCGACCGAGCCGAGTCGGTACCTGCGCGACCTGGTCGAGGCCGGGATCGTGGACCCCGAGGCGGTGCCCGACCGCACCGTGCACGAGGAGGACCCGCTCGGCGAGGACGGCGCGACCCAGACCTGGCCGCACGTGCCCTTCGGGCAGCGCGGCGCCCGGGTGCTCGCCGCCGCCGACCGGGTGCGGAACGCGAACCCCGGCGCGGCCGGGCGGTTCGCCGCCGAGATCGACCTGCTGCTCGCCGAGCGGCAGGCGCGCCGGTCCGCCCGGCACGCCGTGGCGGTCCCGCACCGGGTCCCGGCCTCCGGCTTCAAGGACTACCTGGCGGAGCCCGGCGCCGTCGCCGAGCGACTGCGGCGTCCGATGCCCGAGCGCCCCTACCGGGCCACCCGGCTCGGCACCCTGTTCCACCGGTGGGTGGAGCAGCGTGCGGGGAGCGGCGGGTCCCTCGAGACGCTGGACCTGTGGGACGGCGAGCGCGACCTCGACGCGGACGAGGCGGTCGACGCCTCCGCGGACGCGGCCGTGACCGACGACGACGCCCGACGGCTCGCGGCCTTCCAGGCGACGTTCGCCCGGTCACGCTGGGCCGGTCGGACGCCGATCGAGGTCGAGCGCGAGATCCACATCCCGTTCCTCGGCCACAGCATCGTCTGCAAGCTCGACGCCGTGTACGAGATCGACGGTCGGGCCGAGGTCGTCGACTGGAAGACGGGCAAGGCGCCGAGCGGCGCGGACGACCTGGCCGCGCGGCAGCTCCAGCTCGCGCTCTACCGCGTCGCCTACGCGGAGTTCACGGGTCGCCCGCTCGACGAGGTCGACGCGGTGTTCTACTTCGTCGCCGACGACCTCGAGGTCCGCCCGACCGAGCTGCTCGACCGCGCCGGTCTCGAGCGCGCGTGGCGGGACGCCGTCGGCTGATCCGACAGCGGACGGGAGGCGCGTGGCGGGCCCGCCCCGTGCCTCCCGTCCGACAGTCGATCGGCTGCGCGGTCGCGACGCACCGTGTGCGGTCGGGACGCTTCGGGCGCGGTGCGCCCGCTCGTCGGGTCAGCCGTGGCGGCGTTCGGTCGACGACAGCAGCTGCTCGACCTCGCCGATCTCCATCGTCTCGGGGGAGACCGACTGCAGCGGCGCCGCCGTCGGCGTCTGCACCGCGTCGACGAGGCGGTGCATCATCGCGACGGCGTCGTCGACGACCTCGGTGCTCTTCGCCTGCACACCGTGCAGCAGCCACTGCGCGGTCTCGAGCTCGTGGTACACCCGGGCGCGCTGGGCGAGCTGGCGGTCACGACCGCCGCCGTTCGCCTCGTACGCGCTGAGGACGGTGTCGAACGCCTCGCGCTGCCCCGCGAGCACCCACGCGAGGTCCTTCGCGGGGTCGCCGAGCCGGAGCTCGCCCCAGTCGAGGACACCGCTGACGGCGTCGCCGTCGACCAGCAGGACCCCGGTGCCGACGGCGCCGTGCACGACGGTCGGCGTGAACTGCCAGAGCTGCTGGTCGCGCGCAGCGCCCTCCCAGCGCTCGACGAGCGCGGCGGGCACGAGCTTGGTCGCGACCGCACGGTCCATGACGGACACGGCGGAGCGCAGCACCTCGAACGGGGTGAGGGAGGGCAGGCCGGCGTCGGTGACGAAGCTCGTCGGCAGCTGGTGCACGGCGGCGACGGCGCGGCCCACGGCGGTGGCGAGCTCCGGGCGCTCCCCGAGGTCGCGGAGCGTCGGGTGCGCACCGTGCACGTAGGTCGTGACGATGGCGCGCGTCGACCCGACCGGTGCCTGGCCGCGGTACTCGGCCACCGCGAAGGGGAGTCGGGTGCGGATGCCGGCGCTCAGGGCGCGGATCGCGACGAGGTCGGCCGACTGCCGGGCCTCGGCGCGCTGGTTGCGCGGTCGGCGGATGGCGCTCAGCGCGCCGTCAGCGTCGCGGAGGACGGCCGACTCGTAGTCGCCGGACGCCGCCGAGCCGAGTGTGCGTGTGCCCGTGACGACCATGCCGGGAACGGCCGTCGTCGCCAACGCGGCTAGAGTGAACTGGAATCCCGCCATGTCCTCAGGGTAGGTCCGCGTCCGGGGGCCGAGCGCACGCCACGCTGGCCCGTCGAGCCCCGGAACGGTCCACGGGGTCCCGCCGGACGACAGCCGGAGACCCTGTCCCGACCGCAAGGAGCGCCCTGCCGTGACCGTCGAGTTCGCCGCAAGGCTCCCGCTGTCCCGCAACGAACTCGACCGTGACGCGGAGTTCCGGACCACGCCGGACCTCGAGCGCGTCCTCCGGGACGACCCCTCGACGCGGTGGCTGCCGGTGCGCGGCGCCGACCTGCTCCGCGAACCGGACGGTGCGCTCCGCTTCGTCGAGGTCACGGCCGTGCCCGAGGACGCCGTGGTGCTGTACCTCGGCCGCGCGGTCGCGGACGCCCCGGACGCCCCCGCCGGGACGCGCTTCGTCGCCGCGCTGCTCGACACGGCCGCGGCCGCGGCGATCGAGCCCGACGACGACGCGTGGGCGAGCCTCCGCATGTTCGGCACCGAGCTGTCCGCACGCGACCAGGGCCTCGCGGTCGAGACCGTGGCGATGGCCAACTGGCACGCCGTGCACGGGTTCTCGCCGCGGACCGGCTCGCCCTCGGCGGTCGTCAGCGGCGGGTGGGTCCGCCGCGACCCGGAGGGGCACGAGATCTTCCCGCGCACGGACGCGGCGATCATCGTCGGCGTGACCGACGCGGACGACCGCATCCTGCTCGGCTCGAACGCGGCGTGGGACGCCGACCGGTACTCGCTGCTCGCCGGGTTCGTCGAGCCGGGGGAGTCCCTCGAGGATGCCGTGCGACGCGAGGTCTGGGAGGAGTCCGGCGTCCGCGTCGAGGAACCCGAGTACCTCGGATCGCAGCCCTGGCCGTTCCCCGCCTCGCTCATGCTGGGCTTCCGTGCGCGTGCCCTGGACGGCGACCCGTCAACGGTCCGCCCGGACGGGGTCGAGATCCTCGACGTCCGGTGGTTCTCGCGCGACGAGGTCCGCGAACGCGCCGGTGACACCCTGCTGCTGCCCGGCCGGACGTCCATCGCCCGCGCCATCATCGAGGAGTGGTACGGCGGGCCGCTCGACCTGCCGTGACCGACGGACGCCCCGCCCCGGTGCGGCCGCCCTCGCCCGACGAGCTCCTCGCCGCGCTCGACGCCGAGCAGCAGACCGTCGCCCGCACCCTGCTCGGTCCGGTCGCGGTCCTCGCCGGCGCCGGGACCGGCAAGACGCGGGCGATCACGCACCGCATCGCGTACGGGGTGGCGACCGGCACCTACTCGCCGAACCACGTCCTCGCGCTGACCTTCACCACGCGCGCCGCGGGTGAGCTGCGCTCCCGGCTGCGCGCCCTCGGTGCGGGCACCGTGCAGGCCCGGACGTTCCACGCCGCCGCGATGGCGCAGCTCAGCTACTTCTGGCCGGACACCGTCGGCGGGCACGCACCGCGGATCGTCGAGTCCAAGGGCCGGGTCATCGCGCACGCGGCCGACACCGTGGGGATCCACGTCGACACCCCGGTCCTGCGCGACCTGGCGGCCGAGGTGGAGTGGCGCAAGGTGCAGATGCTCACGTACGACGAGTACGAGGCCGCCGCCGTCGACCGGGTGATGCCGCGGGACACCCCGGCGCGACGCGTCGTCGACCTCATGCGCGCCTACGAGCAGCTCAAGGACGACCGGCGGCAGCTCGACTTCGAGGACGTCCTGCTCGCCACGCTCGGGATGGTCGAGTCGGAGCCGCGCGTGGCATCGTACGTGCGGCAGCAGTACCGGTTCTTCGTCGTCGACGAGTACCAGGACGTCTCACCCGTCCAGCACGACCTGCTCCGTGCGTGGCTGGGCGGTCGCGACGACGTGTGCGTGGTCGGTGACGCCAGCCAGACGATCTACTCGTTCGCCGGGGCCTCGAGCCGGTACCTGCTCGGCTTCGGCTCGGAGTTCCCGCGGGGATCGGTGCTGCGGCTCGAGCGGAACTACCGGTCCACGCGGGAGGTCGTCCACGCGGCGAACACCCTCATGCGCGGGCAGCCGGGCGCGCTCGACCTCGTCGCGCAGACGGCCGAGCCGGGGCCTGCGCCCGAGGTCCTGGCGTGCGTGCACGACGGGGACGAGGCCCAGACCGTGGCACGGCGCATCGGCGAGCTCGTCGCGGGCGACGCCCGGTTCGGCGAGTGCGCCGTGCTGTACCGCGTCGGGGCGCAGGCGGCCGCACTCGAGTCCGCGCTCGGTCGTGCCGGGATCCCGTACCGCGTGCAGGGCGGCACCCGCTTCTTCGACCGGCCCGAGGTGAAGCTCGCCGTGCACCACATGCGCGGCGAGGCGGTCCGGCAGACGGACGACGAGCTCACCCGACGCGTCGGGCTCGTGCTGCAGCTGAGCGGCTGGACCCCCACCCAGCCCGACGGCACGGGCGCGGTCCGCGACCAGTGGGAGGCGCTGCAGGCGATCATGGGCCTGGCCGAGGCCTCGCCCGAGGGCACGACGATGCAGCAGTTCACGCAGGACCTCGTGGACCGTGCGGCGACCCACCACGAGCCGGAGCTCGACGCGGTCACGCTCGCCACGCTGCACTCGTCGAAGGGCCTGGAGTGGCCGCACGTCCTGGTGGTCGGTGCCGCCGAGGGGCTGCTGCCGATCTCGCACGCGTCCACCGACGACGAGGTCGACGAGGAACGGCGGCTCTTCTACGTGGGCCTCACCCGCGCACGCCGGTCCGTCACCGTCACGTGGTCGCGACAGGGTTCCACGCGAGGGGGTGCCCGGGCCCCGAGCCGGTTCCTGGCAGCGCTCGACACGCACACCGCGGGTGCGGAGCCACCGGCAGCAGGCTGACGGACAGGTCGTCGCGGTCGAACACGACCTGGTCCGTCCCCGGCTCCTGCGTCGTGCTCGGCAGCCGCTGCACGAGCATCCGGGTGGCGGCGGACGCGAGCGCGGCCAGCCGCCACGGTGACAGCGGCGCTGCCGGTCGACCCCAGACCTGCGCGGCGAGTGCCGGCCACGCCGGGTCGGCGTCGACGCGTGCGTACTCGACGCACTGCAGGCACGGGCCCTCGCCGGGCACGAGCACCGGACCGAGGCGCACCCGGCCGTCGCCGACGACGAGTGCGAGGTGCGGCGTCCCGCGACGTGCCCAGGCCGCGCGGAGGGCCGGGTCGACGACGTGGTCGGCGACCACGAGCGCGAGGGACGGCGGCGGGTCGGGGAGCACCACCGGACCGCCACGCGGCGCGGCGGTCCTGGCGACGGTGACGCCCTCGCCGGAGAGCAGCTCCGCCACCGTGTCGGCGAGGGCGCCCGGCCCGTGCACCTCGACCCGTGCGAGCGGTTCGGGCAGCACCTCGACCACGGCGGGGGAGGCGTCGCCGAGGATCCGCGCGGCGACCTCCGGGCGGCACCCGGTCGTCGCGGCGAGTGCGGTCAGCGCGTCACGGCTCGTCTCCCGTCGGAGTGCGCAGAGGAACCGTTCCTCGGCCGTGGACGGCACCGGGACGACGGCACGCGGCGGGTCGACGCCGAGCTGCACGGTCCCCGGGTCGCGCCAGACGAACTCGAGCGTGGGGTCGATGCGGATGCCCATGTCCCCACCGTGACGGAACGGCCGGCCCCGAGGGGACCGGCCGTCGCCATCTGTGGAGAACTACTTGGGCGAGTCCCCGTCGCCGTCCCGGGTGCCGCCGTCCTCCGGACCGCCTGCTTCGTCGATCCCACCCGCCTCGTCCTCGCGCGGACGGTCGCCGGTCGTGTCGTTGAGCAGGTCCTCGAGCGCCCGGTCGAACGCGTCGTCCTCGGCGGACCGGCCCGGGTTGCGGAGCCGCAGGACGAAGGCCTCCGGGTCGTCGACGTCCTCGGAGGTCGGGACGGCGTCGAAGTGCGCCCACAGGGCGTCGCGCTCCTCGGCACCGAGCTCGTCCGTGACCCGCTGCCAGAGCGCGGCGGCCTCCCGGAGGCGGCGGGGCCGCAGCTCGAGCCCGACCAGCGTCGCGAACGCGGACTCGGCGGGGCCACCGGCGGCGCGGCGGCGACGGACCATCTCGGCGATGGCGTCGGACCGCGGCAGGCGGACGGTCGCGGCGGCGGTGACGGTGTCGACCCAGCCCTCGACGAGCGCGAGCATCGTCTCGAGGCGGCCGAGCGCGGCCTCCTGCTCGGCGGTGCGCGGCGGGATGAGCGCGCCCGACGCCAGTGCGTCGCGGAGCTGCTCCTGGTTCGTCGGGTCGATCTCCGACGCGAGCTCCTCGACCCGGTCGAACGGGATGTGGATGCCGCGCGCGTAGTCGGTGATCGACGAGATGATGTGCAGCCGGAGCCACTTCGCCGACCGGAAGAGCCGCGCGTGCGCGAGCTCCCGGACCGCCAGGTAGATGCGGACCTCGTCCTCGGGGACGTCGAGGCCCTCGGCGAACTCGGCGACGTTCTGCGGCAGGAGCACCGCGACCTGCTCGTCGAGGAGCGGGACGCCGACGTCGCCGCCCGAGACGACCTCCTTCGCGAGCTGTCCGACGACCTGGCCGAGCTGGACCGCGAACAGGGCACCGCCCACGCCGCGCATCGCCTTCGAGACGTCGCCGAGCATGGCCTTGAGCTGCTCCGGCGCGCGCTGGTCGATCGCCTCGGTGAGGGCGTTCGCGATGCTCAGCGCCACCGGCTCGGCGATCTGCGCCCACACCGGGGTGGTCGCGCGCGCCCACTGCTCGCGCGTCCAGGTGCTCGGCGTCGCCGTGAGCTCGGGGACCGAGGTCGCCTCGTCGAGCCACAGCGCAGCCACCTGGAAGGCCTGCCCGGCGGCCTGCGAGGTCGCCGGGTCCACCGGGTGGCCGCCGTCGCGGGCGATCGCGGTCGCGCGCTCCGACGCGACCGAGAAGTCGATGCCGTCCCCGCCGGACTGCGCGGCCCGCTGCAGCTGACTCATGAGGTTCGCCACGAACGCCGGGTCGTTCGGCAGGCCGGCCGCGCCCGCGAGCTGCGACGGGTCGATCTGTCCCTCTCCGGAGAGCAGCTTGCGCAGCATCTCCTGGAAGTCGTCGTCCGGACCCCGCTGCGGTTCATCAGGCATGCCGACTACGCTAATCGCTGCTCACGGGACCGCGCCTGGGATGCCCCCGTGGGGTCGCCCGAACCGCTGCGCCGAGGGCGAACAGCCCGTGCACGCGCGGGCGCCCACCCCGTGGAAGGACGTCCGTGACCCTCTTCGCCCCTGCGCCCCGTCGCCGCTCCCGTTCACGTACCGTCGGGTGGGCGTTCGTCATCGGGGCCGTGGTGCTCGGGCTCCTGGCGAGCTTCCTGCCGAGCCCGTACCTCATCGAGGTGCCGGGTCCGGTGTACAACACCATCGGCACCCAGCGGCAGGGGCAGGGCAAGGACGCGAAGGACGTCGAGCTCATCCAGATCGACGGCGCGCGGACGTACCCGACCGCGGGTGCGCTCGACATGCTCACCGTCGGGATCCAGGGCGACGCGACGAACCGGCCGTCGTGGACGAGCGTCATCCGGGCGCTGTTCTCGCGCTCCGAGGCCGTCATCCCGGCCAGCGCGGTCTACCCGGAGGGCACCACGACCGAGCAGGTGAACCAGCAGGACGCCGCGGACATGCAGTCGTCGCAGCAGTCGGCCGTCGCCGCCGCGCTCATCCACCAGGGCGAGGACCTGCCCACCCGGCTCGAGGTCGGCTCGGTGCAGGATGGGTCCGCCGCGGACGGCGTCCTCCGCAAGGGCGACGTCATCACGGCCTTCGACGGGCACCAGCTCACCACGAACGTCGACGCCGGCTCGCTGCGGGCGGCGGTGGCGGACCACGGGACCTCGTCCCCGGCGGCGGTCACCGTCGAGCGCGACGGCACGAGCCGGACCGTCGAGGTCACCCCGCGCGAGGAGCAGGGCACCGCACTGCTCGGCGTCGGCGTCACCGAGCACTACGAGTTCCCCTTCGAGGTGAAGATCGCCCTGCAGGACGTCGGCGGTCCGTCCGCGGGCATGATGTTCGCGCTCGGGATCATCGACGAGCTCACGCCCGGCGAGCTGAACGGCGGCGAGCACGTCGCCGGGACCGGCACCATCACGGCCGACGGCGAGGTCGGACCGATCGGTGGCATCCGCCAGAAGCTGTACGGCGCGAAGGACGCCGGCGCGACCGTCTTCCTCGCACCCGCCGAGAACTGCGACGAGGTCGTCGGTCACGTCCCCGACGGGCTCGACGTGTACAAGGTCGCGACGCTGGACCAGGCGGTCACCGACCTGCAGACCATCGCGTCGGGGAAGAGCACCGCCGGTCTCGCGCGCTGCACGTCGTAGGACCGACCACCGGATACCCGCGACGTGCGCGCACGTCGCGATCCGCGCCTCCCGTCCGGACGGCCTGGAGGAGCGGATCACCTTCCTGAGTCCCCGCACAGCTTGGCTGTCGGCGGGGACCCGTAGGATCGGTGCACTGACGGCCCGCCGCGCCGGGCCCGCCGGTCCGACACGTCTGGAGCACATCAAGTGACGACAACCTCGTCCACCTCGGGTCCCTCTCCTTCTGGGCGGCGCTCGCCGCGGGTCCCGATCGTGGTCACGATCATCGTGCTGGCCGCACTGGTGATCGGCTTCTTCATCTTCGCCAGCCTGTACACCGACTACGCGTGGTTCGCGCAGCTCGGCTTCCAGCAGGTCCTCACCACGAGGTGGGTCGCGAGCACCCTGATGTTCGTGGCCGGGTTCCTCGGCATGGCCGTCCCGGTGTACGTGAGCATCGCGCTCGCGTACCGGTTCCGTCCCGTCTACGCCAAGCTCAACTCGCAGCTCGACCGCTACCAGCAGGTCATCGAGCCGCTGCGCCGGGCCGTCGTGATCGGCATCCCGGTGGTGCTCGGCCTCTTCGCCGGGCTCGCGACCGCCGGTCGGTGGAGCATGGTCCTCGAGTACTTCAACCGGACGTCGTTCGGCAAGAAGGACCCGCAGTTCGGTCTGGACATCGGCTTCTACGTCTTCGAGCTCCCCTTCTGGCGCTCGATCGTTGCGTACTCGTCGGCCGTCGTCCTCCTCGCCGGCATCGCCGCGCTCGCCGCGACCTACCTCTACGGTGCGCTCCGCTTCGGCGGGCGCGAGGTCCGCATCTCGCGGGCGGCGCGCATCCAGCTGGCCGTCACGGCCGCCGTCTACGTCGCGCTCCAGGCCGTCAGCCTCTGGCTCGACCAGTACGCCGCGCTGACGAAGGACAATCCGCTCATCACCGGTGCGCAGTACACCGACGTCAACGCGGTGATCCCCGGGCGCGAGATCATGGCGGGCATCGCCGCCATCGTCGCGATCCTCTTCATCGTGACCGCGGTCATCGGCCGCTGGCGCATCTCGATCGTCGGCACCGGCCTGCTGCTGGTCGCCGCCATCGTCATCGGCGGGATCTACCCCTGGATCGTGCAACGCATCCAGGTCAAGCCCTCCGAGCGCACCTACGAGTCCGCGTTCATCGAGCGCAACATCAAGGCCACGCGCGACGCCTACGGGGTGAGCGGCGTGCAGGAGCAGAACTACGACGCCACCACCGAGGTCACCTCGGGGGCGCTCGCGCAGGACGCGCAGACCACGGCGAACATCCGCCTGATCGACCCGAAGATCGTCCCCGACACCTTCAGCCAGCTGCAGCAGTACCGGCAGTACTACCAGTTCCCGCGGGAGCTCGACGTCGACCGGTACGACGTGGACGGGCAGACCGAGGACACGGTGATCGCGGTCCGCGACATCGACCTCGAGGGCCTCAGCGCCCAGGCGAACACGCAGTACAACCGCACGTTCGTCTACACGCACGGTTTCGGCGTCACCGCCGCCTACGGCAACCAGCGCGCGAGCGACGGCAAGCCGGTGTTCCTCGAGTCGGGCATCCCGGCGAACGGCGCCCTCGGCGACTACCAGCAGCGCGTGTACTTCGGCGAGTCCTCGCCGCCCTACTCGATCGTCGGCGGCCCCGAGGGGACGAAGAACGTCGAGCTCGACTACCCGGCCGGTTCGGACGACAGCGACGGCGGGAACGCCACGACGACGTACCAGGGCAACGGCGGACCGAGCCTCGGCGGGTTCTTCAACCGGCTCGTCTACGCGGCGAAGTTCCAGTCCGAGCAGATCCTGCTCTCCGACGCCGTCAACCGCGACTCGCAGATCCTCTACGACCGCGACCCGATCCAGCGTGTGCAGAAGGTCGCGCCCTACCTGAAGCTCGACGGCGACGCCTACCCGGCGATCGTCGACCACCGCATCCAGTGGATCGTGGACGGCTACACGACGAGCGACGCGTACCCGTACTCGCAGAGCCAGAGCATGTCGGACAGTGTCAACGGCACGGACTCCTCGGCGTTCCGCACCGACCAGGTGAACTACATCCGCAACTCGGTGAAGGCCACCGTCGACGCCTACACGGGCAAGGTCACGCTCTACGCGTGGGACACCCAGGACCCGGTGCTGAAGACCTGGCAGAAGATCTTCCCCGGCACGACGGAGCCGGTGTCGCAGATGAGTGCCGAGCTGCTCGACCACGTGCGCTACCCGACCGACCTGTTCAAGGTGCAGCGGTCCATCCTCGGCACGTACCACGTGACCAACGCGAACTCGTTCTACTCGGGTGACGACGCGTGGAACACGCCGCAGGAGACCACGACGGGCACGACCGAGAGCGACACCGACTCGACGGCGGACAACGTCTCGCAGACGACGACCAACGCGCTCGGCACCCAGACCACGGCGACGCAGGGCAACCTGCAGGACCCGTACTACCTGACGATGAAGGTCCCGGGGCAGGACACCGCGTACTCGCTCTACACGACCTACATCCCGCAGCAGTCGGCCGGGGCGAACAACCGCAACGTGCTCACCGGGTACCTGGCGGTCGACTCGGACGCCGGTGGTGCCGGCAAGGGCGAGAAGGGTGCCAACTACGGCAAGCTCACGCTCCTGACGATGCCGAAGACCGACAACATCCCGGGTCCTGCGCAGGTGCAGAGCCTCTTCAACGGTGACACCACCGTGTCGCAGGAGCTGAACATCCTGAAGCGGGGTAACTCCACGGTGAAGCAGGGCAACCTGCTGACCCTGCCGGTCGGTGGCGGCTTCCTCTACGTGCAGCCCGTCTACGTGCAGTCGACGTCGAGCGGTTCCTACCCGCTGCTGCAGAAGGTGCTCGTGGCCTTCGGCGACAAGATCGCGTTCGAGGACACCCTCGACCAGGCACTGAACAGCCTGTTCGACGGTGACTCCGGCGCGGCTGCTGGCGACCAGGGAGCCGCGGACGGTTCCGGCTCGGGGTCCACGGACTCCGGATCCGACACGTCCGACGGCGGCTCCTCGAGCGGATCCACCGGTGGGACCTCGGGTGGCGCGAGCGGCGGCTCGTCGAGCGGCACCGCGAACCAGGCGCTGCAGAAGGCGCTGAACGACGCCAAGAGCGCGCTCGACGACCGCCAGCAGGCGTACGCGGACAACGACCTGGTCGCCGCTGCCGAGGCGGACGAGCGCCTGCAGCGGGCGATCCAGGCCGCCACCGAAGCCGACAGCGGCAACTGACACGCCGTGGCGGGGCACTCGATTTGTGCCCCGCCACGGGCGTGTGTAGGCTGTAAGACGTGCCGCGGGGTGGAGCAGTTCGGTAGCTCGCTGGGCTCATAACCCAGAGGTCGTAGGTTCAAATCCTGCCCCCGCAACCAAGCGTCACCAGAAGGCCCCGGTCCACTCGGACCGGGGCCTTCGTCGTGTGCGGCGCCCGGGTACGCTCACCGGATGGGCACCCTCACGATCGCCGCCGCGCAGTTCGCCCCCGTCGACGACACCCTCGCGAACCTCGGAACCGTCCGGTCCGCCGCCGAGGACGCTGCCGCCCGTGGCGCCGACCTGCTGGTCACACCCGAGTACACGTCGTGGTTCGCCGCCGAGATCGACGACCGGTTCGTCGCAGCAGCGGAACCGCTCGACGGGCCGTTCGTGTCCGGGCTGCGCGAGGTGGCGCGGACGGTCGGCATCGCGCTCGTGGTCGGCGTGGCCGAGACGGCCGACGTGTCGGGTCGGTTCCGCAACACCCTCGTCGCGGTACACCCCGACGGGTCGATCGGCGCGACCTACCGGAAGGTGCACCTGTACGACGCCTTCGGGTCGCGGGAGTCCGACCGGATCGAGTCCGGCGCGGTCGACCAGGTCCCCGTCTTCGAGCTCGGCGGGGTGCGGATCGGGCTGGAGACCTGCTACGACCTGCGCTTCCCCGAGGTGACCCGACGGCTCGCAGCTCCGGAGACCGGCGGCGCCGACGTCGTCGTCCTGCCGGCCGAGTGGGTCCGCGGTCCGGGCAAGGAGCACCACTGGCGCACGCTGCTCACCGCGCGGGCGATCGAGAACACCGTCTGGGTGGTCGGCGTCGGCCAGACCGGTCCGGTGGGGATCGGCGGGTCCGTCGTCGTCGACCCGTCGGGCGTCGCGGTCGCGGCAGCCGGTGCTGCTCCGGGCCTGCTGGTGGCGACGATCGACACCGCGACGACCGAGGGGGTCCGTGCGGTCAACCCGTCCCTGGCGCTCCGGCGCTTCGACGTGGTGCCGCGGGGCTGAGTCCCGGCCGGGGCAGCCACGGTCCGGTACCCGACGGCTCTCCGGGCCCCAGGGTGCGCGGGCTGGGCGGCGAGCGGGCGGAGGAGGCGCCAGGGCGTCGGCGATGGCGCACGTCCCGCCCGCTCGTGCAGTCGGGTGCTCCCGTCGGGGTGACCGTCCTCGCGTCCGGCGCGCGAGCGGGCGGAAGCGTCGCGGGGACGGCGCCGTGCGAGCACGTTCCGCCCGTTCGTGGACGTGGGCGGAAGGCGTGCATCTCGTGGACGACTTGGACGTCGGGGCCGGCGAGCGGGCGGAAGCGACGGCGACGGCACGGCCGCCTGACGTGTTCCGCCCGCTCGCAGCCAAGCGGGCGGGTTCGTGCGTGCGGGGAGGGGCGGGGTGGACGCCGGGCGGTCACCGGCGCAGGATTCGCCCGCTCGGCGCGGACATGGGTCCGAACGGGGGCGCTGCGCGACCGGCACGCAGCCGGTCAGCACGCAGCCGGTCGGGGCGCGGCGGCTCAGCGCGCTGGTGCGAGTGCCGCGAGGCGCGTCGCCGCCTCGGCGAGCACGCTCCGCCGCTTGCAGAACGCGAACCGGACGAGGGACCGGTAGCCCGACGCGTGTTCCGGCCGGACGAACGCGGAGACCGGGACGCCGACCACGCCGGCGAGCTCCGGGAGGCGGAGGCAGAACGCACGGGCGTCCTCGTGGCCGAGGGGCGCGGTGTCGGCGATGACGAAGTAGCCGCCGTCCGGTCGCAGCACGTCGAACCCGGCGGACCGGAGGCCGGCGGCGAGCAGGTCGTGCTTGGCGGCGAGGTCCTGCGCGATGCCGTGGAAGACCTCGTCCGGCAGTCGGAGTCCGACGGCGACGGCGGGCTGGAACGGAGCGCCGTTGACGAACGTCAGGTACTGCTTCACCGACACGATCGCCTCGACGAGCGCCGGTGCGGCGGTGAGCCAGCCGATCTTCCAGCCCGTGGTGCTGAAGGTCTTGCCAGCGCTCGAGATCGTCACGGTCCGCTCGCCGGCTCCGGGGAGCGTCGCGATCGGCACGTGCGGCGTGGCGAAGGTCAGGTGCTCGTACACCTCGTCCGTGACGATGAGCGCGTCGTACCGCTCGGCGAGCTCGACGACGGTGGCCAGGACCTCGCGGGGGAGCACCCGGCCGGTGGGGTTGTGCGGCGTGTTCACCAGGACGACCCGGGTCCGGTCGGAGAACGCGGCGCGCAGGGTGTCCTCGTCGGGCAGGAAGTCCGGTGCGGTGAGCGGCACCGTGACGTGCGTGCCCCCGGCGAGCCGGATCAGCGCACCGTACGCGTCGTAGAAGGGCTCGAAGGTGACGACCTCGTCCCCGGGTTCGACGAAGGCGAGCAGCGTGGCGGCGAGGGCCTCGGTCGCGCCGGCGGTGACGAGGACATCACGCTCGGGATCGACGTCGATCCCGTACCAGTGCGACTGGTGCTCGGCGACGGCGGCGCGGAGCCCCGGGGTGCCCCGGCCGGGCGGGTACTGGTTGACGCCCTGCCGGATGGCCTCGACGGCCGCGTCGAGCACGACGGCGGGGCCGTCCTCGTCGGGGAAGCCCTGTCCGAGGTTCACGGCGCCGGTGGCGGCGGCCAGGGCGCTCATCTCGGCGAACACGGTCGGCGCGGGGACGCCGTCCGGGCCGAGCAGCATGGCCCCCTCGGCGGCGCGCAGCCACGGTCCGGTGCGGTGCATGGGTCCTCCGTGCGCTCGACGTCGCGGTCCGTCCCAACCTAGCGCTCGGGCGGCACCGAGCCCGGGAGCCTCCCACAGCCGACGCATAAGATCGCCATAGGTCGCTTGCAGCCCCAGCAGGAGCACCGCACAGGTGGGTCCGGAAGACTGCACGAGCTTGAAAGGAGCACGTCCAGCATGACCGACACCACGCCTCACGGCCAGGGCGACGAGAACCGCCCCCAGGACACCGACCACCGGGCCGAAGCCGAGGACGCCCCGCGCGACACCTCCGGCGAGGGCACGTCGGCGCCGGACGCCTCCCAGGAGCCGAACTCGCGCCCCGCGGACCACGACCACACCGACGTCATCGGCCACGCTCGCGCCGACGAGACCGACGTCATCTCGACGCCGGGGGACCACCCGACCGACCGGTACACGGCGCCCTACCCGACGATCGGCGGCCGGTCGGACACCGACTCGCAGCAGACGAGCCCGTACGGGTCGGACAACGGCCACCACGGCCAGCAGCAGTACGGGCAGAGCCAGTACGGCCAGGACCAGGGTCAGTACGGCCAGCAGCAGTACGGGCAGAGCCAGTACGGCCAGGACCAGGGTCAGTACGGCCAGAGCCGGTACGGCCAGGACCAGGGTCAGTACGGCCAGGGCCAGGGTCAGTACGGCCAGAGCCAGGGTCAGTACGGGCAGAGCCAGTACGGACAGAGCCAGGGTCAGTACGGCCAGGACCAGTACGGCCAGCCGCGCTACGGCGAGTACGCACAGGGCGACTCCCGGTACGGCACGACCCACGACGCCCAGTACCCGAGCAGCGCCCAGTACCCGAGCAGTGCCCAGTACCCCGGCTCCGCCCAGGCCCCGGCCTCCGCCAGCGCCTTCGGCGACGTCGACGGCTCGAACCAGCGCAACGGCCACTACTTCGGCGGTGCCGCCACGGGCGCCGCGGCGGGAGCAGCCGCCGGTTCGACGACGAAGCAGCGTGAGGGCCGCAACAAGCTCGTCCTGCCGATCGTCGCCGGCCTCGTCCTCGCCGGCCTCGTCGGCGGTGGCGCCGGCTGGGCCGCGGGTGCGTCGCACGGCGGCAGCGGCACCGTCGTCGGTTCCGGCTCGTCGCAGAGCGGTGGCAACCTCACGGTCAACGACTACAACAACGCCACCGTGGTCACCGCGGTCGCCGCACAGGCCACCCCGTCCGTCGTCACGATCAACGTGTCGTCGGGCTCCGCCGGCGGCACCGGCTCCGGCGTCGTGTTCAGCAAGGACGGCTACATCGTCACGAACACCCACGTGGTGACGCTCGACGGCGACAGCGCGAACGGCACCATCACCGTGACGACGTCCGACGGCAAGATCTACCCGGCGAAGCTCGTCGGCACGGACCCGACCGTCGACCTCGCTGTCATCAAGATCGACGCGACCGACATGAAGCCGATCTCGTTCGCCGACTCGTCCGACCTCAACGTCGGCGACACCGCGGTCGCGATCGGTGCACCGCTCGGCCTTTCCAACACCGTCACCGACGGCATCGTGTCGACCCTCGACCGCAGCATCCAGGTCGCGTCGAGCGCCCCCAGCCAGGGCGGCGACTCGAACGAGGGCGGCAACGGCAACGGCAGCCCGTTCGAGTTCCCGGGCAACGGTGGCGGCTCCGGCACCAAGACCACGGTCTCGCTCCCGGTCATCCAGACCGACGCGCCGATCAACCCGGGCAACTCGGGTGGTGCGCTGCTCGACTCCAAGGGCAAGCTCATCGGCATCAACGTGGCGATCGCGAGCGCCGGCAGCTCCCAGTCGTCCGACTCGCAGTCGGGCAGCATCGGCGTCGGCTTCTCGATCCCGTCGAACCTGGTGGAGCGGGTCGCGAACGAGATCCGCGAGAACGGGTCCGCCACGCACGGTCTGCTCGGCGCGACGGTGGGCGACGCCTCCGAGGACGCCAACGCCACCCAGATGGGCGCGCTCATCAAGTCGGTGTCGTCCGGTGGCGCGGCGGCCGACGCCGGCCTCCAGAAGGGCGACGTCGTCACGAAGATCGGGTCCGCGACCGTCTCCGACGCGACCGACCTCACCGCGCAGGTCCGGTACTTCGCGGGCGGCGCGAAGACGACGATCACCTACGTGCGCGGCGGGGAGACCCGCGAGACGAACGTGACGCTCGGCACCTACAAGGGCTGACGCGGGACACGACGGACGGGAGGCGCGGTGCCGGCTGGCACTGTCCCTCCCGTCTCGGCCGTCACGGCACTCCGCAGGCTCCGTGCCGCGCCGGTACCGGCCGGGCGGGGCCCACCTCCCGTCCGTCGTTCCCGTCGTCCGGTGCTGTGCACGGGTGCCAGGAGCGGCGCAGGTGGGCGCTCCGGCCGCTTGATAGGCTCAGGGCTGCTCTCCGGGGCGGTGCCCCGTCGTGGTGCGCCCCGCGCACCAGCCCCGATCCCGAGGACCGCATGCAGACAGACGGACAGCCCCTGCCCGGGGTCTCGTACGTGATGCCGGTGCTCAACGAGGTCACCGAGGTCCGCGCAGCGGTCGCGAGCCTGCTCGAGCAGGACTACGCCGGCCCGTTCGAGGTCATCCTCGCCCTCGGCCCGTCGATCGACGGCACGAACGAGCTGGTCGCGGAGATGAGCGCCGCCGATCCCCGTGTGCGTGCGGTCGAGAACGTCGTCGGCTCGACGCCGGCCGGCCTGAACGTCGCCATCCGGGCGTCGGTGCACCCCGTCGTGATCCGCGTCGACGCGCACTCGGTGCTGCCGGCCGACTACACGCGCACCGCGGTCCGCGTGCTGCTCGAGTCCGGTGCCGACAACGTCGGCGGGATCATGCACGCCGAGGGGCGGACGCCGTTCGAGCGCGCAGTGGCCCTGGCCTACGGCAGCCGCGTCGGTCTGGGTGGCACGCCCCACCACGTCGGTGGGAAGGCGGGTCCGGCCGAGACCGCGTACCTGGGTGTCTTCCGTCGCGAGCGCCTGTTCGCGGTCGGCCTGTTCGACGAGGGCATCAAGCGCGGGCAGGACTGGGAGCTGAACCGGCGTCTCCGCCAGACCGGTGGCACGGTGTGGTTCACCCCCGAGCTCGTCGTGACCTACCGTCCGCGGCCGAGTCTGCGACGGCTCGGACGGCAGTTCGTGGCCACCGGCCTGTGGCGCGGAGAGCTCGCCCGCCGGTTCCCCGCGAACAACGGGCTGCGGTACTTCGTGCCCCCGGCGATGGTCGCCGCGATGGGCCTCGGTGTGCTCGCCGGCATCGTCGGGATCGTGGGTGCCGTGCTCGGGTCCCCGGTCGCCTGGGCGATGCTCGGGTTCGTCGTCCCCGCGGTCTACCTCGTCTTCGTCGTGCTCGGTGCCGTCCTCGTGGCGCGGCGCTCGGGCCCGTCGACCATGCTCTGGCTGATCGTCGTGCTCCCGTGCATCCACGTCGGCTGGGGGATCGGCTTCATCATCGGGTTCCTCACCCGGACCTCCGAGCTGACCACGCACACGGGACGGTGACCTGACCTTGACCGACGACACCACCGGCCGCGGCAGCGCCCGGCCCTCCTCGATCGCGGAGCTCCGCGCGGTCGCCCAGCCGGACGAGGTCCGCTCGCGCGCGAACGCGGAGCACTGGACGGCGTCGCTGTACCTGCGCGACGTCTCCCCGTACCTGACCTGGCTGCTGCTGAGGACGCGGGTCTCGGCGAACCAGGTGACCGGCCTCATGATCCTGGTCGGCTGGAGCGTCGCCGCCGCACTGCTGATCCCGGGGATCTGGGGGGCGCTGCTCGCCCTCGTGCTCGGACAGCTGCAGATGCTCGTCGACTGCTGCGACGGCGAGGTCGCGCGGTGGCGGGGCACCCGGTCGCCGGCCGGCGTGTTCCTCGACAAGGTCGGGCACTACACGACCGAGGGGCTCATCCCGATCGCGCTCGGCGTCCGGGCGGCCACGTGGCCGATCCACGGTGCGGACTGGATGTGGACGACCATCGGTTGCGCCCTCGGACTCGTGATCGTGCTCAACAAGGCGCTCAACGACATGGTGCACGTCGCCCGTGCGAACGCCGGGCTCGAGAAGCTCGTCGACCGCCGTGACGCCGGCACCGTGCCCTCCGGTCGGCGGCTCGCGTCGCTCCGCAAGGCCGCGCGCTTCCTGCCGTTCCACCGGCTGTACCACTCGGTCGAGCTGTCGATCCTGGCGTTCGTCTTCGCCCTGCTCGGACTGGTGATCGGCCATCCGCTCGCCGACCGGATCCTCGTCGGCGCGCTGCTGCCGCTCGCGGTCCTGGCGACCGCCGGACACTTCCTCGCGATCATCTCGTCGAAGCGGGTCCGGGCGTGACGCCCGGCACGACCCGGCGCCACGCGGTCCCGCACCGCGAGCGGCCCCGCATCGCCGTCGTCAGCCTGTCGCAGGGCACCCGGCCGGACGACCTCCGCCGGGGCCTGGAGAGCGTCCTCGCACAGCAGGACGTCGAGCTCGACGTCGTCTGCGTCGGCAACGGCTGGGCGCCCACCGGTCTGCCGGAGGGCGTGCGTGCGCTCGCACTGCCGGAGAACGTCGGGATCCCGGCCGGTCGCAACGCCGGCGCCGAGGTCGTGGACGGCGACCACGTGTTCTTCCTCGACGACGACGCCTCGATCCCGTCGCCGACCTTCCTGCGCGACGCCGTCGCGCTGTTCGAACGGGACCCGTCGCTCGGACTCGTGCAGCCCCGGGTGGTCGACCCGACCGGTGTCGCCAACCCCCGCCGCTGGGTGCCGCGCATCCGGAAGGGCGCACCGACGGACTCGTCGCCGGTGTTCTCCGTCTGGGAGGGCGCCGTGGTCCTGCCGATGGACGTCTACCGCGCGGTCGGCGGCTGGGGTGCGCCGTACTTCTACGCCCACGAGGGCATCGAGCTCGCGTGGCGCGTCTGGGATGCCGGTCGACGCGCCTGGTACGCCGGGGACCTCGTCGCCCACCACCCCGCGATCGACCCCGCTCGGCACACCGAGTACATCCGGCTGAACGCCCGGAACCGGGTGTTCCTCGCCCGGCGCAACCTGCCCGCGGTGCTCCGTCCGCTGTACGTCGGCTCGTGGGCCGCGATCCAGGTCGCGCGCTGGTGGCGACACCCCGGACGACTGCGCACCTGGCTCGCCGGCGTGCGCGAGGGCTGGACCGCCGACTGCGGTGCGGCGCACACGATGGGGTGGTTGACCATCGGCCGGATGACGCTGGCGGGTCGCCCGCCGGTCGTCTGACCGCGGCCACTCCGGAGCCCGACAGCACCACCGACGTACCCTGAGGACCACCATGCCCGTCATGAAGGACATCCGGACCGCCATCCGCCTCGCCCAGCGCCTGGTGGCTTCGCGACGCAGTCGTCGCGAACTCGCCCGACGGCTGCCGTCCGTGCCCGCCCTCGCACCGGGATCGATCGAGATCGCGGTGTACTTCGCCGACGGCCCGGTGAACATGTACCAGGTGCGGCAGTGGTACGCCCCGCTGGCCGAGCTCGCCGCCGAGCACCCGGTGGCCATCGTCTCCCGCAGTCCCGGCACCATGACCACGCTGCTCGACGAGTCGCCCGTCCCCGTGGTGTACGCCCGTCAGGTCGTCGACCTCGAACGGTTCGTCGACGAGCAGGCTCCGAAGATCGTCCTGTACGTCAACCAGAACGCCCGCAACTTCCAGATGATGCGGTACGGCCGCATGTGGCACGTCTTCGTCAACCACGGCGAGAGCGACAAGATGTACATGACGACGAACCAGTTCAAGGCGTACGACCACGCCCTGATCGCAGGTGACGCGGCACGCGAGCGCCTGGCCGCGGCGCTCTGGGGCTACGACGTCGACGCGCGGACGACCGCCATCGGCCGCCCCCAGGCGGACCACTTCGCCGGTGCCGTGCCCTACCCCGCGGACGACCGCACGGTCGTGCTCTACGCGCCGACGTGGGAGGGCGACCGGGCGGCGGCGGCCTACGGGTCGATCGCGACGCACGGCGTGACGCTCGCGGAGCGACTGCTGGCGTCCCCGCGGCACCGGCTCGTCTACCGGCCGCACCCGCGCAGCGGCGTGCTCGACCCGACCTACCGCGCCGCGCACGAGCGCATCGTCGCCGCGATCACGACGGCGAACGCGGCCGATCCGGCGGCCCACCACGTGTACGACGACGGGCCCGAGCTCGGGTGGCAGCTCGCCGACGCCGACGTCGCCGTCACGGACATCAGCGCGATGATCTACGACCGGCTGGCCGTCGGGAAGCCGCTCATCGTGACACGGCCGGCCGCCCCGGGCGCCGACGTCGACGAGCGCGGGTACCTCGGCGACGCGGACTGGTTGCACGCCGCCGACGCGGAGGACGTCGTCGCCCGGGTGGACGCTGCCGCGACCGACGCGGAGGAGCTCGCGAAGCTCCGGCGCTGGGTGCAGCACTACTTCGGCGACACCACACCCGGCGTGGCGACCGCCCGCCTGCACACCGCGGTGGACCAGCTGGTGGCTCGCTGGCACGAGGAGGCTGCGGCGCGCGGCGCGTCCTGACGGCACGGCGTCGGCCGTGCCCGCCGTCAGCAGGCGAGTCCGACCAGACGGTCACCGACGAGCGACATCCGCCAGAGGTACTCGGAGCGGTCGGGACGTCGCCACCGGACGACGACGATGCCGGTCTGCTCGGGGTCGGCACCGAAGACCGCGATGGACAGCGAGCGCCCGGGGTCGAGCTGGTTCACGGCGAGCGGCGGGCAGTACCCGTTGCCGAGGTGGGTGAGCGAGATCGCGTGGAGCGGTTCGGAGCCGGTGTTCACCAGGTCGTAGCGACGTGGTGCCCGGGATCGGTCGACGGTGAACGGGACTGCGTATGCCGTTGGTGGGTGGTGCATGGGCGACACGCTAGGGGGAGGGGCCGACGTCGGGGGCCTCGGGAGACCGGTGCGCCGGTCGGCCTGTGGAGGAGCGTCGGGCGGCTCCCGGTGTGGAGGAGTGGTGGGTCAGGCGCCGTGGTCCGCGGCGTACCGGGCGAGCGCCGCCTCGATGGTGTCGTCGAGCTGCAGCCGGCCCTTGTCGAGGTACAGGCCGCGGTCGCAGAACCGGCGGAGGTCCTTGTCGCTGTGCGAGACGAAGAAGAGCGTCCGGCCCGCGGCGAGCAGCTCCTCGATGCGCTTGTAGCACTTCTCGCGGAAGCCCTTGTCGCCCACCGCGAGGACCTCGTCGACCAGGATGACGGGTTCGTCGAGCCGCGAGATGACCGCGAACGCGATGCGCACCTTCATGCCGCTGGACAGGTGCTTGTACGGGGTGTCGACGAAGTCGCCGATCTCCGCGAAGGCGATGATCTCGTCGAACGCCGCGCGGATCTCGGCCCGGGACATGCCGTGCAGACCGGCCGTGAGCCAGACGTTGTCGCGTACCGACAGGTCGCCGACGAAGCCGCCCGTGATCTCGATGAGCGGGGCGACGCCCGCGTTCACCTGCACCCGGCCCTCGTCCGGGAGCATGACCTGCGCGACGAGCTTGAGCAGGGTCGACTTGCCCTGGCCGTTCCGACCGACCACGCCGATGGCCTCGCCCGGACGGACGTCGAACGAGACGTCCCGGAGCGCCCAGAACTCGTCCGCGCGCTTCCGACGGTCGCTGCCGGCGAAGAGGTCCTTGAAGCTCCGGCTCGCGCGCCGGTTCCGCTTGAACCGGATGCCCGCATCGCGCACCGAGATGACGGGAGCGACCGTGGTCGAGGGCGCAGTCCGGTCGGTGGTGGTCATCACAGCTCCTTCAGCACGCGGTGCTCGCTCCGCCGGAACACGACCAGCCCGACGACCAGCACGACGACGGTGACGACGACCGACACCCCGACCTCGAACCAGTTGAGCTGGTTCGGGAAGAAGGCCGATCGGTAGATCCCGAAGATGCCGCTCAGCGGGTTGAGCGCCGCGATGTCGCGCAGACGGTCGGGGAGCGCGTGCGTGCCGTAGATGATCGGCGACGCGTAGAAGAGGAAGCGCAGCACGAGCTTGACGGCCCGCTCGAGGTCGCGGAAGAACACGACGAGCGGCGCGACGATCAGGCCGAGGCCGTAGACCAGCGCGCACTGCAGGACGATGGCGAGGGGGTACAGCGCGAGCTCCCAGTGCACGGTCGCCCCGGTCGCGATCGCGAACACCGCGAGCACCGGCAAGCTGAGGAGGAACTCGATCCCCTTCGACGCGTCGACGCGTGCCACCCAGATGCTCCGGGGGATGGTCGTCGACCGGATGAGCTTGCTCTCCTTGATGAAGGCACGCGTCGAGTCGGAGACCGCTCCCGTGAACCACATCCACGGCAGCAGGGCCGACAGGAGGAAGACGATGTACGGTTCCTCGCCGACCGACCCGCGGTGGAAGACCTGGGTGAAGACGAACCAGTAGATCGCCGACATCACCAGCGGGTCGAGGATCGACCAGAAGTACCCGAGTGCCGACGTGGAGTACCGGACCCGCAGGTCACGGACCGTCAGCAGCCAGAGCGCCTGACGGTAGCGCCGACCGGCGCTCCGGGACGACGGCGGAGCGGTCGTCGCGGGCACGGTCGGCGCACTCGCTGTGGTCACGGCTTCCCTCCGGGCGGTACCGCCGAGGGACCCTGACGGTGGCTCAGGCGAACAGCTCGTTCGCGCGCTCGAGGTCCTCGGCGAAGTCGATCTCGACCGCGTACAGGTCGGAGATGTCGATCGGCGACCAGCGTAGCCCGTCCTCGGCGATGGCTGCCTCGATGCCGCCCTCGAAGTACTCCTGGTCGTCCACGCGGCCGAGCTGGCGGATCAGTGCCTGCTTGTCCTGCGAGGAGACGTAGTTGATGCCGACGGCCTCGCCGAGACCGCCCACGACCTGCTTCGACAGCTTGTGGATGCACCCGTCCGCGTCGACGGTGTACTTGACCTCCTCGTCGGAGACCTTGTCGGTGTTGACGCTGACGAAGGAGCGGTCCTGGTCCATCATGTCGGCGGCACGCACGAGGGCGCGCGGGTCGAACACGACGTCGCCGTTCATCCAGAGGACACCGCTCTTGCCGGTCGCCTTGAGGGCGCGCAGCAGGCTCTTCGAGGTGTTCGTGGAGTCGTAGGACTCGTTGTAGACGAAGTTCGCCTCGGGGAAGGCCTCGACGATGTACTCGGACTTGTACCCGACGACGATCGTGACCCGGGCGCTCGACCCGAAGGCGGCGCGGATGTTGTCGAACTGCTGCTGCATGATGGTGCGGCCGTCGCTGAGTTCGGTCAGCGGCTTCGGCAGGCTGCGGCCGAGGCGGCTGCCCATCCCCGCGGCGAGGATGACGATCTGCGTGGTCATGCTGGTCCCTTCCGGTGTCCGCCCGCACGCCCCGGAGGGCGCGGGCGGGCCTCGTCAGTGTGCTCGCGCAACGTCCGAGTTCTCCGAGAACGTCCGGGAACCGCGCCTTCCGGCGGGCGACGAATCGATCGGGGAACCCCGCGCGAGCAGGTTTCCAAGTGGTGAACACTCCGTCGTGCCCTGGTGAATGATACGGAACGAGCGGCCGTCGGGGTACGTCCCGACGCGATTCGTGCCCGTTTCGTGACTCGGGTGTCCGGCGTCCGCGGTGTCCGGAACGCGTTGGTACGGTTGGGCCGTGGCTGCAGCTGATGACGACGACGTGTACGCGACGTCCGACGCCGCCTGGACGACCGAGGCGGACGACCAGGCCGGGGACGCCGCCGACGACGTGGGGGACGGGGATGCGCGCGACGCCTCCGATGGTGACGAGATGACCGACGAGCAGACGGCCGCACCCGCGCCGACCCGCACACCGCGGAAGGGCAAGGGGAAGGGGAAGGGCCGTGCGTCCCGACCCGCCGGACCGGGCACCGCCGCCGCGACGGGACGCGGTGACGGCTCCGTCGTCACGGCCGACGCGCCCACCGGGGCGGAGGACGACGCAGCCGCCGCTGGCGCAGCGGGCCGGAAGCGCACGCCGAAGCGCCAGCCGACCGCGACCGCGACGGCCGCGCAGGCCGCGCAGCCGCAGCAGCCCGTCGTGCTGCGCGCGAGCGGCCTCGTGAAGCGCTACGGGCAGACCCTCGCCGCGGACGAGGTGGACCTGGAGATCCGCCAGGGCTCGATCTTCGGCGTCGTCGGACCGAACGGTGCGGGCAAGACCACGACGCTCTCCATGGTCACCGGACTGCTGCGCCCGGACGCCGGGACGGTGACCGTGCTCGACCACGACGTCTGGTCCGACCCGACCGCGGCGAAGCGCGCCCTCGGTGTCCTGCCCGACCGGCTGCGCCTGTTCGACCGGCTGACCGGCGGACAGCTGCTGCAGTACTCGGCGACCCTCCGCGGCCTGGACGGTGCGACCGCTCGGGAGCGCAGCGCCGACCTCGCCGAGGCGTTCGGCCTGGGGGAGGCACTCGGTCGCCAGGTCGCCGACTACTCGGTGGGCATGGCGAAGAAGATCGCCCTCGCCGCGACGCTCATCCACTCGCCCCGCGTGCTCGTGCTCGACGAACCGTTCGAGTCCGTCGACCCGGTGAGCGCGGCGACGATCACGGACATCCTGCGCCGCTACACGCGCGGCGGCGGGACCGTGGTGCTCTCGAGCCACTCCATGGAGCTCGTCCAGCGCACGTGCGACTCGGTCGCGATCATCGTCGGCGGCCGCGTCCTGGCCTCCGGCACGATGGCGCAGGTCCGCGGTCGTCGGAGCCTCGAGGACAAGTTCGTCGAACTCGCGGGCGGCCGCGTCGTGGCAGAGAGCATGGAATGGTTGCACAGCTTCTCCGACTGAGGGTCGACCTGCTCGCGGGTGAGGTCCGCGGCGGTGCCCGTCGGTCCGTGCTCGTCGTGCTCGGCAGCCTCCTCGGCCTGCTCGCCGCGGTGTTCGTCGCCGGCGAGCTGCTCGCCCTGCGCGGCGCCCCCGTCGAGGTCGCGCGCTCGATCGCGGTGCCCGTCGGGACCTTCGTCTCCGTCGCCTTCACGCTCGTGCCGCTCGTCGTCGGACGCAGCGACCAGTTCGACCCGCGGCGCTTCGCGGTCTTCGGCATCGACCGGCGTCGCCTGGTCGTCGGTCTCGCCGTCGCCGGACTCGTCGGGGTCCCGGTGCTCGCGGTCGCGATCGTCGCCGTCGGCCAGGTCGGTGCGTGGTCGCGCAGCGGCGGGACCGCCGTCCTCGCGACCCTTGCCGCCCTGCTCGCCGTCGCGACGTGCGCACTGCTCGTGCGGGTCGGCTGCGCGGTCGGTGCCGTGTTCGTCGGCCCGCAGCGCTCCCGCGACGCCGGCTGGCTCGCCGCGCTCGTGATCGTGGTGCTCGGGCTCCCCGTCGTCTCGCTCCTGCTGCGCTCCGACTGGCTCGACCCCGCGAGCAGCGAGCTGCGCCGGGTCGCCGACGTGGCCGGGTGGACCCCGTGGGGTGCGGCATGGGCGGTGCCCGCGGACGTCGCGAGCGGCCGGGTGGGCGAGGGCGTGCTCAAGCTGCTCGTCGCGCTCGTCGTCGTCGCCCTGCTCGCGTGGGCGTGGTGGGCGATCGTCGGGCGTGCGCTCGAGGCCGTCGACGGTCGTGCGTCCACCCGCCGCTACCGCGGCCTCGGCTGGTTCGACGCGCTCGGGTCGAGTCCGCTCGGTGCCGTGGCCGCCCGCGCCCTGACCTACTGGGCCCGCGATCCGCGGTACCGGATGTCGTACCTGGTCATCCTGTTCGTGCCGATCGTCGTGCTGCCCCTCGGCGTCGCCGGCGTCCCGTGGCACTGGACGGCGCTCGTCCCGCTGCCGATCATGGCCCTCATCGCGGGCTTCCTGCCGCACAACGACGTCTCCTACGACAACACCGCGGTGTGGCTGCACGTCGCGTCCGGCGCCCCCGGGTGGAGCGACCGACTCGGTCGACTCGTGCCGGTGCTCGTCGTCGGGTTGCCCCTGGTCGTCGCCGGCGCGGCCGTCTCGGCGCGGCTCTTCGGTGACCAGACCGCCTTCCCGGTGCTGACCGGCATCGCCGTCTGCGCACTGCTCGCCGGGCTCGGCCTGTCCAGCATCGTCTCCGTGGCCCTGCCCTACCCGACGGTCCGACCCGGCGACCACCCGTTCCAGCAGCCGCAGGCGGCCGGGACGACCGCGATGGTGGCGCAGACCACGATGGTCGTCGGGATCCTGCTGTCGCTGGTGCCCGCGGTCTGGCTGGCCGTGCTCGCCGCGGTCGAGGGGCCGGAACCCTGGGCGCTCGCCACCCTCGTGGTCGGCTGCGCCGTGGGCCTGCTCGTCCTCGCGGTGGGCGTCGCCGTCGGCGGCCGCCTCTTCGACCGGCACGGTCCGGACCTGCTCGCGGCGGCCCAGCGGAACTGAGCGGTACGCGTGGGAGGGGACGCGTCGCCGTCCCGTGACCACCCACCGGACGGGAGGCGCGTGGCGGGCCCGCCACGCGCCTCCAGTCCGTCGCGGCCGCAGCCGCACCGTCGTACCCTGGGGGCATGAGCATGACCGAACCCGGCGGCGGCCTCGACGTGATGGACCGCGAACTCGAGAAGCTCCTCGAGGAAGAGGCGATCGAGCCCGGTGACCACGAGCGCTTCTCGCACTACGTCAAGAAGGACAAGATCCTGCAGTCCGCCCTCACCGGCAAGCCCGTCAAGGCGCTCTGCGGCAAGAAGTGGATCCCCGGCCGTGACCCCGAGAAGTTCCCGGTGTGCCCGGACTGCAAGGCGATCTACGAGAAGATGAAGGCCGAGTAACCGGGCCCGCTGTCCCGCTCAGATCACCAGGGTCGGGATCGCCGGGTCGCCGCGTCCGATGCGTGATGCGTCCGCCGGCAGCTCCGCCTTCGCGCGCTCGTGGTGCGCCCGTGCGGCCTCGACGCCGGCGACCCCGAGGAACGCCGGGTCGACCTCGCCGTGCTCGACCACCGGGACGAGCAGCGGTCGCTCGTCCGGGCCGACGCGGCCGGAGGTCAGCACGACCTCGGCCGTGGCGATGCCGTTGCGGAGTCGACGGCCGGCCTCCTTGCGTCCGCCGGTCGAGGCCTTGTCCGCGGACTTCTTCGCGACGGGCACCCACTCGTCGCCGGACGGCGTCTGGTGGGCGACCAGCTTGAAGACCATGCCGGCCGCCGGGTGGCCCGAGCCGGACACCACGCTCGTGCCGACGCCGTAGGAGTCGACCGGGGCGGCCCGCAGCGCGGCGATCGTGTACTCATCGAGGTCGTTCGTGACCGTGATCTTCGTGGCGGTGGCACCGAGGCGGTCGAGCTGTGCCCGCACCGACGCGACCACGCTCGGCAGGTCCCCGCTGTCGATGCGCACCGCGCCGAGCCGGCCGTCCGTCAGCCGGACCGCGGTCTCGACGGCCGCCTCGATGTCGTACGTGTCGACGAGCAGGGTGGTCCCGTCGCCGAGGGCGTCGAGCTGGGAGCGGAACGCCGCCTCCTCGGAGTCGTGCAGGAGCGTGAAGGCGTGCGCCGCGGTGCCCATCGTCGGGATGCCCCAGGTGCGGCCGGCCTCGAGGTTGCTCGTCGCGCCGAACCCGGCGATGTACGCGGCTCGGGCGGCGGCGACGGCGTTCCACTCGCCCGTGCGGCGCGAGCCCATCTCGGCGAGCGGACGGCCGTCGGCGGCGGAGACCATGCGGGCCGCGGCGCCGGCGATGGCGGAGTCGGCGTTGAAGACGCTCAGCGCGAGGGTCTCGAGGACGACGGCCTCGGCGAAGGTGCCCTCGACCTGCAGGACGGGGGAGGTCGGGAAGAACACCTCGCCCTCCCGGTAGGCGCGGACGTCGCCCGTGAAGCGGTAGTCGGCGAGCCAGCGTGCGGTGCCCTCGTCGATCACGTTGCGGTCCCGGAGGAAGCCGATCTCGTCGTCGCCGAACCGGAACTCGGTGAGGGCGGTGAGGAAGCGGCCGAGACCGGCGGCGACCCCGTACCGGCGGCCGTCGGGGAGGCGGCGGGAGAACACCTCGAAGACGCAGCGTCGATCGGCGGTGCCGTCCTTGAGGGCGGCGTCCACCATGGTGAGTTCGTACTGGTCCGTGAGGAGCGCGCTGGTCACGCTCCCGACACTAGTGACGCGGAGGTGGGTGCGGCTGCGGCGCGCGGTCGGCCCGGTGGGGTGCCCCGGCGCGGCTCGGTACGCTGGTGCGGTGACGGATGCACCGATCGGAGTCTTCGACAGCGGCGTCGGTGGGCTCACGGTGGCGCGGGCGATCATCGACCAGCTGCCCCGCGAGAGCATCCGGTACGTGGGGGACACCGCCCACTCGCCCTACGGCCCGAAGCCCATCGCCGACGTGCGGCGCTACGCGCTCGAGGTGATGGACGACCTCGTCGACCAGGGCGTCAAGGCGCTCGTGATCGCGTGCAACACCGCGTCGTCGGCGGTGCTGCGCGACGCGCGGGAACGGTACGAGCAGGCGTACGGCATCCCCGTCGTCGAGGTCATCCAGCCCGCGGCCCGGGCAGCGGTGAAGCAGACCCGCACCGGTCGCGTCGGCGTGATCGGGACGGTGGGGACGATCGCCTCCCGGGCGTACGAGGACGCCTTCGCGGTGGCCGCCGACGTCGACCTGACCGTGGCCGCCTGCCCGCGGTTCGTCGAGTTCGTCGAGGCGGGCGACACCTCGTCGCCGGCACTTCGCGAGGTCGCGGCGCAGTACCTCGCGCCGATCCGTGCCGCCGACGTCGACACGCTCGTGCTCGGCTGCACGCACTACCCGCTCATGTCCGCGGCGATCCAGTACGTGATGGGCCCGGACGTGACGCTCGTCTCGAGCGCCGAGGAGACGGCGAACGACGTCTACCGCCGGCTCGTGGAACACGGACTCGAACGCACCAGCCCCGAACCGCCGACCTACGCGTTCGAGGCGACGGGCGACGACGGCAACGGCTTCATCCGGCTCGCCCGGCGCTTCCTCGGACCCGAGGTCTCGAGCGTCGGACACCTCCAGACAGGGGCGATCACGCTGCCCCGCACCGAAAGGACCCCATGAGCACCCGCATCGACGGCCGCAGCGCCACCGACCACCGTCCGGTCAGCATCGAGCGGGGGTGGAGCACGCAGGCCGAGGGCAGCGCGCTCATCTCGTTCGGCAACACGAAGGTGCTCTGCACGGCGTCCTTCACGAACGGGGTGCCGCGCTGGATGGCGGGCAAGGGCTCGGGCTGGGTGACGGCGGAGTACTCGATGCTGCCCCGCTCGACGAACGAGCGCATGCAGCGTGAGTCGATCAAGGGCAAGGTCGGCGGCCGGACGCACGAGATCTCGCGCCTGATCGGCCGGTCGCTGCGTGCCGTGGTCGACATGAAGGGCCTCGGCGAGAACACCCTCGTGCTCGACTGCGACGTGCTGCAGGCCGACGGGGGCACCCGCACGGCGTCGATCACGGGCGCGTACGTCGCCATGGTCGACGCGATCGAGTGGGGTCGCGACAAGGGCTTCATCGCGAAGAAGGCCACGCCGCTGACCGACAGCGTGCAGGCGATCTCGGTCGGCATCGTCAAGGGGGAGCCGATGCTCGACCTGGCGTACACCGAGGACTCGGCGGCCGACACCGACATGAACATCGTCACGACCGGCTCCGGGAAGTTCATCGAGGTGCAGGGCACCGCCGAGCACGCGCCGTTCGACCGCGCGGAGCTCGACACGCTGCTCGACCTCGGGCTCGCGGGCAACCGGTCGCTCGCCGCCGTCCAGCGGGATGCGCTGGGGCTGGCGTGACCGGGCGCACCGTCGTCCTGGCGACGCACAACCAGGGCAAGGTCGTCGAGCTCCGCGGGATCCTCGGCGAGGCGCTCGGCGAGGGGGTCGAGCTCGTCGGCTACGACGGCCCGGAACCGGTCGAGGACGGCGACACCTACGCGGCGAACGCGCTGATCAAGGCGCGCGCGGCCGTCGCGCACACCGGGCTGCCGGCGCTCGCCGACGACTCGGGCATCGCGGTCGACGCCCTCGAGGGCGCGCCCGGCATCCACTCCGCCCGCTACGCGGGGACCCGGGTGGACGCCGACAACATCGCGCTCCTGCTCCGGAACCTGGAGGGTGTCGTCGAGCGCACCGCGGCCTTCGTCTGCGCGGCGGCCTTCGTCACCCCCGACGGCACCGAGCACCTGTTCGAGGCGGTGTGGAACGGGGAGGTCCTGACGGAGCCGGTCGGCGACGGCGGGCACGGGTACGACCCGGTCTTCCACCCGGACGACGCGGAGGGTTCGGCGGCGCAGCTGACCCGCGAGGAGAAGAACGCGCTGTCGCACCGCTCGAAGGCGTTCCGGGGGATCGCGCCGATCGTGCGGGAGTACTTCGGGGTCTGACCGGCCGGGCGGCGGGCCGGGCGCCGCGGGCGACTGCCCCCGGACATGCGAGACGCCCCCGGACGTACGAGACGCCCCCGGTTCCGGGGGCGTCTCGGTCTGCGTGTGGCGTCTCGCCACTCGGCGTCCGTCCGCGGGGGCTCCGTCAGCCGGTCAGGGGCGAGCCGTGCCGTCGGTCGGGGTCTGCGCCGCCTGCTCGGCCTCGGCGGCGTGCTTCGCCTTCCGCGCCGTCCGCCAGTAGTGCAGCCCTGCGGGGACGACCGTGACGACCACCGCGAGGATGAGGATCACGTCGATGTAGTTGCGCACGACGTACGCGATCGGCGGGATGTACCCGAGGAAGTACCCGAGGAAGGTCACCCCGACGCCCCAGATCACCGCACCGATCGCGTTGTAGAGCGAGTACTTCTTGTAGTTCATCCGCCCGACGCCGGCCGCGATCGGCGCGAAGGTGCGCACGACGGGGACGAAGCGGGCGAGGATCACCGCGAGGGGCCCGAACCGGTGGAAGAACGCGTTCGTCCGGTCGACGTTCTCCTTGGAGAACAGGCCGCTCTCCTTGCGCTCGAAGATCGGCGGCCCCGCCTTCTTGCCGATGTAGTAGCCGAGCTCACCGCCGAGGAAGGCTGCGGCGCCGATCATCAGCGCCGCGACCCAGATCGGGATGCCGCCGATGGAGCCGCCCCGGTCGAAGGCGAACAGGCCGGTGATGACGAGGAGGCTGTCACCGGGGAAGACGAAGCCGATCAGCAGACCGGTCTCGGCGAAGACGATGGCGCAGACCACGAGCACGGCGATGGCCCCGAAGTGGTCGAGGATGTACTGCGGGTCCAGCCAGGGGATGAGTGCGAGAGCGACGGAGTGCATGGTTCTTCCGGTCGTGGAGACGGCGGGCACGGGGAGACTCCCGCGGAACGAGGGTACCGCCCGGGACCGTGGCGGCCATCCGTCGGAAGTGTGACTCCACCGATGATGCGGAAGGCCGAGGGTGCGGAACGGCCGAGGGTGCGGAAGGAGGGACTCGAACCCTCACGCCTGGGGCACAGGAACCTAAATCCTGCGTGTCTACCGATTCCACCACTCCCGCGAGCAGCGGCAGTCTACCGAGCGCGACGTGCGGGTCGGGGTCGGGCCGCGCCTCCAGGCCGACCGACCGGACCGCGCACGCTCAACGCAGCCGACGCGGCAGGTACCGCGGCACGTACCGGAGCAGCACGCCCGCACCGACCAGGCCGAGCACGCCCATCACGCCGCTCGCGAGCGCCAGCGACGCGACGGCGGTGACGCCGGAGATGACGAGCGGCGCCGCCGCCGACCCGAAGTCACCGGTGAAGCGCCAGGCCCCGAGGAACGGAGCTGGGTTGCCGCGTGGCGCGAGGTCGGCACCGAGCGTCATGAGGATCCCGCTGCCGACGCCGTTCGCGAGCGACATGCCGATCGCGATGCCGACGAACCACCCGACCCTCGCGTCCAGGTGGCCGCTCCACGCGAGCAGGAAGTAGCTGACCGCCAGTCCGAGCATGCACGGCAACGCGCTCGCGAGACGGCCCCAGCGGTCCATGATCTGCCCGCTCGTGTAGAAGAGCGCGAAGTCGACCGCGCCGGCGATGCCGATGACCAGCGCTGCCGACGCGTCGTCGAGACCGACGCTCACCGCCCAGAGGGGCAGGATGACCTGCCGCCCGGCGCGGAGTGCGCCGATGAGCGCCGCGCCGCTGCCGAGCCGCGCGAGGACGGCGCGGTTCTCGCGGATGGTGCGGAAGAGGCCGTGGGCCTCGCGTTCGACGAACTGCGCGCCGGTGTCGGTGGGCGGTTCGTCGGGGTGCGGCTCGGGTGCGCCGGTCCGGCCCGTCCCGTCGGGGGCGTGCTCCGGACGGGAGGCGCGGCTCGGCAACCGCAGACCGCGCACGCCCGTCGCGGGGTCGCGCAGGACGAGGAGCACCACCGCCGCCGCGAGGCAGCAGACGACGTGGATCCAGAACGCGCTCTGCGTCGTGCCGGTGAGGTGCACGACGCCGGCGGAGACGAACGGGCCGACGAAGTAGCCGAAGCGGAAGACGCCGCCGAGGCTGGAGAGGGCCCGCGCGCGGATCCGCAGCGGGATGGCGGTCGTCATGTAGGCGTGCCGGGCGAGCGCGAACACCGCGGTGGACACACCGACGAGGAACACCCCGAGCGCGAGCACCCACGCGTTCGGTGCGACCACGCAGACGAGCAGACCGACGACGGACACCACGGCGGCGCCCATCATCGCGTTCCGCTCGCCGATCCGTCCGACGACGACCCCCGACGGCACGTCCCCGATGAGCTCGCCGACCAGGATGAGCGCGGCGACGAAGCCCGCGAACGCCAGGCTCGCGCCGAGCGAGTCCGCCGCGATCGGGATGATCGGGATGATCGCGCCCTCGCCGATCGCGAAGAGCGCCGCGGGCAGGAACCCGGACAGCAGGACACCGCGGCGGTCGAAGGGGGCGTTCGCGGTGCTCGTCATCGAGCACCACGGTACGCCCGTCGTCGGCGTCGGCTTACCCTGGATGCATGCGCGTACTTGCAGCGATGAGCGGCGGGGTCGACTCGGCGGTGGCCGCGGCCCGTGCCGTCGACGCCGGACACGACGTCGTCGGCGTGCACCTGGCCCTCAGCCGGATGCCCGGCACCCTGCGCACGGGCAGCCGCGGGTGCTGCACGATCGAGGACTCGATGGACGCGCAGCGCGCGGCGTCGGCGCTCGGGATCCCGTACTACGTCTGGGACTTCTCGGCGCGCTTCAAGGAGGACGTCGTCGACGACTTCGTCGCCGAGTACCAGGCCGGCCGGACCCCGAACCCGTGCATGCGCTGCAACGAGCGCATCAAGTTCGCGGCACTGCTCGAGAAGGCGCTCGCCCTCGGGTTCGACGCCGTCTGCACGGGGCACTACGCCTCGATCGTCACCGGGGCGGACGGTGCGCGCGAGCTGCACCGCTCGGCCGCCTGGGCGAAGGACCAGTCGTACGTGCTCGGCGTGCTGACGGCCGAGCAGCTCGAGCACGCGATGTTCCCCCTCGGGGCGACCCCGTCGAAGGACGAGGTCCGGGCCGAGGCCGCGGCGCGCGGGCTGACCGTCGCGCAGAAGCCGGACTCCTACGACATCTGCTTCATCCCGGACGGCGACACCCGCGGGTGGCTCGCCGACCGCGTGGGGACCGCCGCGGGTGACGTCGTCGAGCGCGACGGCACGGTGGTCGGGTCGCACGAGGGGGCGACGGGCTACACCGTCGGGCAGCGCCGCGGCCTGCACCTCGGTCGCCCCGCACCGGACGGCAAGCCGCGGTTCGTCCTCGAGATCCGTCCGAAGGACAACACCGTCGTCGTCGGCCCGAAGGAGGCTCTCGACGTGCGGTCGATGGCCGGCTCCCGGTTCACGTGGGCGGGCACCGCCCCGGCCGACCCGTCGGTGCCGTTCGCGTGCGACGTGCAGATCCGGGCGCACGCCGACCCGGTGCCCGCGGTCGCGCGGGTGACCGACGGCGAGCTCGTGATCGACGTCGACGAGCCGCTGTCGGGCGTCGCGCCCGGGCAGACCGCCGTCGTGTACGTCGGCACCCGGGTGCTCGGGCAGTGCACCATCGACCGTGCCGTCAGCGCGGTCCCCGCGACCGTCTGACGCCGCTTGAGTCCGTCCGGCCCCGCTGCGTCCGGGGTCGGCGGTGCACGGTACAACTGAGGCATGAGCGACACGACCTCCGACTCCGCCGACTCGACGTTCGAGACGCTGGCCCCGGCCGACCTCGACGCCGCGCAGGCCCAGCGGGAGGTCGAGCGGCTGCGGACGCGCATCAACGAGCTGCGTGACCAGTACTACGAGGGCAACGGCTCGACGGTCTCCGACGGTGACTACGACGCGCTCGTCCGGCGGCTCGACGCCGTCGAGCAGCGCTTCCCCGACCTGCTCACGCCGGACAGCCCGACCCAGACCGTCGGCGGTCAGGCGCAGACGGTGCAGTTCGCGCCCGTCGAGCACGCCGAGCGCATGCTCAGCCTCGACAACGTGTTCAGCCCCGAGGAACTGACCGAGTGGGCCGCCAAGGTGCAGCGGGACGCCGGTTCCGAGCGCGTCCGGTTCCTGACCGAGCTCAAGATCGACGGGCTCGCGATCAACCTGCGGTACGAGCACGGTCGTCTCGTCTCGGCGGCGACCCGCGGCGACGGCGTCGTCGGCGAGGACGTCACCGGCAACGTCCGGACGATGGGCACGATCCCGGACCGGCTGTCCGGCGAGGGGCACCCGGCGATCGTCGAGGTCCGCGGGGAGATCTTCTTCCCGGTCGCGCAGTTCGACGAGCTGAACGCCCGGCAGCGCGAGGCGGGGGAGCGCGTGTTCGCGAACCCCCGCAACGCCGCCGCCGGCTCGCTGCGGCAGAAGGAGGAGGGCAAGTCCGAGGCGAAGCGTGCCCTCATGGTCGACCGCCTCCGTCGCCTCCGCATGCTCGTGCACGGCATCGGCGCGTGGCCGGTCCGCGAGCTCGAGCGCGACACCGAGGTGCACTCGCAGTCGGAGGTCTACGAGCTCCTGCAGACCTGGGGCCTGCCGACGAGCTCGCACTACCGCGTCTTCGACACCGTCGACGAGGTCCTGGGCTTCGTGCGGACCACCGGCGACCGGCGGTCCGCCGTCGAGCACCAGATCGACGGCGTCGTCGTCAAGGTCGACGACCTGGCGTTGCACGAGGAACTCGGCTCGACGTCGCGGGCGCCGCGGTGGGCGATCGCCTACAAGTACCCGCCGGAGGAGGTCCACACGGAGCTCCTCGACATCGTCGTCAGCGTCGGCCGGACCGGGCGTGCGACCCCGTTCGCCGTGATGCGGCCGGCCGAGGTCGCCGGGTCCGTCGTCCGCCAGGCCACCCTGCACAACCAGGACGTGGTGAAGGCGAAGGGCGTCCTCATCGGGGACACCGTGGTGCTCCGCAAGGCCGGCGACGTCATCCCCGAGGTCCTCGGCCCGGTCGTCGAGCTGCGCGACGGCTCCGAGCGCGAGTTCGTGATGCCCGAGACGTGCCCGGAGTGCGGGACCCCGCTCCGTCCGGCGAAGGAGGGCGACAAGGACCTGCGCTGCCCCAACGCCGAGAGCTGCCCCGCGCAGGTCCGCGGCCGTGTCGAGCACATCGCGTCGCGCGGCTCGCTCGACATCGAGGGCCTCGGCGAGGTCGCCGCGGCCGCCCTGACGCAGCCGTTGCGTCCGGAACGGCCCCCGCTCGTGACCGAGGCCGGGCTCTTCGACCTGACGATGGAGGACATCGTGCCGATCGAGGTGATCGTCCGCGACGCCGAGACCGGCATGGAGAAGTCCGACGACGACGGCACCCCGAAGCGCGTCACGCCGTTCAGCCGTGCCCGCAAGAAGACCGACCCGCCGTTCGACCCGGACGCCCGGGGGGCGGACTACACGGGCGAGCCGAGCCGGTACCCGTCGAAGAACGCGTTCGAGATGCTCGCGAACATCGACGCCGCGAAGACCAGGCCGCTCTGGCGGATCATGGTCGGGCTGAGCATCCGGCACGTCGGGCCCGTGGCCGCCCGCGCGCTGGCGAACCACTTCGGCTCGCTCGACCGGATCCGGAACGCCTCGCGCGAGGAGCTCGCGGCCGTCGACGGCGTCGGTGGGATCATCGCCGACGCGCTGCTCGACTGGTTCGCGGTCGACTGGCACCGCGAGGTCATCGACCGGTGGACCGCGGCGGGCGTGCAGTTCACGACGCCGGACCACCCGGGCCCCGGCGCTGCGGTCGAGGGCGGTGTGCTCAGCGGCGTGACCGTCGTCGCGACCGGGTCCCTCGAGGGCTACACGCGCGAGGGCGCGCAGGAGGCGATCATCGCCGCCGGCGGCAAGGCGGCGTCGAGCGTGAGCAAGAAGACGGACTTCGTGGCGGCCGGACCGGGCGCCGGGTCGAAGCTGACGAAGGCCGAGCAACTCGGCCTGCGCATCATCGACGCCGAGCAGTTCCGGGTGCTCGTGACCGAGGGGCCGGACGCGCTCGGTCCCGTCGCGTCGGACGACGCCGAGGCATGAGCACACCGGGGCGTCGACCGGGGGTCGCGACGCACCCCCGGTTGTCCCCAGTCCGGGGGGATGTTGCAGCACGCATCCCGTTCGGGGGGCATCTTCCGTAGGATCGAGCAAGCATCACCCGTCGCCTGAGGGGGACGACGGTACGGCCTTCCCGGGGGAGACCTGATTGCTGCTCATCGCTGCGGCCCTGCTCACCGCCTCGATGCACTCGCTGGGAGTGGTCGAGGCCCCCGTCGTGCCCACGGTGCAGACGGCGGCCGTCGTGACCACCACCGCGGTCGCACCGGTCGAGCCGGTGCAGGGGCCGGTGCCGGTGCCCGTCTCCGCTGGTCCCGGGGACGCGGACGCCGTCGACCTGGAGACCCTCGCACGTGCCCGCGGCCGGGAGTTCCTCGACGACCTCGTCGCCGTCGACCCGCGGGACCTCGAGCGCGCCGACGCCGACGACCGGGTCCTCGCGACGGCGCAGGACCACCCGCCGACCGCACTCGACGTCGCGACCTGGTGGGCGGGCCTCCCGTCGGCCACGCGCTCCCGGCTCGTCGCGGCCGTGCCGGCGGTGGTCGGGAACCTCGACGGCGTCCCGTTCGACGTCCGCGACCGGGCGAACCGCCTGACGCTCCGGACCGGTCTCGCCGACCCGGGGACGGACACCGCGAGGGCCGCCCTGCTCGGCCAGGTCGACGTGTCCCTGCAGCACGCGCAGGGCGGTGCGCCCCGCTCGCTCGTCGCGCTCGACACCCGGGGCGCGGGCCGGGCGGCGATCGCGGTCGGCGACCTCGACACCGCCGACGACGTCACGGTCGTGGTGCCCGGCATGTTCTACACGGTCACCGGCCAGATGCACGACCTCACCGACACGAGCGCGGGACTCCACGACGAGCAGGCGGCGGCAGCGGGAGCGGGACGCGGCGAGGCCGTCCTGGCCTGGATGGGCTACCGCACACCGGACATGTCGAACATCCTGTCCCTCGACCTGGCGCGGACCGGGGCCGAGCGGCTCGAACGCGTGGTCGACGGGCTCGAGGCGGTCCGCGGCGACGACCGACCGCGGCTGAACGTCGTCGCGCACTCGTACGGGTCGACCACGGCGCTCATGGCACTGTCGTCGGGCCGGATGCAGGCGGACACGCTGACGGTCCTCGGGTCGCCGGGCAGCGACGTGCGGACGGCGTCCCAGCTCGCCGTCCACCGGGGGCAGGTCTACGTCGGCGACGCGCACAGCGACCCGATCGCGGGCTCGGGGTACTTCGGCACCGACCCGGGGTCGCCCGGGTTCGGGTCGGTCGTCCTCGACCTGTCCGCCGCCCCCGCGCCCTCGGCGGACGGGGTGTTCCGGCGGCCCGTCGGGCACAACGACTACCTGAAGCCGGGCACGGCCTCCCTCCACGACGTCGCGCTCATCGCCGTCGGCCGGGGGGACCTCGTGCGCGACCAGGCGCAGCACGGCCGGGGCGGTGGACACGCGCCGGGGACGGCACCGGACATGTACCTGGTGCGTCCGCAGGACCTCCAGCCCCGCGACTGAGCCGCGGTGTCGCTCCCTGAGGGGCTTCCTGAAGGCGGCTGCAGGAGGCGACCGCTCCGCAGCAGAACGACCCCAGACCGCCGCCGTACCGTGCGGCCATGCGTGGAATGCGGTGGCCGGTGGCCCTCTCGACCTTCGTCGCCATGTCGGGCCTGGCGGGCCTGCTCGTGGCGGTCGCGGTCACCCCCGCGGTCGCGGTCGCGGGCGAGGGGACGTCCGGCGCCGTGTCGCTGTTCGAGGACCTGCCGAGCTACCTCGACATCCAGACCCCGCAGCAGGTGTCGTCGGTCTGGGCGACGAAGGGCGGGCAGCAGGTCAAGATCGCCTCCTTCTACGCGGAGAACCGGACGACCGTCGCGTCGGACCAGATCGCTCCGACGCTCGAGCAGGCCGCGATCGACACCGAGGATCCCCGGTTCCGGGACGAGGGCGGCATCGACGTGATCGGGACGCTCCGAGCGACCATCGCCGATGCGCTCCACCACGGTGCCAGCGTGCAGGGCGGCTCGAGCATCACGCAGCAGTACGTCAAGAACGTCCTCGTGCAGCAGTGCGAGCAACTGACCGGGAAGGACGCCGCCGCGACGACGGCCGCGATCGACTCCTGCTACCAGAAGGTCGCCGGCGACTCCAAGGCGCGGAAGCTCCAGGAGATCCGGTACGCGGTCGCGCTCGACAAGAAGTACACGAAGGAGGAGATCCTCACGGGGTACCTCAACCTCGTCGGCCTCGGCGGGCGGGTCTACGGCGCGGAGGCCGGTGCCGAGTACTACTTCGGCGTGCACGCGAAGGACCTCTCCCTCGTGCAGTCGGCCACGCTCGTGGCGATCCTCAACAACCCCGCGAACCTGCGGATCGACCAGCCCTCCGACGAGGACAACGGAGCGGCGAACGGCTACGCCCTGACCAAGGAGCGCCGCGACTACGTGCTGCGGCGGATGGCCGTGCACCACGACATCACCGCGGCGCAGGCGAAGGCGGCGGAGGCCACCCCGGTCACGCCGCGGATCACCGCCACGGCGAACGGCTGCTCGGCCGCGGCCTCGGGCTTCGACGCCGGGTACTTCTGCGACTCCGTGCGCGACCAGGTGCTGCAGGACCCGGCGTTCGGGAAGACGCAGGCCGAGCGCATCGAGACGCTCGACACGCAGGGGCTGCAGATCCACACGTCCCTCGACCTCGACCTGCAGGCGACCGCGCAGCAGGCGCTGTCCTCGTACGTCCCCGCGACCATGGCGGGCGTCGACGTCGGTGGCACGAACGTGACGGTCGAACCCGGCACCGGGCGCATCCTCTCGATGGTGCAGAACACCGCGTACACGCAGTCGGACGCGGCGGCGGCGGGCGCCACCTCGGTGAACTACAACACCGACACGGCCTCAGGCGGCTCCGGCGGCTTCCCGACCGGCTCGACGTACAAGGTCTTCACGCTGGCCGAGTGGCTCGCGAGCGGACACACCCTGAGCGAGTCCGTCCCGACCACGCAGCACACGTTCCCGCAGGACGAGTTCACCAACTCGTGCACCGCGCTCGGCGGCGAACCCTGGCAGGTCGCGAACGCGGAGACCGTCAGTCCGTCCACGACCGTGCAGGACGCGACCTCGGAGTCGATCAACACCGCCTTCGGCGCGATGGCGAAGCAGCTGGACCTGTGCAAGATCAAGGAAGTGGCGCAGGCGATGGGGATCCACCAGGCGAACGGCGCCGCGCCGGACTCGAACCCCGCCTCGGTGCTCGGCACGAACCCGCTGTCACCGATCGACCTCGCCGAGGCGTACGCGGGCTTCGCGAACGGCGGCGTCGTCTGCACCCCGACCGCGATCGACTCGGTGACCACCTCGACCGGCAGGAAGATCACCCCGACGCCGTCCACGTGCACGCGGGGGGTCTCGGCGGAGGTCGCCGGGACGGTCGACTACGCGCTGCAGGGCGTCCTGACCGGATCCGGCACGGCCGCGAGCGCGAACCCGGGTGACAGCGTCCCGAAGTTCGCCAAGACCGGCACGACCGACGGCGACGAGCAGAACTGGCTGGTCGCGTCGACGACGAAGTACACGAACGCCACCTGGGTGGGCAACGTGCAGGGGCACGTCCGGCTGGCCGAGTGGCCGTTCCTGCAGGGCACGACCGGCTACAGCGCCAAGTTCGGCGTCGGGCGCACGATGATGTCGTGGCTCGACCAGCGGTCCGGCGGCGACGCCCTGCCCCAGCCCGACCCGGCGATGATCGGCACGCGGTCGACCCCGCAGTCGTCGACCCCGCAGTCGTCCATCCCGCAGGCGTCGTCGCAAGACGGTGCCGGGACCGGCGCGGCCGACCAGGGGACGACGTCGACCACGCCGGGACCGGCACCGGGGCCGACAGCGCCGACAGCGCCGACAGCGCCGACGGCACCGGCGGCGGCACCGTCTGCGGGCGCGACCACGCAGCAGGGGACGGCACGCGGGTAGCAGCCGTCGGCCTGGAGGCCCGGTGCCGGTCCGCCGGACCGGCACCGGGCCTCCAGGCTGCCGCTCTCCACAGCCGTGGTCGCCGTCCACGGGCACCCTCGCCGTGGCACGGCCGCCGGACACGGCCAATAGACTGGTGCGCATTCCACGAACCGATCGACGGAGCACCATGCCTGACATCACGAGCGAGCAGGTCGCCCACCTGGCGGACCTCGCGCGCATCGCACTCACGCCAGACGAGATCGAGAAGCTGACCGGGGAGCTGGCGCACATCGTCGAGAGCGTCGCGAAGGTCGCCGAGGTCGCGACCGACGACGTACCGGCGACGAGCCACCCCGTGCCGCTCGGCAACGTCACCCGACCCGACGTGGTGGGGCAGACGCTGACCCAGGAGCAGGCGCTGTCCGGCGCCCCGGACTCCGACGGCGAGCGGTTCCGCGTGACGGCCATCCTCGGCGAAGAACAGTAGGGCGGAAGACAGTGACCGACGACATCACCCGGTTGAGCGCCGCTGCGCTCGCCGACGCCCTCGTGGCCCGCGACGTCTCGAGCGTCGAGGCCACTCAGGCCCACCTCGACCGCATCGCTGCCGTCGACGGCGACGTGCACGCGTTCCTGCACGTCAACGAGCACGCCCTCGCGGTCGCGAAGTCGATCGACTCGCGCCGCGCCGCGGGTGACGACCTCGGGGCGCTCGCGGGCGTCCCGATCGCGATCAAGGACGTCCTGTGCACGCAGGACATGCCGACGACCTCGGGGTCGAAGATCCTCGAGGGCTGGCGGCCGCCGTACGACGCCACCCCCGTGGCGAAGCTCCGCGCCGCCGGCCTCGTGCCGCTCGGCAAGACCAACATGGACGAGTTCGCGATGGGGTCGACCACCGAGTTCTCGGCCTACGGCCCGACGCGCAACCCCTGGGACCTCGACCGGATCCCCGGCGGGTCCGGCGGTGGCTCGGCCGCCGCGGTCGCCGCGCACGAGGCACCGTTCGCCCTCGGCTCCGACACCGGTGGCTCGATCCGTCAGCCCGGCGCCGTCACCGGCACGGTCGGGGTCAAGCCGACCTACGGCGGCGTGAGCCGGTACGGCGCGATCGCCCTGGCCTCGTCGCTCGACCAGGTCGGTCCGGTCTCGCGCACCGTCCTCGACGCCGCGCTCCTGCACGACGTCATCGGCGGGCACGACCCGCGGGACTCCACGTCCATCCCCGACGCCTGGCCGTCGATGGCCGCCGCCGCGCGCGAAGGGCTGCAGGCCGACACGCTCCGTGGGCTCAAGGTCGGCGTGGTCAAGGAGCTGGCCGGGGGCGAGGGCTTCCAGGCCGGCGTGACGCAGCGCTTCCAGGAGACGGTGGCGCTGCTCGAGCAGGCGGGGGCCGAGGTCGTCGAGATCGACGCCCCGTCCTTCGCGTACGCCATCAGCGCGTACTACCTGATCCTGCCGGCCGAGGCCTCGTCGAACCTGGCGAAGTTCGACTCGGTGCGCTTCGGACTCCGCGTCACGCCGGAGAACGGCGCGACCGTCGAGGACGTCATGGCCGCCACGCGGGAGGCCGGCTTCGGACCCGAGGTCAAGCGCCGCATCATCCTCGGCACCTACGCGCTGAGCGCCGGCTACTACGACGCCTACTACGGCTCCGCGCAGAAGGTCCGCACGCTGGTGCAGCGCGACTTCGCGGCCGCGTTCGACAAGGTGGACCTGCTCATCAGCCCGTCGGCGCCGACGACTGCCTTCCCGCTGGGGGAGCGCCTCGACGACCCGCTGTCGATGTACCTCAACGACCTCACGACGATCCCGGCGAACCTCGCGGGCGTCCCCGGGATGAGCATCCCGAACGGCCTCGCGCCCGAGGACTCGCTGCCGACCGGCGTGCAGCTGATGGCACCGCAGCGCGAGGACGCCCGGCTGTACCGTGCCGGTGCCGCGCTCGAGCGCCTGCTCGAGCAGCAGTGGGGTCGTCCGCTCATCGACAGCATCCCGGACCTCGACCAGTCTCAGCAGTCCGCTGCGCAGGAAGGTGTGATCTGATGGCGCAGAAGGACGCGCTGATGGACTTCGACGAGGCGCTCGAGCGCTTCGAGCCGGTGCTCGGCTTCGAGGTCCACGTCGAACTCGCGACGAAGACGAAGATGTTCTCGGACGCCCCGAACTTCTTCGGCGGCGAGCCCAACACGAACGTGACGCCGGTCGACCTCGGTCTGCCCGGATCACTGCCGGTGGTCAACGAGCAGGCCGTGCGGTACTCGATCCAGCTCGGGCTCGCCCTCGGCTGCTCGATCGCAGAGTCCTCGCGGTTCGCCCGGAAGAACTACTACTACCCGGACAACCCGAAGAACTACCAGATCTCGCAGTTCGACGAGCCGATCGCGTTCGAGGGCGAGGTCGAGGTCGAGCTCGCCGACGGCACGATCTTCCAGGTGCCGATCGAGCGCGCCCACATGGAGGAGGACGCCGGCAAGCTGACGCACGTCGGCGGTGCCACCGGCCGCATCCAGGGCGCGGAGTACTCGCTCGTCGACTACAACCGTGCCGGTGTCCCGCTCGTCGAGATCGTCACGAAGCCGATCTTCGGCGCGAAGGACCGCGCGCCCGAGCTCGGGGCCGCCTACGTGCAGGTCATCCGCGACCTCGTGCGCGCCCTCGGGGTGTCCGAGGCCCGCATGGAGCGCGGCAACCTGCGCTGCGACGCGAACATCTCCCTGCGCCCGTGGGGCCAGGAGAAGCTCGGCACCCGGACCGAGACGAAGAACGTCAACTCGTTCCGCGCCGTCGAGCGCGCCATCCGCTACGAGATCCAGCGCCAGGCGGCGATCCTCGCCGCGGGCGGGACGATCACGCAGGAGACCCGGCACTGGCACGAGGACACCGGCCGCACCTCGGCCGGGCGCCCGAAGTCCGACGCCGACGACTACCGCTACTTCCCGGAGCCCGACCTGCTCCCGGTGGTGCCGGACCCGGCCGTCGTGGAGGAGCTCCGTGCCTCCCTGCCCGAGGCCCCGGTCGCCCGTCGCCGTCGCCTCAAGGGGGACTGGGGCTTCAGCGACCTCGAGTTCCAGGACGTCGTCAACGGCGGGCTGCTCGACGAGGTCGAGGCCACGGTCGCCGCCGGTGCGTCCCCGCAGGCCGCGCGCAAGTGGTGGACGGGTGAGATCAGCCGCGTGGCGAACGCGCAGGACGCCGCCGCAGGAGACCTCGTGTCGCCGCAGCACGTCGCCGAGACCATCGCGCTCGTGGAGTCGGGCGACCTGACCGACCGTCTGGCCCGACAGGTGCTCGAGGGCGTCATCGCGGGCGAGGGCTCGCCCGCTCAGGTCGTCGAGGCCCGCGGGCTGAAGGTCGTCTCGGACGACTCGGCCCTCACGGCCGCCGTCGACCAGGCGCTCGCTGCCCAGCCGGACGTGCTCGCGAAGATCCAGGACGGCAAGGTGCAGGCCGCCGGTGCGATCATCGGCGCGGTCATGAAGGCCATGCAGGGCCAGGCGGACGCCGCGCGCGTCCGCGAGCTGGTGCTGGAGCGCGCCCAGCAGGCGTAGCGCGACCAGCAGGCGGAGCGCGACCAGCAGCGGACGGGAGGCGCGGTGCCGGACGGCACCTGGGCCCACGCCGGCCGGTTCCCGGCAGACGCGCCAGCGGCTGCCGGGCCGTGCCCGGTGGGGAGCCTCCCGTCCGTCGTACCTGGGGAAGTGACAGCGACCAGGTGACAGGATGGGTCGTGACCGCAACGATCCGCGCCATCGGGACCGCCGTCCCCACCACCACCCTCGACCAGGCGGCGGTGCGGGACCTCTTCGTCGGGCAGCCCGACCTCGGCCGCCTCGGCAGGCGCATCGTGCCGGCGGCCTTCGACGTCTCGGCGGTCGAGCACCGACACACGGTGGTCGACGAGCTCGACGCGACGCGTCCGGGCGGCCTGTTCCGCGAGGACTCCGGCGCGCTCGTCTCGCCGTCCACCGGCACCCGGAACGACCGCTACCGGGACCTCGCGCCGGCGCTCTTCGTGGCCGCCGCACGCGACGCGGTCGAGCGGGCCGGCATCGAGCCCGACCGGGTCACCCACCTCGTCACCGTGTCGTGCACCGGGTTCACGCAACCGGGACCCGACATCGACGTCGTCGAGCAGCTCGGTCTGCCGGCGGGGGTGTTCCGGCACCACATCGGCTTCATGGGGTGCTGCGCGGCGTTCCCGGCGCTCCGGATCGCGGCCGCGTTCACCGAGGCCGACCCGGACGCCGTCGTGCTCGTGGTCTGCGCCGAGCTCTGCACCCTGCACGTCCGGGCCTCGGACGACCCGGACCAGATCGTCGCGAACAGCGTCTTCGGCGACGGCGCCGCGGCGGTGGTCGTCGCGCAGGGCGGTCCCGGACTGCGCATCGAGCGCTTCGCCACGGCGACGGTGCCGGAGGGTGCGTCCGAGATGGCCTGGAACATCGGTGACGAGGGGTTCGAGATGGTCCTCTCGACGGCGGTCCCGAAGCTCGTCGGCGTGCACGTCCCCGCCGCCGTCACGTCGCTGCTCGGCGAGGGCGAGACCTTCGCCGACGTCCCCGTGTGGGCCGTGCACCCCGGCGGCCGTGCCATCCTCGACCGGGCGCAGGACGCCCTGGCGCTGCCGGACACGGCGGTCTCCTCGAGTCGTGCCGTCCTCCGCGACCACGGGAACATGTCGAGCGCGACGGTGCTCTTCGTGCTGCGTGACGCGGTCGAGCGCGGACTGCCGAGCGGCACCCCGCTGGCGGCGGTCGCGTTCGGGCCCGGCCTGACGGTGGAGAGCGCGAGGCTCACGGCGGTCGGCGCGTGACCGGCGGCGACCGGGACCCCGACCTGCGCAACGTCGACCTGAGCGTCCGGGACACCGAGCTGCAGGAGCTCATGGACGACCCGGCATGCGACCCGCGTGCCCTCGACCGGACGTTCCGGCGCTTCGCCGTGGTGAACGCTCTGGTGAGCGGCTGGCGCGCGGTCTGGCGGACCCACGTCGTGCCGGCACTGCCCCCGAGCGGGCGTGCGCGCGTGCTCGACCTCGGGTGCGGCGGTGGCGACCTCGCCCGCTCGCTGGTGCGGTGGGCCGGCAGCGACGGCTTCTCGGTGGAGGTCGTGGGTGTCGACCCCGACGAGCGGGCGATCGCGGCCGCTCGTCGGTCGGCGACGCGGGGCGTCACCTTCCGGCAGGCGTCGAGCACCGACCTCGTCGCTGCGGGGGAGCGCTTCGACGTGGTCGTGTCGAACCACGTGCTGCACCACCTCGACGACGCGGCCCGGGTCGCGTTCCTCGCCGACTCCGAGCAGCTCGCGACCGGACGGAGCCTGCACTCCGACATCCGACGGTCGCGGCAGGCGTACCGGGCCTACGCGCTGGCGTCCCCGCTCGTGTCGGCCGGCACCTTCGTCCGCGTGGACGGACTGCGCTCGATCCGCCGGTCGTTCACGGTGCCGGAGCTGCAGGGGGTGCTGCCCGCGGGGTGGCGCGCCGAGCGGGCCGCCCCGCACCGGGTGCTCGCGGTGCGGGACGCCTGAGGGCCGGACCGCCGCGCTCGGGACGCTCCGTCCCTACGGGCGCAGCAGCACCTTGATCGCGCGACGCTCGTCCATCGCCGCGTACGCCTCCGCCGCCTGCTCGAGGGGCAGCTCGAGGTCGAACACCCGGCCCGGGTCGATCGCTCGCGAGAGCACGTCGGGCAGCAGCTCCTCGATGTAGGCGCGAGCAGGAGCCATGCCCCCGCCGACCGTGATGTTCTTCGCGAACAGGAACGGCATCGGCAGCTCGGGGTCGCCCGCGGGCACCCCGACGTAGCCGACCGCGCCACCGGGCCGCACGACCCGCAGCGCCTGGTCCATGCTCTCGGCGGTGCCGACGGCCTCGAGTGCGCAGTCGGCGAGGTCGCCGCCGAGCAGCTCGCGCACCGCGGCCACGCCCTCGTCGCCGCGGGTCTCGACGACGTCGGTCGCACCGAAGTCGCGGGCGAGGGCCTGGCGGTCGGCGTGCCGGCTCATCGCGATGATGCGCTCGGCGCCGAGCCGCGAGGCCGCGAGCACGGCGGACAGGCCCACCGCGCCGTCGCCGACGACCACGACGGTCTTGCCCGGGCCGACACCGGCCGAGACGGCGGCGTGGTGTCCGGTGGAGAACACGTCGGACAGGGTGAGGAGGGACGGCACCAGGTCGTCGTCCACCGGACCCGGCACGCGCACGAGCGTCGCCGCGGCGTCCGGGACGCGGACGTACTCGGCCTGGGCGCCGCCGAGCGGGTGGCCGTACGCGTCCGGCGTGACGCCGAACGTGGAGCCGTGGTCGCAGCCGCTCGTCATGCCGTGCGCGCAGGCCTGGCAGGTGCCGTCGTTCGTCGTGAACGGCGCGATGACGAAGTCGCCCACCGACAGGTCCGTGACGTCCGCGCCGACGGACTCGACGACGCCGACGAACTCGTGCCCGATGGCGCGCGGCTCCTTCGTGTCGCGGACGCCGCGGTAGGGCCAGAGGTCCGAGCCGCAGACACAGGCCGCGGTGACCTTGACGACGGCGTCGGTGGGATCGATGAGGACGGGGGCGTCACGCTCCTCGACGCGGATGTCGCGGGGGGCGTGGATGACGGTTGCGCGCACGGTGGTGCCTTCCGATCGGGGTGGTCGCGGCGCGTACGGGACGCGCCAGGGATCCGGCGCCGTTGCGGGACCCGTCGACACTACGCTTCCCGGGTGGACGACGACCGGTACGGCAGCGACGTGCTCTCGGGCGACTGGCGCGCGAAGGGCGTGAAGAAGGTGCGGCAGGTGCCGCTCGAGCGCGACATGGTCCTCGAGGACCCGGACTCCGGCTGGGCCGGGGCCGTCGTGGGGCTCGAGGCGGGCAACGTCTCCCTCGAGGACTGGAAGGGCCGCACCCGCGCCTTCCCCTTCACCGGGCAGTTCCTGCTCGAGGGCGAGCTCGTCACGCTCGGCCGCCCGCAGGCCCCGGTCGGTCGGTCTGCCGCGGCACCCGCCGGCCCGGCCGGTCGGATCGGTGCCGTCCACTCGGACTGGAGGCCCGGCTCGGCTCCGGCGGTCCGCCAGGCCTCCGGCGGCGGTCGCCTCCGCACCGCCTCCGGCTCGTTCGCCGTCGAGTCGCAACGTGCTCGCGTCGCCCTGCCCTCCCGGATCATGGTCGAGGGCAGGCACGACGCCGAGCTCGTGGAGAAGGTCTGGGGGTCGGACCTCCGCGTCGAGGGCGTCGTCGTCGAGTACCTCGAGGGTGTCGACAACCTCGCCGACGTGCTCGACGAGTTCCGCCCCGACCGTTCCCGCCGCGTGGGCGTCCTGGTCGACCACCTCGTCCCCGGGTCGAAGGAGTCCCGCTTCGCCGACGCCGTGATGCGCGGGAAGTGGGGCGCGCACGTGCTCGTGGTCGGGCACCCGTTCGTCGACGTCTGGCAGTCGGTGAAGCCCGCGCGCCTCGGGCTCGAGGCGTGGCCGACGATCCCGCGCTCGATCGAGTGGAAGAAGGGCATCCTGCAGCACCTCGGGTGGCCCGCCGAGGACCAGGCCGACGTCGCCCGGGCGTGGCAGCGGATCCTCGGGCAGGTGCGGACGTTCGCCGACCTCGAGCCGCAGTTGCTCGGCCGGGTCGAGGAACTCATCGACTTCGTGACGGAACCGCAGGGCTGAGGACCCGGCCCCGTCGTGACGCGGGCCGCGCGTTCGGCGGCGCCGCGCCTCCCGTCCGTCCCGCAGTGCGCGAGCGGGCGGTCCCTGCTGGTCCCCACGCGCCTCCCGTCCCGTTTCCGCCCGCTCGCGGGCGATGCGGGCGCGTGGTGTGCGCTCCCGCGCCGAGCGGGCGGATCGCGCGCCGGCGAGCCGACAGCCGGGTCCGTTTCCGCCCGCTCGTGGGTGCGGGGCGGCCGAACCGGGGACGGCGTCCCGCGTCGAGCGGGCGGAACCTGCGGGGCCGTGCGTGCCTCCTGTCCCGTTTCCGCCCGCTCGCGTGCATGGACGGGGACGGAGACGAGCCCGAGCGGGGCTGGGCCGAGTCGCGGACGGCGTCCTGCGGCGGGCGGGCGGAAGGTGTGCCGTCGCGCGTCCTCCCGGTCCCGTTTCCGCCCGCTCGCGCGCGGCCCGGGGCGATCGCGGCCGCCCGGCCTAGTGTTGAGGGATGGACGGCATCGACGGGCGTGTGCGGGGCGCCGTCGACCTCTGGCTCCGCTGGCTGCCGCGGTGGCAGATCGGCACCGCCCGTCCTCGGACCCGGATCTGCCGGAAGTGCACGGGGTCGCCGATCGCGACCGCCGCGGGCTTCGGGCCGGACGTACCGCACGCGGTGCAGCACGCGCTCATCGGTCGGATCTCGACCATCGTCGAGGACGCCGTCGACGAGTACACGGCGAGGAACCTGCCGCTGCTGCAACGGGAGCTCGAACGCGCCGCGGCACGGAAGCGGCACGCGGGCTACCAACCGACCGAGGGCCTGTCGCCCGAGTTCCAGGGCCTCGACGTCGACCCTGAGCCGTCGCCCGGCGAGCCGTTCCTCTTCACCCTCGACGAGCTCACCGGCACCGGGGCGAGGCAGCAGGAGCCGCGCGAGCCGCTGTCCGACGAGGCGAAGGCCGCGCTCCGGCACGAGATCGCCCTGTCGGACGAGTGCGCCCGCGCGACGGGGACGGCGGTGTGCCTGGCGCTCGTGGAGCACCGGCCGCGGATCGCCGAGGCCGTCGAGCGCCTGGTCGAGCCGCAGATCGCCGCGCTCGTCTCGGACATGTTCCGCGGGTTCGACGGCCCGGAGGCGGGACGCGACGGCCTGTTCTGAGGGCGCCCGGCGGAGTGGGACGATGGACTCGTGACTCGCACCCGGGCCTGGCTAGCAGCCGTCGTCGACATCGTCCTCATCGTCGCGTTCGCGCTGATCGGGCGGTCGTCCCACGCCGAGGCCGCGTCGCCGATCGGGCTCTGGACGACGGCGTACCCGTTCCTGGCCGGCTGGGCGGTGGGCTGGCTGGTCGTACGCGGGTGGGCCCGTCCGATGCGCCTGTGGCCCACCGGCGTCGTCGTCTGGGTGGCCGCGGTCGCGATCGGGATGCTGCTCCGGGTGCTGACCGGGCAGGGCGACGTCGCCGGGGACCCGCTGCCGCTGTCCTTCGTCATCGTCGCGACGATCTCGCTCGCGGTGTTCCTGCTCGGGTGGCGCGCGGTCGTCCGCCTGGTCGCCGCCCGCTCGGGTCGACGGGGTCGCGGCCGGGTCTGATCCGGACCGCGTTCACCCGCTGGTCACCCGGAGGCCACCCCGGCCCGACAGCATGCCGGGATGACGACGCTCGACCAGGCCACCGTCGGACCGGACCGCGACGGGCGCGGCGCACGGACCCTCCCGCGGCTCGTGGCTCGTCGGGGCGCTCCTCGGGTCCGGCGCGAGGACACGCTGCCGGCGATCGCCGTCGCGGAGGCACTCGGCGCCGACGTCGTCGAGGTCGACGTCCGCCGCACGGCCGACGGCGTCGCGGTGCTGCTGCACGACGAGACCCTCGGACGGCTCTGGGGTGATCCCCGCCGGGTCGCGGACGTCCCCTGGTGCGACGTCGCCCGTCTGGGGAACGGGCTCGACCGCATCCCGCGCCTCGATGCCGTGCTCGAACGCCTCGACGGGTGCCGCTCCGGGTTGCTCCTCCGGGTCGAGGACCCGGCGGACGCCCTCGTCGCCACGCGCACGGTCGCTGCGTCGACCTGGGACACGGCCGTGGCGTGGACCGGGACGCCCGAGGTGCTCGCCACGGTCCGGGCCGCGCTGCCCGACGCGGACACCTGGTTGCCCTGGGAGTCCCTCGCGGCGCCGACCGCGGACGACACGGAGGGCCTCGGGTCCACCACGCTCTTGGTCGACGACGTCTTCCTGACGCCGGACACCGTCCGGGCCGCCCACGAGGCTGGGATGGCGGTCGCGGTGCGGACGGTCGACGAGCCGGAACCGGTCCGGTGGGCCGCCCGCCTGGGCGCCGACCTCATCGCGACGGACGACGTCGCCTCCGCGCGGGCCGTGCTGGCCGGTGGTGAGCGGGACGGCTGGGCGCGACCCGACCGTGAGCCGACCGAGGAGGAGGTCGCGACGCGTGCACAGGCCCTCGCGCACCGGATCGCCCACGAGGTCATCGCCTTCACCCGGGAGCACCCGGTCGGTCGGGTGTCGTCCGGAGGTGTCCCCGCCGCACCGGTCACCGACGTCGACCGGGCGGTCGAGCGCCTCGTGCGCGCCCGCGTCCGGGCGGCCTTCCCGACGCACGGCTTCACCGGTGAGGAGTACGGGGACGCACCCGGCGACCGGTACCGCTGGTACCTCGACCCGGTCGACGGCACGACCAATCTGGTGAACGGGCTGCCCTGGACCGCGATGTCGCTCTGCCTGACCCGCGGCGGTCGCCCCGTGGTCGGTGTCGTCGCGGACCCGTGGCGAGGTGAGGTGCTCGAGGCCCGCCGGGGTCGCGGGGCGGTCGTCCGCGACGTCCCGCTCCGCCTCGACGACGCCCCGCGTGCGCTCGCCGGTGCCGTGGTCGGCGCCGAGTCCGGCGGTCCCGGGGCCTGGGCCGCACTCGGTGCGCTCGCGGAGGCCCTGGCCGACCGGTCGTGCGCCGTCCGGGTGATGGGCTCGAGCACGCTGACGATCGCGCAGGTCGCCGCCGGCCGCGGGATCGGCGGGTGCGTCCCCGCGTTCGACCCGGTGGACCACGGGGCGGCCGTGCTGCTCGTGCTCGAGGCGGGCGGCGTCGTGCTGACCCGGGCCGGTTCCGTCGACGGCTTCCCGCGCGTCGGTGAACCGTTCCTGGTCGCGCACCCAGGCGCCGCCGACGAGCTGCACGCGGTGTGGACGAGCGCGCTCGGGAGTCGCTGACGCCGCTCTCGGCCAGTTCTGTGCAGGCGTACAGTCAGCGGTCGTCGTCGCTGCCTACGGTGGGGAGCGACGGACCGACCCGACCGGGTCGGACCGCACCGAAGGAGCAACGACATGGGTTTCCTCGACCGACTGCTCGGCCGACCCGAGCGTGACCGTGGCCAGCAGGACCAGTGGGGACAGCCCCAGCCGCCCCAGCAGCAGCAGCCCCAGCAGGGCTACCGGTACGGGCAGCAGTCCTACCAGGTGCCCCCCGTGTCGCAGGGGCAGGGGCAGGGGCAGGGGCAGGGGCAGCAGTACGGCGGCCAGCAGTACGGCACGCCGCAGTGGGGCGGCCCCGCACAGGGGACCGGCCAGCAGGGTGCCGGCCAGCAGGGCGCCGGGCAGCAGGGGGGCGCCTCCTCCGACGACGAGCGCGCCGTCGAGCGGTACCGCTACCTGCTCCGCACGGCCCCGCCCGAGCGCATCGAGGAGGTCCACGCCGAGGCGTTCGCGACCCTGACGCCCGAGCAGCGCCGGATGGTCTACGACGAGTTCACGCGGAGCGCCCCCGACGGCGAGGCCCCGCGCGGCGACGACCCCCGGTCGCTCGCCCAGGCGGCGACCCGGTCCGAGATCCGGCAGCCCGGCTTCATGGAGCGCTCGCTCGGCGGCATGAACGGCGGCGGCATGAACGGCGGCGGCATGATGGGCCAGCGCGGCGGCGGCCCGTCGTTCGGTCGCATGATCGGTGCGTCGATCCTCGGAACGGTCGCCGGCTACGTCATCGGGTCGACGCTCATGAGCGCGTTCCTGCCCGACGCCGGATCGTTCGACGGCGGTACCGACGCTGCGGGCGACGGCGGTTCGGAGGACACTGGTGCCGACTCCGGTGACGGTGGCGCGGCCGACGGTGGCTCCGGCGACGCGGGCGCGGCCGACGGCGGCGGGTTCGAGAGCGCGGGCTGGGGCGACGGCGGAGGCGACTTCGGCGGCGGGTTCGGCGACTTCGGCGGTGGCGACTTCGACGTCTGAGTGACGTCGACGCTCCCGCCGCCCCACGACGACGTGGACGACGAGGAGCGACATGGCCATCATCGAAGCCTCCGGGCTGACCAAGACCTACCGATCACGGTCGGGTCCGGTGCACGCACTGGCCGGACTCGACCTCTCCGTCCCCGAGGGCACGGTGACGGCGTTGCTCGGCCCGAACGGCGCCGGCAAGACCACCACGGTGAAGGTGCTCACGACGCTCGTCGTGCCGGACAGCGGTCGGGCGACGATCGACGGCGTCGACGTCGTGGCCGAACCCCAGGCGACCCGCCGGTCGATCGGTGTGTCCGGGCAGTACGCCGCGGTCGACGAGAACCTGACCGGGGCCGAGAACCTCGAGATGGTGGGCCGGCTGTACCACCTCGGCCGGCGGGCGGCCCGGGCACGGGCCCGTGAGCTCATCGAGGTGTTCGACCTCGCCGAGGCCGGCGACCGTCCCGTCAAGGGCTTCTCCGGCGGCATGCGGCGGCGCATCGACCTCGCGGGTGCACTCGTGGCGAACCCGCGCGTGCTGTTCCTCGACGAGCCGACGACCGGGCTCGACCCCCGGAGCCGGCTCGCGCTCTGGGGGATCATCGAGGGGCTCGTCGCCGACGGCGCCACCGTGCTCCTCACCACGCAGTACCTGGAGGAGGCGGACCAGCTCGCGGACGACATCGCGGTCATCGACGACGGCCGGGTCATCGCCGAGGGCACCGCGGACCAGCTCAAGGCCCAGGTGGGCGGCCACCGGGTCGTCGTCACGCTGGTCGACGAGGACGACCGGGAGGCCGTGGTCACCACCCTGCGTCGGTACGGCGTGGGTGCCGTGGAGACCTCGGCGGACGGGCGCACCTCCGGCATCGCGGTGGACGCCGGACCCGCGGCGCTCCAGCGGGTGCTCGCCGACCTCGACGAGGCCGGCGTCCGGCTCCACGACGCCGGCATGCGGCGGCCGACACTCGACGACGTCTTCCTGCGCCTGACCGGACACGCGGCCACGGCCGTGGAGGGGGAGGCGTCGGACGCGACGGGCGGGACGGACGCGGGGCGGGCCTCCCGGCCGGGCCGACGCGACCGTGGTGGAGCCGACGGTGCCGACGCGGTCGCGAGCGGCGACACGACGGACGCGACGCCGGAGCGTGTGCGGTGACCGCCGTCGACGCACGGACCCGACGGCAGCTGCCGGTGGTCGTGACCTCGCCCGTGGCGATCTGGTTCGAGGACGGCTGGACCGTCACGAAGCGGAACCTCACGAAGATCAAGCGCTCGCCGGACATGCTCGTGTTCGCCGTGCTGCAGCCGATCATGTTCGTGCTGCTCTTCAGCCAGGTGTACGGCGGGGCGATCCAGGTGCGCGGGACCGACTACACGCAGTTCCTCATGGCCGGGATCTTCGCGCAGACCGTCGTGTTCGGGGCGACGTTCTCCGGGTCGGCGATGGCGCAGGACCTCAAGGAGGGGCTCGTCGACCGTTTCCGCACCCTGCCGATGTCGTTGTCCGCGGTGCTCGTCGGGCGCACGAACTCGGACCTCGTCCTCAACGCGATCTCCATGGTGATCATGATGCTGACCGGCCTGGCGGTCGGGTGGCGCGTGCAGTCGGCGCCGCACGAGTTCCTCGCCGGGATCGGCCTGCTGCTGCTGTTCAGCTACGCCTTCAGCTGGGTGATGGCGCTGCTCGGGATGAGCGTCCGGACGCCGGAGGTCATCAACAACGCGTCCTTCATGGTCCTGTTCCCGTTGACGTTCATCTCGAACGCGTTCGTCCCGAGCGACACGATGCCGCTCGTGCTGCGGGTCTTCGCCGAGTGGAACCCCGTCTCGTCGCTCGTGCAGGCCGCGCGGGAGCTGTTCGGCAACGTCGGCACCGCCCCGGTGCCCGACGTCTGGACGATGCAGCACCCCGTCGCGACCGTGCTCGTCGGCATCGCGGTGCTGCTCGTCGTGTTCGTGCCCCTGGCCGTGCGGAAGTACACGCGGATCAGCGCGGGGTGACGCACCGTCCACCGATCCTCGACCGGGGGTCCCGGAGCGTGGTCCGGACCGCTTACCATCGTCTCTCGTGACCGCGACCGAAGCCGAGCGCGCCGCCCAGCGCGGTGCCACCGAGCGACCCGCCGAGCGCAGCAGCCGGCTGCGGGGCTGGATGCTGCACGGTGCCGACCAGGGGGCCTCGCACCAGGGCCCGCACCAGGTGGAGGTCGAGAAGACCCACTCGTGGTGGCGCGTGATGTGCCTGACCGGCGTCGACTACTTCTCGACGCTGGGCTACCAGCCCGCGATCGCCGCGCTCGCCGCAGGGCTGCTGTCGCCGATCGCGACCATCGTGCTCGTGCTCGTGACGCTGTTCGGCGCGCTGCCCGTGTACCGCCGGGTGGCGTCGGACAGCTTCAAGGGCGCCGGTTCGATCATGATGCTCGAGAAGCTCCTGCCCTGGTGGGCCGGCAAGCTCTTCGTGCTCGTGCTGCTCGGGTTCGCGGTGACCGACTTCATGATCACGATGACGCTCTCGGCCGCCGACGCCACCGCGCACATCGCCGAGAACCCGTTCACGCCGCACTGGTTCACCGAGATCCCGGTGCCGATCACGCTCGTGCTGCTGCTCCTGCTCGGGATCGTCTTCCTCCGCGGGTTCAAGGAGGCCATCGGGATCGCCGTCGGGCTCGTCGCGGTGTTCCTCCTGCTGAACGCCGTCGTGATCGTCGTCGCGCTGTGGCACGTGTTCGAGCGCCCGGTCGTGGCCACCGACTGGTGGTCGAACCTGACCGCGCAGCACAGCAACCCGCTCGTCATGATCGGCATCGCGCTCGTGGTCTTCCCGAAGCTCGCGCTCGGCCTGTCCGGCTTCGAGACCGGTGTCGCCGTCATGCCGCAGGTGCGCGGCGGCGCGGGCGACGACCCGAGCGGTCGACCGGAGGGCCGGATCCGCGGGACGAAGCGGCTGCTCACGACCGCGGCGATCATCATGAGCACGTTCCTCATCACGTCGTCGATCGCCACCACGTTCCTCATCCCGCAGCAGGAGTTCCAGCCGGGCGGCGGCGCGAACGGTCGTGCGTTGGCGTTCCTCGCGCACGAGTACCTCGGCAACGTGTTCGGATCGGTGTACGACTTCTCGACCGTCGCGATCCTCTGGTTCGCCGGCGCGAGCGCGATGGCGGGCCTGCTGAACCTCGTCCCGCGCTTCCTGCCGCGGTACGGCATGGCACCGCAGTGGGCCCGCGCGACCCGACCGCTCGTCATCATCTTCACGCTCATCGCCTTCGCGATCACGATCATCTTCGAGGCGAACGTCGACGCCCAGGGCGGCGCGTACGCGACCGGCGTCCTCGTGCTCATCACGAGTGCGGCGGTCGCGGTGACGCTGTCCGCTCGGCGGAAGCAGCAGAAGAAGCGCACGATCGGCTTCGGGATCATCGCCGTCGTGTTCGTCTACACGACCGTGGCGAACGTCATCGAGCGGCCCGACGGCGTCCGGATCGCGGCGGTCTTCATCATCGCCATCGTCGTGGTGTCGCTCGTGTCCCGGGTCCGGCGGTCGTTCGAGCTCCGGGCGTCGTCGATCGAGCTCGACGCGGTCGCGCGGCAGTTCATCGAGGCCGACGCCGACCAGTTCAGCTCGGTCTGCATCATCGCGAACGAGCCGGGTGCCGGCACCGCCGAGGCGTACCGGTCGAAGGGTCGTGAGGAACGCCGCGACTCCGGCATCCCGGCGCGTGTGCCGACGATGTTCCTCGAGGTCCTGCAGGCCGACTCCTCCGACTTCGAGGAGGACCTGGTGGTCGAGGGACACGTCGTCCAGGGACACCGCGTGCTCCGCGTCCGGTCCGGCAACGTCCCGAACACGATCGCGTCGACGCTGCTCGCCGTGCGCGACATCGCCGGTGTGGTGCCGAGCATCTACTTCGAGTGGAACGAGGGCAGTCCGATCCGGAACGCCCTGCGCTTCGTCTTCACCGGTGTCGGCGACGTCGCCCCGGTCACCCGTGAGGTCCTCCGCGAAGCCGAACCGGACGTGCACCGCAGGCCGACCGTCCACGTGTCGTGACGTCCGTGGCGGGCGGCGGGCGTGCCTCCCGTCCGGTCGTCGGCGGCTCGGCGGCGGTCCTCGTCGCCGCGACGGTGTGGGGCACGACGGGGACCGCGACGCACTTCGCGCCCGGGGTGCCTGCGTTCGTGTTCGGGGCGGTGACGTTCGGGCTCGGCGGCCTCCTGCTCGCCGCGACGACCGGTCGCGGCGCCGTGCGTGCCCTGGTGCAGCGAGACACTCGTCGCTGGGTGGTCCTCGGTGCCGCGTCGCTCGTCGTGTACGCGGTCGCGTTCTACGCGGCGCTGGCGGAGGCCGGGGTCGCCCTCGGCACGACGGTGGCGATCGGGACGTCGCCGCTGTTCGCGGGCCTCGTCGAGTGGGCAGCGGACGGGAGGCGCGTCTCCGGCAGGTGGGTCGTCGCCACCCTGGTCAGCGTGGTCGGCATGGTCGTCGTGACGGTCGCGCGGTCGGAGGCGCCGGGCAGCGGCTCGCTGCCGCTCGGGCTCGGGAGCGCGCTGGTCGCCGGCCTGACGTACGCGACGTACTCGTGGGCGGTCGCGCGGGGGATGCGCGCGGCAGGCACGCCCGGCGTGGCGTCGGTGGCCGCTCGTGCGTCCGTTCCCGGACGCGCCGTCGTCGTTCCCGGGCGCGCCGTCGTCGGCGCGGTGTTCGGGCTGGCGGCGGTCCCGCTCGTGGTGGTGCTCGTGCTCTGGTGCACGGTCGGCGCCGGGCCGGACGCGCTGGCTCCCGCGCACTGGCCGGTGTTCGGGTACCTCGCGCTCGTCCCGACGGTGCTCGGCCACTCGCTCTACGCGGTCGGCCTCCGCCACGTGAGCGCCTCGGTCGCGACCCTGCTGTCGCTCTTCGAACCGGTCGTGGCGGCGGTCCTCGCGGTGCTCGTGGTCGGCGAGCACCTCGGCGCGGTCGGCTGGGCCGGCATCGGGCTCGTGGTCGTCGGACTGGGGCTGCTCGCGCTGCCGGGTCGTCGGCGACCCGGCAGCGCTACCGACCGGTGATCTGGTCGCGCACCTTGCGGCGGAGGACCTTGCCGATCATCGACCGGGGCAGGTCCTCGACCACGACGATGCGCCGCGGCACCTTGTACGCCGCGAGCTGGTCGCGGGACCACGCGCGCAGGGCCTCGGCGTCGAAGGTCGCCGGGTCCTTCGGCACGACGGCCGCGACGACCTGCTCGTTGCCGGACTGCGTGATGCCGATGACGGCGACCTCGCGGACGCTGGCGTGCTTGAGCAGGGCGTCCTCGACCTCGGACGGCGACACGTTGAAGCCGCCGGTGATGATGAGCTCCTTGAGCCGGTCCACGATGCTGACGAAGCCGTCGGCGTCGATCGACACGACGTCGCCCGTGCGGAACCAGCCGTCGGGCGTGAAGACCTCGTCGGTCGCCTCGGCCTTGCCCCAGTAGCCGCGGAACACCTGCGGGCCCTTGACCTGGAGTTCGCCGGCCTCGCCCGTGCCGAGCACCTTCGACGGGTCGTCCGGGTCGACCACACGCGCCTCGGTGGAGGACAGCGGCAGGCCGATCGCGCCGAGCCGACGCTCGGGCGAGACCGGGTTCGCCATCAGGACGGGGGAGCACTCGGACAGCCCGTAGCCCTCGACGAGCCAGCCGCCGGTGCGGGCCTCCCACGGCTCGACGACGCTCTGCGACAGGGGCATGGCACCGGAGATGCCGATCTCGATGCCCTGCAGCGAGACCTTCGCCGAGTCGGCGGCGTGCTGCAGGCGCGTGTAGATCGGCGGCACGGCCGGCAGGAACGTCGGCGGGTGCTTCTTCATGGCCTTGAGGACGAGTGCCGGGTCGAATGCGGGGAAGAGCACGAGCCGTGAGGCCATGCTCATCGCGAAGGTCAGGCACAGCGTCAGGCCGTACGCGTGGAACATCGGGAGCACCGCGTAGACGGTGTTGTCGCCCCGGCGGATCGTCGGGACCCAGGCCCGTGCCTGTGCGGCGTTCGCCAGGAGGTTGCGGTGGCTCAGCACGGCACCCTTCGGCACGCCGGTCGTCCCCGACGTGTACTGGATGAGCGCGACGTCGGTGGTCGCCGGGCGCGGGTGGCGCTTCGACAGCTTCCGGGTCGACGCCAGGTCGTCCCACTTCGTCGTGCCGCGGACCGTCGTCGTCAGCTTCGCGCGGGACGCACGGGCCTTCGCGACCGGGAGCGACAGGGCGATCCGGGTGGTGCGCGGCATCGCACGGGTGAGGTCGACCGAGACGATCGCGTCGAGCGCGAGGTCGGCGGGGAAGTCCTGCAGCGTCGCGACGGACTTGTCCCAGGCGATGGCGACCTTCGCGCCGTGGTCCTCGAACTGGTGTCGGAGTTCGCGCGCCGTGTAGAGCGGGTTGTGCTCGACGACGATCGCGCCGAGCCGGAGCACCGCGTAGAACGCCACGACGTGCTGGGGGCAGTTCGGCAGCACGATCGCCACGCGGTCGCCCGCACCGACGCCGAGCTTCCGGAGGCCGTTCGCCGCCCGGAGGATCTGTTCCTCGAGGTCGGCGTACGACGTCGTCCTGCCGAAGAACTCGAGCGCCACCCTCCCCGGGAACTGCTGCGCGGATCCCTCCACGATGTCGTACAGCGAGCCCGTGGGCTCGTCGATGTCGTGCGGGACCCCCGGGGCGTACGAGGCAAGCCAGGGACGAGGCGTGTCGATGCTCACCCGGCCAACCTACCGGCGGGGCCGTGCGCATTGTCAGGGCTCACCGTCAGGGCCCACGGTCAGGGCGCACTGTCAGGGGCACGACGGACGATGGGTGCATGCCCTCCGTGTCCGACGCGTTCCGTTCCCGCCTCAACGACACCTTCACCAACGGCGCGACCGAGCGTCCCGCCTGGATCGACGAGCTCGAACAGGGCTCCGACGCCGGCTTCTTCGGCCCCGGGTCCGCCACCTGGGCCGTGCACGGCGGCAACCACACCGTGCTCGCCGGGGTCCGGGCGCTGCTCGTGCAGGCCCTCCACCCCGGGGCGCTCGCGGGCGTCGCCGACCACTCCCGCTACCGCGAGGACCCGTTCGGCCGGCTTGCGGGCACCATCCGCTGGATCTACACGGTGTCGCACGGCGACACGCAGCAGGCCACGCACGCCAGCCAGTGGGTGCGGAAGCTCCACGAGCGCGTCGTCGGCGAGTACGTCGACGGGCACGGGGTGACCCGGCCCTACGCCGCGAACGACCCGGACCTCGCGCGCTGGGTGCACCTCGCCTTCACCGACGCCTTCCTGCGGAGCGCACAGCTCTGGGGCGCCCCGATCCCCGGCGGCGCCGACGCGTACGTCCGTGAGTGGGCCGTCGCCGGGCGGCTGATGGGCGTCGACGACGCGCCGGAGTCCGACGCCGAGCTCCGCGCGCAGATGAACGGGTACCTCGACCGCGGGGAGCTCAAGGCCGACGCCCGGACCCACGACGTCGTGCGGTTCATCAAGGACCCGCCGGTCGCCAAGCTGCTGCGGCCCGGGTACCGTGCCCTCTTCGACGGGGCGGTCGCCTCGCTCGACCCGCGCCACCGTTCGATGCTCGGGCTCCGGACGCCGGCCGTCGGGCCGGTGGAGCTGCCGGTCCGCCGGGTCGCGGGCGTGGTGCTCGACGGCATCGGCGCGGTGCTCGGGACCACGCCCGGCACGGAGCGCGCAGCGCTCGTACGCATCGCGCGGCTGCGGGAGCAGTCGGACAGCGGCGCGGACCTGGGCGCGACCGCGTGACGCAACGGGAGGCCCGGTGCCAGCTGGCACCGGGCCTCCCGTTGCGTCACGGCGTGACGTCAGAAACCGGACGGCACCCGCGGCGTGTACGCGGACTCGAGTCGCGACACCTCGTCGTCGGTGAGGTCGATCGCGGTCGCGGCGACCGCGTCGTCGATGTGGTGCTCCTTGGTCGCACCGATGATCGGCGCGGTCACCGCGGGCTTCCCGGCGACCCACGCGAGGGCGATCTGCGCCATGCTCGCGCCCCGCGCCTCGGCGACCTGCTGCACCGCGTCGACGATCGCGCGGTTCGCGTCCTCGTCCTGGCGGTACAGCGTCTTGCCGAACTCGTCGGTGTCCGAGCGGCTGCCCGACCCCTGCGCGTCCCACGGGCGGGTGACCTTGCCGCGGGCGAGCGGGCTCCACGGGATGACGCCGACACCCGTCGCCTGCGCGAACGGGTGCATCTCGCGCTCCTCCTCGCGCTCGAGCAGGTTGTACTGGTCCTGCATGCTGACGAACTTCGTCCAGCCGTGCAGCTCGGCTGCGTGCTGCATCTGCGCGAACTGCCACGTCCACATGCTGCTCGCGCCGATGTAGCGGGCCTTGCCGGCCTTGACGACGTCGTGCAGCGCCTCCATCGTCTCCTCGACCGGCGTGTGCGGGTCGAACCGGTGGATCTGGTACAGGTCGACGTAGTCCGTGCCGAGTCGGGTGAGCGAGGCGTCGATCTCGTGCATGATCGCGGCGCGCGAGAGGCCGGCGCCGTTCGGGCCCGGTCGCATGCGGTTGAAGACCTTCGTGAAGACCTGGACCGCCTCGCGCGGGGCGATCTCCTTGAGGAGCTGCCCCGTGATCTCCTCGCTCGAGCCCGCGGAGTAGACGTTGGCGGTGTCGAACGAGGTGATGCCGGCCTCGTAGGCGCGACGGACGAAGGGTCGGGCGGCGTCGATGTCGACGCTCCACGAGTGGGAGCCCTGGTCGGGGGCGCCGTAGGACATCATGCCGAGGACGATCCGGCTGATCTCGAGGCCCGTCCGCCCGAGGCGCGTGGTCGGCACGGCCGCGGGGCCCGTGCTGGCGTCGGTGCTGGCGCTGGTGGGGGCGTCGGCGCTGGCGCTGGCGCTGGGCTCGGCCGAGCGGGCGGTGTCTGCTGCGGGCGCGTCGGTGTGAGGTGCGTTTCCGCCCGCTGGTGTCGAGCGGGCTTCTTCTGCGGTCATGCGTTCACCTTGGCATCGCGGCCTGTGACGGCGAGCAGGCGGACGAGGAGCGGTGCGTCCGCGTCCACCTCGACCGGGGCCGCGTAGAGCCCGGTCGCCGCGAGGTCCTCGATCTGCGGTTCGAAGTACTCCCACACGGCGCGGACGAGCTCGTCCGGCAGGGTCTCGTCCGTGCCGGTCGCGCGGGCGAGGTCCCAGGTGTGGATGGTGATGTCGCTCGTCTGCTCGGTGAGGTACTGGTCGGCGCGGACGACGTCCGTACTCAGGTGCACGGGGGTGTCAGCGGGCGCATTCCGCCAGGCGTCGGAGGCTGCCGCCGCGAACTTCGCCCACTCGCCGGGGAGATCGGGGCCGATCGGTTCGAGGTCTGCTTCGGCCTGGGCGTAGTCGCAGCCGGTCAGGAGCTTCGGGATCCACCGCTGCTCGTCGATGACGTGCGTGACGAGGTCGCGGGTCGTCCACTCCGAGTCAGGAGTGGGGGCATCCCAGTCGGTCACGGCGACGATCCGGCGGCCGAACTCCTCGGCGGCGAGCGACTGCAGTGCGATCCAGTCGGTGGCCATGGTGGTGCTCCTCTTCGTCGGGACGGGTGCCGGGTGCAACTGCCCTCGCGGACGGGCGATTCCCGCACCCGCGCTCGGGCTGGACGACACGCTACGCCCGCTCGGGGACATGAAGGGGCCGGGCTGGCGGTGGTGGGAAGGGCGTTCCGGCGTTCCAGCGCTTGCCCGGAGCGCGAGCGGAGCGGACTCCGGGCGAGCGGGCGGGCGGTTCGTGCCGCCTCCGCGCGGGTCAGAGCGCGGGATCCGCCCGCTCGGCGTGGGGAAGCGTTCCCGCTCGGGCCGGGCGTCCGCGCTCTCGACGAGCTCCCAGCCGTGTTCCCGGCAGCGGGCGGAATCCGTGCAGGGACACACGAGTGAGCTCCGCGGCGGAACCCGTGGAACGCCGAACGGCCCGGCTCCGTGGGGGAGGAGCCGGGCCGTTCGCCGGGTACTGCAGAGCGTTCGTTCGGTGTCCTGCAGTCGATGCAGCGCTGGAGCGCCGCTCGACCGGGGTTCGAGCTACTCGGTGGTTCAGGCCGCCTGGAGGACGAACTGCACGTCGAGGTTGATGGTCACGTCGTTGCCGAGCGTGAAGCCACCGGCCTCGAGCGCCGCGTTCCAGTTCACGCCGAACTCGGTGCGGTCGATCTTCGTCGTCGCCTCGGCGCCGAGCTTGACCTGGCCGTAGCCGTCGGTGGTGACGCCGCCGAACTCGGTCTTCAGGGTGACGTTCTTGGTGACGCCACGGAGCGAGAGCTCGCCGTCGATGAGCATGTCGTCGCCGTCCTCGCGGATGCCGGTCGACTTGAAGGTCATCTGCGGGTGCTCCTCGGTGAGGAAGAAGTCACCGGTGGCGAGGTGCTGGTCGCGCTGCGCCTGGTTCGTGTTGATGCTCGCGACGTCGATCGAGGCCTCGAGGGAGGTGTCGAGGGGGTTCTCGGCCGTGACGAGGGTCGCGTCGAAGCGCTCGAAGGAGCCCTTGACCTTGCTGATGGCGAGGTGGCGGACCGAGAAGGTGACCTCGGAGTGGGTCGGGTCGATCTTCCAGGTGCCGGTCTGGTAGCCGGGGATGGCGGAGGCGTTGAGCGTCATGGTGACTCCTTACGAGGCGGTGGTCTGCGGTTCCCGAGCAGGCGGCAATTACATGCGCCTGCATCGATCAGATCGTACCCCATTCTGCACCTGTTTGGTTGAAGCGTCAACCAAAGTTCACCAGATCGTCTGGAGGGGCCGTCTGTGGCGGGTGTCGTGCCTCCCGTCCCTTCCCGACGTCAGGAGTCGAAGGACGCGTTCGGCGAACCGGTCGGCTGCGTGACGGACGTCGTCGGACGTCGCGCGGACGAGCCACCAGTCGGCGTCCTTGAGGTCCTCGCCACGGGTCAGGTCCTTCCGGAACGTGCGTGGGTCCGTGCGGTGGAGATCGCTCTCGTACTCGATGGCGACGCGGGCGGAGGGGTAGGCGAGGTCCACGCACGCGACCCAGCGCCCGTCGACGACGACGTCGTGGTTCAGCGCCGGTTGCGGGAGTCCGCGACGGACGAGCGACAGGCGCAGCCGCGTCTCGCCGGGACTCCTCGATCCCGGGCGGATCTCCGAGAGGGCAGCCCGTGCCCGCCGGATGCCCCGAGCGCCGCGGTGCCGACGGACCGCGGCGGTCAGCTCGTCCGGCGTGCACCAGTTGAGCCAGCCGACGAGTGCGTCACCGGCCACGATGAGTTCGTCGACCGAGAGCACCCGCGCGAGCATGACGAAGGTGTTCGCGGGATCGACGATGCGCGTCGTGCCGGAGAGCACGACCGACGCCCGGCCGCGCTGGCTCCGGTGCCCGACCGTCCCGCGGACGCGGATGGCCTGGTCCGTGCCGATCGTCGTGACGTGGATGCGCCGGTCGCGTTCGAGGCGTCGTGGCAGCGGGATCCCGAGCAGGTGGGCTGCCGTCGTGTGACTGAACGCCTGGTCCGGTCGGAGGCGGGGTGCGACGGCCAGAGCACGCTCCACGTGGCCGACCGGAGGGGTCCAGCACCGGGTGCCGTGGAAGGGGCGGATCAAGCGCCGCGAACGGAGGCGAGCGGCGGAGACGCCGCGCTGGAGTGCCTCACGGACGCGGAAGGGGCGTCCGCGGAGCGGGGCGGGGAAGCCTGCTGCGAAGTCCATGGAGACACGGTGCCGGAACCGGGATCGTCGGTGGTGGGTGTCGGCCGCTGCTGTGGAGGGCGATCGGTCGGGGCGCTGTGTGCAGGAACCGGTCGGCCGGTCGGAGCGCCGTGGAACGGCTGGAGGCGGGGTGCGGGTGGGGATGGTGCGAGGGGGGGGGCTTGCCGAGCGGGCGGAACGTGCTCGGCTCGGCGGACGGGAGGCGCCGGTCCAGCCCGCTCGCGCGTCTGGAGAGCGGGCTCCGGGCCCGCCCGCGGTCGTGCTCCGCGAGCGGGCGGGCGGAACGAGACGGGGCCGGAAGGCGCGGCGCACGCGATCCGCCCGCTCGCCGCCCGGACAGGGGTGCCTGCGCGCCCACCACGCCCCCTCGGAACCCATCCCGCATCTCAGACCCACCCCCCACCCCGCACCCCACCCAGGTACTCCCACGCCCCCTCACCCCGCCCCGCGCAGGACTAGCGTCGGACCCATGGAATTCAGGTACCTGGGCAACTCCGGACTCAAGATCTCCGAGATCACCTACGGCAACTGGCTGACGCACGGCTCGCAGGTCGAGAACGACGTCGCCACCCAGTGCGTGCGGGCAGCGCTCGAGGCCGGCATCACCACGTTCGACACCGCCGACACGTACGCCAACACCGCGGCCGAGACCGTCCTCGGCGAGGCGCTCAAGGCCGAGCGCCGCCAGTCGCTCGAGATCTTCACGAAGGTCTACTGGCCGACCGGGCCGAAGGGCCACAACGACGTCGGCCTCAGCCGGAAGCACATCATGGAGTCGATCGACGGGTCGCTCGAGCGGCTGCAGACCGACTACGTCGACCTCTACCAGGCGCACCGCTACGACCACGAGACGCCCCTCGAGGAGACGATGCAGGCCTTCGCCGACGTCGTCCGGCAGGGCAAGGCCCTGTACATCGGCGTCAGCGAGTGGAACGCCGAGCAGATCCGCGCGGGTGCCGCCCTCGCGAAGGAGCTCGGCTTCCAGCTCATCTCGAACCAGCCGCAGTACTCGATGCTGTGGCGCGTCATCGAGGGCGAGGTCGTCCCCGCCTCGAAGCAGCTCGGCCTCAGCCAGATCGTCTGGTCGCCGATCGCGCAGGGTGTCCTCACCGGCAAGTACAAGCCGGGCCAGCCGGCACCCGAGGGTTCGCGCGCCACGGACGAGAAGGGCGGCGCGGACATGATCAAGCGGTTCATGCGCGACGAGGTCCTCGAGGCCGTCCAGCGCCTGCAGCCCGTCGCCGACCAGGCCGGCCTGACGCTCGCACAGCTCGCGATCGCGTGGACGCTGCAGAACCCGAACGTGGCCTCCGCGATCGTCGGCGCCTCGCGTCCCGAGCAGGTCACGGACAACGTCAAGGCCGCGGGCGTGACGCTCGACGCCGACGCGCTCGCCGCGATCGACGACGCGCTGGGGGACATCCCCGAGCGCGACGCCAGCAAGACGGCGAGCCCGGAGCGGCGTCCCGCGTAGCACGCGACCCCCAGGCGGACGGGAGGCGCGGTGCCAGCTGGCACCGCGCCTGCCGTCCGTCGTCGGTCCGTCCGAACTCGAACCCAAGCCGACCGTCCGGACGGACGGTCCAGTCCGCCGCTGACCAGCCGAAACCCTGACGGGTCGTTCACAGGTGAACGGCACGTGTCGCGGGCCTGGCAGCCTCCTGGCAGACCCTGTACCCCGACCAAACCGTCTCCCCACGTGCCCCCGAAGAGGGGGCATGACCCGAACCGACACCCCCGTTCTGGTGCCCCCCGGCACAGGCTCGGTGCCGACCCCCGTCGCGTCGTCCGCCCACCCAGCGGCGACCGGCACCCTCACGGCACCCGCCGTGCGGCCGGCCCTCGTCCCGCGGCTCCTCGCCACGGCGAAGCAACTCGCCTCCTTCGGCACCATCGGTGCCGTCTGCTTCCTCATCGACCTCGGCGTCTACAACCTGCTGCGCGCGACCGTCCTGCCCGACGGTCCGATCGCCGCCAAGATCGTCTCCGCCGTCGTCGCGACCGCGATCGCCTGGCTCGCCAACCGGTCCATCACGTTCCGCTCCCAGCGGCAGACCGGTCGGCGCGAGACCCTCCGCGAGGGGCTCCTCTTCGCGGCCACGAACGTCATCGGCCTCGGCATCGCCGCGGCCTGCCTGTTCGTCTCGCACTACGTCCTCGGTTTCACCTCCACCCTCGCCGACAACGTCGCCGGCAACGGGGTGGGTCTCGTCCTCGGCACCGTCTTCCGGTTCGCCGCGTACAAGGCCCTCGTCTTCCGTTCCACCGACGCTCACGCGAAGGAGCACGCCGCATGACCATCTCCGCCACGCTGCTGACGGCCGCCGGGCCGCTGCTGCAGCCGAACGAGGGGACGGGCCCGTCCGGGAACGTCCCGAACCGGGGCACCACGGACGTCCCGACGGGAGGCTCGGGGCAGGCACCGCACGTCGCCTGGTCGCTGGGCGAGTGGATCGGCTACTCCGCGCTCAGCGCCATCTCCGTGCTGCTCACCGTGATCGCACTGACGACGCTGTGGTGGATGCTGCACGCCTGGCGCTCGCGCGACGCCCTCAAGTCGACGAGCTTCAGCCAGACGCCGCGTCCGGCCGCCCACCGCTTCACGCTCCTCGTGCCCGGTCGGCACGAGCAGGACGTGATGGGCGAGACGCTCGACATGCTCGCGCGCCAGGACCACCCGGACTACGAGATCATCGCGATCGTCGGTGAGGACGACCCGGAGACCGACGCCGTCGTGCGCGCCGCCGCGGCCCGTCACCCCGAGCTGATCAAGGTCGTGGTGGACGACACCGCGCCGAAGAACAAGCCGAAGGCGATGAACCTCGCGCTGCAGTACGCGACGGGCGACATCGTGGGCGTGTTCGACGCCGAGGACGAGGTCTACCCGAAGCTGCTGTCGCTCGTCGACTCCCGCTTCCAAGAGACCGACGCCGACGTCGTGCAGGGCGGCGTGCAGCTCATGAACTTCAAGTCGAGCTGGTGGTCGCTGCGCAACGTGCTCGAGTACTACTTCTGGTTCCGTTCGCGCCTGCACTTCCACGCCGGGTCGAAGTTCATCCCGCTGGGCGGCAACACCGTCTTCGTGACGAAGGAGCGGCTCGAGTGGTCGGACGGCTGGGACGCGCACTGCCTCGCCGAGGACTGCGAGCTCGGTGTCCGGCTCTCCGCCGACGGCGCGAAGGTCGTCGTGGCGTACAGCCCCGAGGCGGTCACCCGTGAGGAGACCCCGCCCACGTTCGCGTCCCTGCTCAAGCAGCGGACCCGCTGGAACCAGGGCTTCCTGCAGGTGCTCGGCAAGGGGGAGTGGAAGAAGCTGCCCTCGTTCCGCCAGCGCTTCTTCGCCCGCTACATGCTGACGATGCCCTTCATCCAGGCCGCGACCGGTCTGCTGATCCCGCTCAGCGTCCTGATGATCCTGTTCGTCAAGGTGCCGACCCCGGTCGCCCTCATCTCGTTCATCCCGGTGGCGCCGACGCTCATGCTCCTCGCCGTCGAGGTCGTCGGGCTCAACGAGTTCGGCCGCATCTACAAGGAGAAGGTCCGCATCCGCGACTACGTGAAGCTCGTCCTCGGCCTGGTGCCGTACCAGGTGTTCCTCGCCGCAGCGGCCGTCCGTGCCGTCGTCCGCCACGTCAAGGGGCAGAACGGCTGGGAGAAGACCGAGCACACCGGGCAGCACCGCACGGCCTCCGCGACGCCCGAGGTCGTCGGCTTCGCGAACGCCGTCACCACCGACACCGACACGCAGCAGCGTGAGCTCGCCGGTTCGTCCGCAGGAGGTGCCCGATGACCGCCAGCATCACCCACACCACCGGGATCCCGGTCCGTGGCGCGGAGTCGTTCTCCGGCGTCCGCGGCTGGTTCCGCGTCCACGCAGCGAGCCTCGGCTGGCTGCTCCCCGTGCTCGCCGTCACGGTGATGGTGCAGCTCTGGAACATGTCCGGTACGCCGCAGCGCATCGACGACGAGGGCACGTACACCGCCCAGGCGTGGGCGATCACGAACCTCGGCGAGATCACCCACTACACGTACTGGTACGACCACCCGCCGCTCGGGTGGATCCAGATCGCGGCCTACACCTCGGTGACGGGGGCGTTCGCCCGCTACCCGTTCGCCGTCGAGGCCGCACGCGAGGCGATGGTCTTCTTCGCCGCGGTGTCGAGCATCCTGCTGTTCGTACTCGCCCGTCGACTGGGCGCGGGCCGTGCGACCGCGGCGGCCGCTGGTCTCGTGTTCGCCCTCTCGCCGCTGGCCCTGCAGTACCACCGCACGGTCTACATCGACAACGTCGCGACGCCGTGGCTCCTCGCCGCCTTCGTCCTCGTCCTGAGCCGGCGCCAGCAGCTCGCCGGGTTCGCCGGTGCGGCCGCGTGCCTCGGCATCGCGGTGCTCTCGAAGGAGACCTACCTGCTCGCGCTGCCGTTCCTGATCTGGATCGCGGTGCGTCGGGCCGACAAGAGCACCCGTCGCTACACACTGAGCGTCGCCGGTGCCGTCCTCACCGTCATCGGCGGTGGCTACCTGCTGCTAGCCGCGGTCAAGGGCGAGCTCCTGCCGGGCGCCGGCCGGGTCAGCCTGCTCGAGGGCATCACGTACCAGCTCGGTTCCCGCACCGCGTCGGGGTCGATCTTCGACGGCGGGAGCCTCGCGAACCAGGCCGCCGCGCAGTGGTGGGCGCTCGACCCGGTGTTCATCGTCCTCGGGTCGGTCGCCGCGGTCGTCGGGCTCTTCCTGCGCCGGGTCCGCCCGATCGCCGCGATGCTCGTGTTCCTGCTCGCGATGATGTTCCGCCCGAACGGGTACCTCCCGGTGCCGTACGTGATCATGCTCGTGCCGTTCGCGGCACTGCTCGTCGCGTACACCGCCGAGCGTGCGGTCCTCGCGCTCGTCGGCCGGACGCGCTCGAACGCCCGGACCCGCGTCCGCGGTGCCGCTCGACGCGGCCTCGGGGCCACGTGGGCCGTCGTCACCGCAGCGGCCGTCGTCGTGGCGGTGCCGCTCTGGGGCACGCAGCTGCGCGGGTTCCTCCTCGGCAACCTCGACCTGCCGATGCAGCAGGCGGAGACGTGGGTCGGCGACAACGTCCCGAAGTCCTCGCGGCTCCTCGTGGACGACGCCATGTGGGTCGACCTGGTCCGTGACGGGTACAACCGGAACAACGTGATCTGGTACTACAAGCTGGACACCGACGCCGCCGTCCAGCGCCAGTCGCCGAACGGGTGGAAGGACTCGGACTACGTCATCACGACGGACTCGATGCGCACCGGCGGGAACTCCTCGCGGGACGTGTCGCTGGCCATCCAGAACTCGACGAGCGTCGCGACCTTCGGCACCGGCGACCAGCAGGTCGACGTCCGCCGCATCCACGCCGAGGGGGAGGCCGCCGCGAACGAGGCGATCACCACCGCGACGAACGGGCGGAAGACGATCGGCACCGAGCTCGCTGCCAACCCGGCCCTCGACGCGGACGCCGGCACGAAGTCGCAGTTCCGCGCCGGCCAGGTCGACTCGCGGGCGGTGCTCGCCCTCGGGCAGGTGCTCGCCGACCAGTCCGTCGAGGTGTCCCGCTTCACGCCGCTCACCGGCGAGACCGGTCAGCCCTTCCGTCGCCTGGTGCTCCAGGCCGGCGACCGGGCGGAAGCCGAGCGGGCGGCGGCCACGTTCCGGGCCATGAGCGGCGGACTCCGCCCGGCCGACGTCGAGCGGGACGGGGAGCGCGTCGTCGTGACGTACGCGCCGACCGACCCCACGACGACACCGACGAGCGCGTCCTGACCCGACCCGCCCGCCGCGAGCGGGCGGAACCGGAAGGCGCGGGGCGCGACCCCGCACCGGTTCCGCCCGTTCACCGGGCCGATCCGGGTCCGTCCCCGGCTCCACCGTCACGAGCGGGCGGAACGGGAGGCGCGGGGCGCGATCCCGCACCGGTTCCGCCCGCTCGACGGGTGGGCCCGACCGGCAGCCCCAGTACGACCAGGACCGACGCCGGCAGCGCCGGCAGCCCCACCACGACCAGCCCCACCACGACCAGCACCAGCCAGCAGCACCCGACCCGAAGGAGCACCACGATGAACGCACGCACCTCCGCACGCAGCACGACGGGCACCGCCGCCCGCCGCACCGTCCGCCGCCCGGTCGTCGTCGGCGGGATCGCCGCAGCGCTCGTCGCCGCGACCGTCGGCCTCGCCACCCCGCAGACCGCCACGGCAGCCACCGCGGGTGACGAGGGCTGGCTCCGCGTCGGCCACCTCTCCCCGGACACGAAGGGCGTCGACGTCGAGCTGACCAGCCTGTCCGGCGGCAAGAAGGTCTTCGAGCTCGACGACGTCACCTACGGCCAGGTCAGCCCGTACCAGGAGCTCCCGGTCGGCACCTACGTCCTGTCGATGCGCGCCGCCGACGCCCCCGACTCCACTCCGGTCATCTCGACCGACGTGACGGTCCAGCAGGGCGACGCGAACACGGTCGTCGCCTACGGCAAGAACGACGACCTCAAGACCACGGCGTTCACCGACGACCTGCAGCAGCCCGGCGACGGCAAGGCCAAGCTCCGCCTCGTGCAGGCGGCGACCACCGCGAAGGAGGTCGACGTGAGCACCTCCGAGGGCACCGCCATCGCCGAGGACGCCGCCTTCGGCACCGCGACGAAGTACGCCACCGTCGACGCCGGCAAGTGGCAGCTCGACGTCTCGGGCAGCGGCCAGCGCGGCACGGCCGACGTCGACCTCGCGGGCAACACCGTCTCGACGCTGTTCGTCCTCGACGACAGCAAGGGCGACCTGACGGTCGTGCCCGTCACCGACGCGGCCGCCACCGCGGCCACCCCGGCCGGTGGCGTCCAGACCGGCGGTGGCGGCGCAGCCGCCGACCGCCCCTTCACCGAGTTCACGCACGCGGTCGTCAAGGCGTTCCGCTCGCTGTTCCACTGACGGGCGGGCCGCTGCCGGTCACGCGACCAGCAGCGGCCGTCCGGGAGGCGCGGTTCACCGCCGCCGATCCGCGCACGTGCTCCGCGCCTCCCGTCCGACCTCCCCGACCACCCAGGAAGGTGCAGCCGGTATGACCCGCAGGACCTGGATCCCCATCACCGCCGCGGCGGCGCTCGTCGTCGCGGTCGGTGTCGCACTCGTCGCCGTGCGTCCGTGGACCGACGCCGCCCCGCAGGCCGGCGGGACGTCGAGCGCCACCTCGTCGCCCGCGCCCGACGTCGACCGCAGCGCGGCGCAGCTCCGCACGGACTTCCTCGACGACTACGTGCAGGGCGGCCGCGTCGTCCGCACGGACCAGGGCGGTGACACCGTCAGCGAGGGGCAGGCGTACGGCCTGCTCATCGCCTACGCGAACGACGACCGCGAGACCTTCGACCGGATCTGGTCGTGGACGCAGCGGCACCTCCTCACGGACGACGGGCTGCTCGCGTGGCGCTGGACGCCGGACGACGGCGTCGCCGACGAGCAGTCCGCGAGCGACGCCGACCTCGACGCCGCGCGTGCCCTCGTGCTCGCGGGGGAGCACTGGGGGGACGAGCGCCTGACCACCGCCGGCACGACGATGGCGGCCGCGATCCTCGACCACGAGACCGCGCAGACCGACCTCGGCACGATCCTGCTGCCCGGCCCCTGGGCCGACACCGAGCCGTACCGGTACAACGCCTCGTACGCGTCGCCGGCGGCCTTCCGCATCCTCGAGCGCGCGACCGGGGACCGTCGCTGGACGGCGCTCGAGGAGGGTTCCACCGCCGCGACCGCAGCGGTCCTGAAGGGCAGCGACCTGCCGAGCGACTGGTCGCAGGTGCACGCCGACGGCACCGTGGACGCAATGCCCGCGACCGGCGACCAGGGGAGCGTCGTCTACGGCTGGGAGGCCATGCGGCTGCCGCTGCGGTACGCCGAGGCGTGCTCGGCGGACGACCGTGCCCTCGCCGGGTCGATCGCACCGACGCTCCGGCGGACCACGCAGCTCGCGGCACAGCTCGACCTCGGCGGCACCGCCGTCACCGGTGACACGAGCGGCCTGGCCTACGCGGCCCGGGCGGCGGCGGAGCACGCGGCCGGGTCGACGTCGGCCGCGACGGCGGACCTCCGACGGATGGACCGCACCGCGGCGACCACGCCGACGTACTACGGCGACGCCTGGGCGGCGCTCGGCGCGACGATGCTGACCTCGGACGTCCTCGGCGGATGCGCGACGGACGCGGGAGGCGCCTCGTGAGCGGGCGTCGTGCGGCGACCCCGTCGCCGCGCGGCACCCGCCGACCCGGAACCCGCCGGCTCGGACGCCGCGGCGTGGTGCTGGCCGGGGTCGTCGCCGCGGTGCTCGTCGGCGGCGGGATCGCCGGCGTGGCCGTGGCGACCACCGGCACCGGCCCCGCGGAGGCCCCGGTCGCCCGCAGCAGCGCCTCGGCGTCCACCGACCCGGGCGCGGCCGCGAACGGGTCCGGGACGGACGACACCTCCGGCTTCCAGGACCCGGCCGCCCCGGCAGCGCGGTCGACCGCGACGCCGGTGCGTGTCGAGATCCCGGCGATCGGGGTGTCGTCCGGACTGGAGGACCTCGGTCGCGGTGCCGCCGGCGAACTCGACCCGCCGAAGGACTGGGACAGCGCGGGCTGGTTCGCCGACGGCATCGTGCCCGGGCAGGTCGGTCCCGCCGTCATCGCCGGTCACGTCGACAGCCCGACGAGCGCCGCGGTGTTCTTCCGTCTCGACGAGCTCGTCGCCGGCGACCAGATCCACGTCGGCATGTCCGACGGCACCACCCGCACCTTCACCGTCGAGCGTTCCGAGCGCGCCGCCAAGTCGGCGTTCCCCACGAGCGACGTCTACGGCAGTGCCCCCACCCCGCAACTCCGCCTCATCACGTGCGACGGCACGTTCGACACCGCGACCGGGCACTACACGGACAACCTGATCGTGTTCGCAGACCTCACGGCCGGCTGAGCACCGGTCCGCTGGCACACTTGACCCGACCCGCAAGGAGCACCATGAGCACGTCCCTGGTCATCATCCCGACCTACGACGAGGCGGAGAACGTCCGCCCGATCGTCGCCCGCACCCTGGCCGCCACCGACGACAGCGTGCACGTGCTCGTCGTCGACGACAACTCGCCGGACGGCACCGGCGACATCGCGGACGAGATCGCGGCCAGCACCGACCGCGTCCACGTCCTGCACCGCACCGTCAAGGACGGGCTCGGCGGGGCGTACCTCTCCGGCTTCGCGTGGGGCCTCGAGCACGGGTACGACAAGCTCGTCGAGATGGACGCCGACGGCTCGCACCACCCGGAGTACCTGCCGTGGATGCTCGAGCTCGCCGACTCGAACGACCTCGTGCTCGGCTCGCGGTGGATCCCGGGCGGCGAGGTCGAGAACTGGCCGTGGTTCCGCGAGCTGCTCTCCCGCGGTGGCAACCTCTACACCCGCCTGGCGCTCGGCATCGCGGTGCGCGACGCGACCGGTGGGTTCCGCGTCTTCACGTCGCGGGCCTTCGAGCGCATCGACCTCGCCGGTGTCGCGTCGAAGGGCTACTGCTTCCAGGTCGACCTGTGCTGGCGCGCCCTCGAGGCGGGTCTGCGCGTCGTCGAGACCCCGATCACGTTCACGGAGCGCGAGTTCGGCGTCTCGAAGATGAGCGGCAACATCGTGCGCGAGAGCCTGACGCTCGTGACGAAGTGGGGGATCGACCGTCGACTGCGCGAGCTGCGGTCGGTCGTGAAGGACCACCGCCGGCTGCCCTCGGTGCGGACGAACGCGCACGCGGTCGCCGACCGGACCGCCTGACGCCGACCCCCTCAGGACGCCGAGACCCCCGTGGACGTGTCCACGGGGGTCTCGCGCTGTCGCTGTGGCGTCCGGCGTCAGCGCACGACGACCACGCCGCGGGACGCGAACCGCACCACGCCGGCCTCGACCGTCGCCTCGCCGAAGCGATAGAGCTCCTCGCCCGTCGAGTCCGGGACCGGCACCTCGGCGGCGTCGTCGGCGAGGTTCACCACGACGTGCACGGGCGCCCCGTCCGGTCCGAGCAGACCACGGGTGAGCACGAGCCAGCGCTCGTCCTCGTCGAAGCGCACGGCGTTCGCCTCGTAGCGGTGGTCGACGAACGCCTGCTCGGTCCGACGGAGGGCGACGAGGACCCGGTAGGCCCGGAGGATCGTCGTACCCCGCTCCGAGGTCACGTCCGCCCAGTCGAGCTTCGAGTTCGTGAACGTGGTCGGGTCCTGCGGGTCCGGCACGGCGGACTCGTCCCACCCGTGCTCGGCGAACTCGGCGATGCGGCCCTTCGCGGTGGCCTCGCCGAGCGCCTTCTCCGGGTGCGAGGTGAAGAACTGCCACGGCGTCGACGCCGCGAACTCCTCGCCCATGAAGAGCATCGGCGTGAAGGGGCCGAGCAGCGTCAGGGCGGCCGCGATGACGAGCGACTCGTCGTCGAGCGTTGCGGCGAGCCGGTCGCCGGCTGCGCGGTTGCCGATCTGGTCGTGGTTCTGGTTCGCCACGACGAGCGCCGTCACCGGTGAGGTCCCGCGGTCGATCGGCCGTCCGTGCCGCTTCCCGCGGAACGACGACCAGGTGCCGTCGTGGAAGAACCCGTGCTCGAGGACCTTCGCGAGGGCCGACAGCGGGGCGAAGTCGGCGTAGTAGCCGTTCGTCTCGCCGGTCAGCGCCACGTGCACGGCGTGGTGGAAGTCGTCGGACCACTGGCCGGTCAGGCCGTAGCCCGCGGCCTCCTGCGGACGGAACATCACCGGGTCGTTGAGGTCCGACTCCGCGATCAGGGACAGCGGACGGCCGACGAACTCCGAGTACGCCTCGGTCTCCGACGCCATGTCCTGCAGCACGTGCGGCCGGGTGGTGTCGCGGATGGCGTGCACGGCGTCGAGCCGCAGGCCGTCGACGTGGTGGTCGCGGAACCACATCCGGACGTTGTCGAGGACGTACCGGCGGACCTCGGGCAGCTCGACGTTGACCGAGTCGCCCCAGGTGTTGCCGAGCCCCTGCAGCAGGTACGGCCCGTAGAGGGGCAGGTAGTTGCCGGCGGGCCCGAGGTGGTTGTACACGACGTCCTGGATGACGCCGAGGCCGAGCGCGTGCGCGGTGTCGACGAACCGGTCGTAGGCGTCCGGGCCGCCGTACGGGTGGTGCACGGCGAACCAGCCCACCCCGTCGTAGCCCCAGTTCCACTCGCCGTTGACGGCGTTGACCGGGAGCAGCTCGACGAACTCCACCCCGAGCTCGACCAGGTGGTCGAGCTTCGCGGCGGCTGCGTCGAGCGTGCCCTCGGGCGTGTAGGTACCGATGTGCATCTCGTAGATCACGCCACCACGGACGGGCCGACCGGTCCAGGCATCGTCGGTCCAGGCGAAGCGCTCGGGGTCGACCACCTCGGACGGGCCGTGCACGCCGTCGGGCTGGTACCGGCTGCGGGGGTCCGGTCGGACGTCCTCGTCGTCGTCGATGCGGAAGCCGTACCGGGCGCCGACCACCGGGGCGACCTCGTCGGTCGACCACCAGTCGTCGTCGCCGTGGGTCATGGCGTACTCGGTGCCGTCGACGACCAGGCGCACGCGCTCCGGGTTCGGCGCCCAGACGGCGTAGCGGGCGGGAACGGTCATGCGTGACCCTCCAGGATCTCGATCTCGGCCTGCTGGTCGGAGACGGTGGCACCGTCGGGACCGGCGCCGGAGGCGGTGGTGGTGCCTGCGCCGGTGGACGCGGGAGTCGATGCGGCGACGGCGTCGCCCGGTGTCGTGCTGTCCGCGACCTCGGCCGGCACGAGCAGCGCCACCGGCAGGTCGGCGAGCAGGTCGGCGAGGGCGATGCCGCGCGACGCGGGGAAGCGGCGGCCGGTGAGCAGGTCGACGCGCTCGAGCGGGACGGGGTGGACGAGGGTGTCGGCCCACCCGCCCACACGCTCCAGGCCGACGGGCAGCCGGGTCGCGACCGTGACGGCACCGCCGCGGTCGAACGCGAGGACGTGGTCGGCTGCGACGCCCGTGGCGTCGAGCCCGAGGTAGCGGGTGAAGAGCTCCGGGTGGTCGCGACGCAGCCGCAGGGCACGGCTGACCACGAGGAGCTTCGCGGCGCCGTCCGGCCCGACCGCCGGCAGCCGCTCGGGGCCGTCGTCGTCGGGTCCGTCGAGCGTGGCGAGCACGTGCCGGAGCTCGGCGTGGTCGACCGGACGACGGTTGTCGGGGTCGACGAGCGAGCGGTCCCACGCCTCGGTGCCCTGGTAGACGTCGGGGACGCCGGGCATGGTGAGCTGCACGAGCTTCTGCGTCAGGCCGTTCGACCAGCCCGCCGCGTCGACCGTGCGGTCGAGCTCGTCGAGGACGGCGACGACCTCGGGGTCGTCGAACGCGGCGTCGACGAGCGCGTGCATCTGCTCCTCGAAGGCCTCGTCCGGCTCCGTCCAGGTCGTGCTGTCGCCCGCCTCGCGCGACGCCTTCTCGGCGTAGGCGTGGAGCCGCTCACGGCTGGCGGGACGGGCGCCGACGATGGCCTGCCAGAGCAGGTCGGCGAAGACGGCGTCGTCGAGGGGGGCGAGGGACTGCAGGCGCGCGAGGGCCGCGGTCCACTCGGACCCGAGCTCCGCGAGCACGCTGATGCGGGCGCGGGTGTCCTCGCTGCGCTTGGTGTCGTGCGTGGTCAGGGTGGTCATGGTGTGCGGCCAGCTGCCCTGACGGTCGCGCTGCGCCTGGTGGAAGTCCTCGACCGACACCGCGAACAGGCTCGGGTCGGCGCCGACCTCGCTCAGGGTGGTCAGGCGCGAGGTCCGGTAGTAGGCGGTGTCCTCGACGCCCTTGGCCATCACCATGCCGGAGGTCTGCTGCAGTCGGATCGCCGCGGCGTGGCCGGGGTCGACCAGGGCCGGCGCGATGCGGTCGATCACGTCGTCGAGGTCCGGACGCGACTCGGCGGCTCGCTCGAGCGCGTCGATGAGGTGGTGGACGCCCTCGGGCAGGTACGTGCGGTAGACCTCGAAGGACGCCACGACCTCGGCGACCGCGTCGACGATCCGGTCCTGCGGCAGGTCGGGGACCTCGGGGGCGAGCAGGCGCGCCAGGCGGGCGACCTCGCTGCCGAGGATGCCGTCGGCGATGCCGCGTCGGGTGTCGTGCGTCAGCTGCTGCCAGTCGGCGGGCTCCGCACCCGACGCCGCGGTCAGGGCCTCCTCACCCGCCGGGTCGACGAGCACCCGGTCGACCAGGGCCAGCGCGTCGTAGCCGGTGGTGCCGTCGACGGGCCACGACGACGGCAGCTGCTCGCCGGGCTCGAGGATCTTCTCGACCAGGGTGTAGGCACCGCCGGTCAGCTCGTGCAGGTCCTGCAGGTACCCGGCGGGGTCGTACAGGCCGTCCGGGTGGTCGATGCGGAGGCCGTCGACGAGTCCGTCGCGGAACCAGGCGCCGATCGCGGCGTGCGACGCGGCGAAGACCTCGGGCTCCTCGACGCGGATCGCCGCGAGCGTGTTCACCGCGAAGAACCGGCGGTAGTTCAGCTCGTGGTCGGCGCGCTTCCAGTGCACGAACTCGTAGTGCTGCCGGGCGTGCACCGTCTCGACGTCGTCGCCGTCCTGCACGGTGCCGGGTGCGGTCGGGTAGGCGGTCTCGCCCACGAACAGCTTGCCGTCGCGCAGTTCCACCGCGTCGAGCAGCCGGTCGTCGAGGACCGGGACGCGGATGCGGCCGTCGCCGGCCTCCCAGTCGACGTCGAAGGCCCACGCCACGGCGGAGCCCTGCCCGGACTCGAGCAGCGACCACCACCAGGGGTTCGCCTCGGGCGTCGCGACGCCGACGTGGTTCGGGACGACGTCGACGAGCACCCCGAGCCCGGCGGCGTGTGCGGCCTCGGCCAGGGCGCGGAACGCGTCGTCCCCGCCCCGTTCGGTGTCGACGTGGGTGTGGTCGACGACGTCGTAGCCGTGCTGCGAGCCGGGCTCGGCCTGCAGCACGGGCGACAGGTAGACCCAGTCCGCGCCGAGGTCGCGGATGTGGTCGACCACGCCCTGCGCCGTCGTGAGGTCGAAGTCCGCGGTGACCTGCAGACGGTAGGTGGACGTGGGGACGCGGCGTGCGGTCACCTGGTGGCTCCTGTGGTGTCGGGTTCGTCGTGCTGGTCGTGCTGGTCGTGCTGGTCTGGCTCGTCCGGGGACGCGGTGGTGGCACCGGGTGCACCGGCGACGGTCTGGTCCGTGGCCGACGCGGCGGGTGCCCCGGCCGGGTTCGTGGGCGTGGACTGCGGCGCTCCGGCCGACTCGTCGAGCGGCACGCTCCGGACCTCGTGGTCGGGCTCCGCTCGGAGCACGATCATCGAGCGCGCGGGGACGTCGAGCGGGGTCCCCGCGTCGAGGACCGTCTCGCGGGCGCCCGGGTCGGCCGTGTCGATGCGCACGGTCCAGCCGGGGGAGTACTCCTCCGGGGGAAGGGTGAACGTCACGACGTCGTCGTGCGCGTTGTAGTAGGTCAGGAAGGCCACGTCGGTCACCCGCTCGCCCCAGCGGTCCCGCCCGCGGATGCCGTCGCCGTTCAGGTACATGCCGACGCTCTTGCCGAAGCCGGAGTCCCAGTCCTCCGGGTCCATCGCCTCGCCCGAGGGGGTCAGCCACACCACGTCGGGCAGCGGCTCGCCCTCACCACGACGGACCGGACGGCCGTTGAAGTAGCGGGTGCGCCGGAAGGTCGGGTGGTCGTGGCGCAGCTTGACGACGTCGGCCGTGAACTGCACGAGGTCGTCGTCGGCGTGCTCCCAGTCGATCCAGCTGATGGCGGAGTCCTGCGCGTAGACGTTGTTGTTGCCGTGCTGGGTCCGCCCGAGCTCGTCGCCGTGGGCGATCATCGGCACGCCCTGGCTGAGCAGCAGGGTCGCGAGGAAGTTCCGCCGACGCTGCAGGCGGAGCGCCGCCACCTCGGGGTCGTCCGTCGGCCCCTCGACGCCGGAGTTCCACGAGCGGTTGTGACTCTCGCCGTCGTTGCCGTCCTCGCCGTTGGCCTCGTTGTGCTTCTCGTTGTAGGCGACGAGGTCGTACAGCGTGAAGCCGTCGTGCGCGGTGATGAAGTTGATGCTCGCCTTGGGCGTGCGGCCGTCGTGCTCGTAGAGGTCGGCTGAGCCGGAGATGCGCGACGCGAACTCGCCGAGCGTCGACGGCTCGCCGCGCCAGAAGTCGCGGACGGTGTCGCGGTACTTGCCGTTCCACTCGGACCACTGGGGCGGGAAGTTGCCGACCTGGTAGCCGCCGGGGCCGACGTCCCACGGCTCCGCGATGAGCTTGACCTGCGACACGATCGGGTCCTGCTGCACCAGTTCGAAGAACGCGGCGAGCCGGTCGACCTCGTAGAACTCACGGGCCAGGGCAGCCGCGAGGTCGAAGCGGAAGCCGTCGACGTGCATCTCGGTCACCCAGTACCGGAGCGAGTCCATGATGAGCTGCAGCGAGTGCGGGTGCCCGACGTTGAGCGAGTTGCCCGTGCCGGTGGTGTCGTTGTAGTACCGCTTGTCGTCCTCGACCAGGCGGTAGTACGCGGCGTTGTCGATGCCCCGGAACGACAGGGTCGGCCCGAGGTGGTTCCCCTCGGCGGTGTGGTTGTAGACCACGTCGAGGACGACCTCGATGCCCGCACGGTGCAGCTCGCGGACCATCGCCTTGAACTCCTGCACCTGCTGTCCCCGGTCGCCGGAGGACGAGTAGTGCGAGTGCGGGGCGAAGAACCCGATGGTGTTGTAGCCCCAGTAGTTCGACAGCCCCTTCTCCTGCAGCGTGGAGTCGTTGACGAACTGGTGCACGGGCATGAGCTCGAGCGTCGTGACCCCCAGGCGCTTGAGGTGCTCGATGACCGACGGGTGCGCGACGCCGGCGTACGTGCCGCGCTGCTCCTCTGGGACGTCGGGGTGCGTCTCGGTCAGGCCCTTCACGTGGGCCTCGTAGATCACCGTCTCGCCGTAGGGGATGCCGGGTGACCGGTCGCCCTGCCAGTCGAAGAACGGGTTGATCACCACGCCCTTCATCATGTGCGGGGCCGAGTCCTGGTCGTCGGTCGAGTCCGGGTCGCCGAACGTGTACGAGAACAGGGCCTGGTCCCAGTCGATCTCACCGCTCGTCGCCTTGGCGTACGGGTCGAGGAGCAGCTTGTGCGGGTTGCCGCGCAGGCCGTTCTCCGGGTCGTACGGGGCGTGCACGCGGAAGCCGTACTCCTGCCCGGGCGCCACGTTCGGCAGGTAGGCGTGCCAGACGTGTGCGTCCACCTCGACCAGGTCGACGCACTCCTCGTTCCCCGCGTCGTCGAAGAGGCAGAGTTCCACGCGGTCCGCGACCTCGCTGAACAGGGCGAAGTTCGTGCCGCTGCCGTCGTAGGTCGCCCCGAGGGGGTACGGATTGCCGGGCCAGGTGTGCAAACGTTCCTCCAGGTGTGGGTCCCGCAAACGTATCGGCGACGCGCCTCCGCGTCCGCAGACAAGGCCCAGCAGTGGACACCGCACGGCGCGCCCCCGCCTGTGGAGGGACCGCCGAGTAGCCTCGCGCGCATGGCAGACATCGTGCAGCAGATCGCAGACAAGGTGCGCCCCGTGGGCGTCTCCACGAACTACGGGGAGCCGGTCGAGGTCGGCGACCAGACCCTGATCCCGGTCTCCCTCGGCTGGTACGGCTTCGGCGCCGGCGGCGACGGCGAGAACGGGGGCGGTGGCGGCGGCGGTGGCGCGTCCATCCCCGTCGGTGCCTACGTGCGCCGCCCGGGCCAGGACCTGCAGTTCGAGCCGAACCTCATCTCGCTCCTCGCCGTCAGCATCCCCACCATCTGGGTGACCGGCAAGGCCCTCGCGAAGGTGGTCCGCGCACTGAAGAAGTAGCGCACCGACGGACGGGAGGCGCGGTGCCGGCTGGCACCGCGCCTCCCGTCCTTCACCTGGGTACGTCACGCGGTCGTGGCCGCGTCTAGACTGCTGGGACACACACGGGAGTCCGGGACCGCCGGGCTGAGAGGGAGCGAGTGGCGCTCCGACCGTCGAACCTGATCCGGGTCATGCCGGCGCAGGGAGGAGTCAGCAATGATGTCTGCGACCACGCAGTCCGCAGTCCCGTCCACCACCCCTCGGCGCTCGCTGCGCTGGCGGGTCGTGGACATCGTCGTCGCGAGCGTGCTCGCCGTCGCGATCGGCGTCGTCTTCAAGCTCTGGGAGTTCGGCTACGAGCCCCTGAGCACCGTCGCGGGTCTCGTCCTGCCCGGCACCCAGTCGCTGTTCGGCGGCGTCTGGCTGCTCGCCGGACCGGTCGTCGCGATCGTGGTCCGGAAGCCGGGCGCCGCGCTCTACGCCGAGATGGTCGCCGCCTCGGTCGAGGCCCTGCTCGGCACCCAGTGGGGCTGGCTGACGCTCGAGGCCGGCTTCGTGCAGGGCCTCGGCGCCGAGCTCGTCCTCGCACTGTTCCTCTACCGGTCGTACAAGCTGCCCGTGGTCGTGCTCGCCGGTGCCGCCGCCGGGCTCGCGCTCGGCATCAACGACACGGTGCTCTGGTACCCGGGCCTCGACGCGGCGTTCAAGGCGGTCTACGTCGTGTGCGCGGTGATCTCGGGTGCCGTGATCGCCGGTGTCGGGTCGTGGCTGCTCGTCCGGGCGCTCGCCGCGACGGGCGTGCTGTCCTCGTTCGCGGCCGGTCGCGAGCACGCCGCCGGTGAGCGGACCAGGCGCGGACCCCGTTCCGCCGCGTGACCGTGTCGTCGTCGGCCGCGGCACGCGTCGCCTTCGCCGACTGGGGCTGGCGGTACGCCGGGCGTGACGCCTGGGCGGTCCGTGGGCTCGACCTCGTCGTCGAGCCGGGGGAGCGGGTCGCCGTCGTCGGCCCGTCCGGTGCGGGCAAGTCGACGGTGCTCCGGGCCGTGGCGGCCGTCCTCGCCGACGAGCCGGACCCCGACGACGACACCGCCGCTGCCGTGCAGGGCTCGGTCCTGGTCGACGGCGCCGACCCCCGCGCGGTCCGCGGGCGTGTCGGCCTCGTCATGCAGGACCCCGAGGCCCACACGGTCATGTCGCGGATCGGCGACGACGTGGCCTTCGGGTGCGAGAACACCGGGGTGCCGCGCGAGGAGACCTGGGACCGCGTCCGGCACGCGCTCCGGGTGGTCGGCCTCGACCTGCCGCTCGACCGCTCCACCGGCCGGCTCTCCGGCGGCCAGCGGCAGCGCCTGGCGCTCGCGGGGGTGCTCGCGATGCGGCCGGGCGTGCTCGTGCTCGACGAGCCCTGCGCGAACCTCGACCCGGACGGGGTGCGACAGGTGCACGACGCCGTCCGCGCGCTGCTCGACGACACCGGGGCGACCCTGCTCGTCGTGGAGCACCGGATCGGCACCTGGCTCGACCTGGTCGACCGGCTCGTGCTGCTCGCACCCGGCGGCGGGGTCGTCGCCGACGGCGCTCCGACGGCCGTGCTCGCGGAGCACGGCGACGCGCTGACGGCGGCGGGCGTGTGGGTGCCCGGTGCGGAGCCGTCGCGGGGGTCCTCCCGAACCGGCGCGCGCACGTCCCGCCCGCTCGTGGACGACCCGTCGGCGGATCGAGCGGGCGGAACCGTTCCCGACCCGTCGGCCCGTGCGCGCACGTTCCGCCCGCTCGCTGACGACCGGAGCGGGCTCGACGACGTCGTGCTCCTGGAGGCACGGGGGCTCGCGACCGCCCGCGGGGGCGTGCTCGGACGAGCGGGTGGCACCCCGGTGGGCAGCGGCATCGACCTCGACGTCCGTGCCGGTCGGGTGCTCGCCGTGACCGGGCCGAACGGCGTCGGCAAGTCGACGCTGGGCCTGACCCTCGCCGGGCTCCTCCGACCCGCCGGCGGTGTCCTCCGCGCGACGCCCCACCTGACGGGGGACGCCGGCGACCGGCCCGTGCGCTGGACGAGCCGACAGCTCGCGCGGCGGATCGGTACCGTGTTCCAGGACCCCGCGCACCAGTTCGTGGCGCGATCCGTCCGCGAGGAGCTCGCCGTCGGCCCGCGCACCCTCGACCTCGACGACGTGGACGCCCGCGTGGAGGAGCTGCTCGACGCCTTCGCGCTCCGGCACCTCGCCGACGTCAACCCCTTCACCCTGTCCGGCGGGGAGCAGCGACGACTCGCGATCGGCACGGTGGTCGCCGCGCGTCCGCCGGTCGTCGTGCTCGACGAGCCGACGTCGGGACAGGACCGGGCAACCTGGCAGGCGGTGGTCGACCGGCTCGGAGCGCTGGCGGACGCCGGGACCGCGGTGGTCGTGGTCACGCACGACCGCGACCTGGTCCGGGCGCTCGACGCCGACGAGGTCGTGCTCGCAGCGGACGGCGTCCGTGCCGTGCCGCCCGGGTCACCCGACGCGCCTCCGGCCGCGCCGCCGGACGTGCGGTCGGCGCCGGCCACGGAGGTGGCACGGTGACCGCCCCGGGGACCGCGGCCGGCGCGTCCGGACGAGCCGCGCCTCCCGTCCGCACGGAACGTGGCGTCCGCGGGGTGCAACCGGTCGCCTCGATGCTCGGCGTGCTCGCGCTCGGCCTGTGCCTCGTGCTGAGCCTCGACGTGGTGTCGGCCGCCGTCGCGCTCGTGCTCGAACTGCTGCTCCTGCCGCTGCTGCGCATCCCGGTCCGGACCCTGCTGCTGCGGACGACCCCGGTGCTCGTCGCCGTGCCGCTGACCGCGCTGAGCATCGCGCTGTACGGACGGCCGTCGGGTCGGGAGTGGTTCGACCTCGGCTTCGCGCACGTGACCGACGGGTCGCTGGTGCTCGCCCTCGCGACCGCCCTGCGCGTGCTCGCGGTCGGGCTGCCGGCCGTCGCCCTGTTCGTCCGGGTCGACCCGACGGACCTGGCGGACGGGCTCGCGCAGCTGCTGCGGCTGCCCGCGCGGTTCGTGCTCGGTGCGCTCGCCGCGGTCCGGATGACGACGCTCCTCGGCGAGGACTGGCGCCAGCTGGCGATGGCGCGACGGGCGCGGGGGACCGCGGACCAGGGCCGGCTGCGGCGGGGCGCCTCGATGGCGTTCGCCCTGCTCGTGCTCGCGCTGCGGCGGGCGACGACGCTCGCGGTGGCGATGGAGTCACGGGGGTTCGGCGCGCCCGGACGCCGCACGTGGGCCCGGCAGGCGCGGTTCGCCGGGCCGGAGTGGGCGATGGTCGCCGTGCTCGTCGGCATCGGCGTCGTCTCCGTCGGTGTCGCGGTCGCCGCGGGGACCTGGCGTGCCTGACGTCGACCGGGCGCTGGTCCAGGGGCTGGCCGCCGCCGCGTCGGGTGCGGCGACCGCGACCGGGCGACGGCTCGTCGTGCTCGTCGACGGACGGTCGGGCACGGGCAAGACCACGCTCGGCACGGCGGTGGCCGCGGAGCTCGGCGCGGCCGTCGTGCACCTCGACGACCTCTACCCGGGGTGGGACGGCCTCCGTGCGGCTGCCGACGCGGTGGTCACCGACGTGCTCGGTCCCCGGTCCGGGTACCGGCGCTGGGACTGGGTGGCCTCGGTGTCTGCCGAGTGGGTGTCGGTCGACCCGGACGTCCCGCTCGTGGTCGAGGGCTGCGGGGCGCTCTCGCGGGCCTCGGCCCCGCTGGCGTCGCTGCGCGTGTGGCTCGAGGCGGACGACGTGGTCCGGCGGGACCGGGCGATCGGCCGCGACGGCGAGGTGTTCGCGCGGGAGTGGGAGCGGTGGGCGGCGCACGAGCGGGCGTTCATCGCCGCCGAGGACCCGGCCGCGCTCGCGGACGTGGTGGTCCGGACGTAGCTGCGGGGCGGCGGCGCGGCGCGGCGCGGCGCGCGAGCCTCGGCTGGGCGGACATCCCTCGTGGTCACGAGCCCGAGGAACGTCCGTCAGCGCGAGCCTCGGGCAACGCTCAACCGCTGCGCCCCCCGCTCGGCCCGCCGCGCGGCCGCCACCGGGTCCACCGCGGCGACGGCGGCCACGATCGAGAGCACCGCGTACACCCCGACGTAGGCGCAGAGGATCCACGGCGAGCCCCCGCCCACCTCGACGAACACGGCCGCGAGCAACGGCGTCAGCCCGACCGAGAAGATCGACCCGATCTGGTACCCGAGGCTCATCCCCGAGTAGCGACGACCGGTCGGGAACTGCTCGGCGAACCACGCGGCCTGCGGACCGTAGATGCTGTCGTGGAAGACGCACATCCCGACCAGCGCGACGAGCGGCAGCAGCACGAGGGGCCCGGCGTCGAGGAACGCGAAGAACGGCCAGACGAGCACACCGATCCCGACCGCCGACGAGATCGCCAGCACCCGCCGCCCGACCCGGTCGGACAGCCAGCCCCAGAACGGCGTCGACACGAGCGACACCGCCGAGACGACGAGCACGGCCTGCAGCCCCGCCGCCGACCCCTCCTCGCCGCGCTTCGCGAGCAGGTACGTGAGCGAGTAGGTCGTGAGGATCGAGTAGAGCGCCGGTTGCACCAGCCGCAGCCCCGCGGTGACGAGGATCGCCCGCGGGTGCCGTCGGATCGCCTGCCACACCGGGTACCGCTCGACCTGCCCCGATGCGCGCAGCTCCTGGAACACCGGCGCGTCCTGCACCCCGAGCCGGATGACGAGGCCGACCGCCACGATCACGGCCGAGAACAGGAACGGCAGCCGCCAGCCCCAGGCCAGGAACGCCTCGTTGCCGAGCAGCGTCCGCACGAGTGTGAAGACCCCGGTCGCCAGGAGCATCCCGCCCGCCGAGCCCATCTGCGTGAACGCCCCGAACAGCCCGCGGTGGCGCTCCGGAGCGTGCTCGACCGACAGCAGCGCCGACCCGCCCCACTCCGCGCCGGCCGCGATGCCCTGCAGCAGTCGCAGCACCACGAGCGCGACGACCGCGCCGACGCCGATCGTCGCCGCGGACGGGATCACCCCGATGAGCGTCGACGCGATGCCCATCAGCACCAGCGACGCGACGAGCAGCTTCTTGCGGCCGATCCGGTCGCCGAGGTGCCCCGCGACGATGCCACCGAGCGGCCGCGCGACGAAGCCGACACCGTACGTCGCGAACGACGCGATCACACCGACCGCGGGCGTGACGGACGGGAAGAACGTCGGCGCGAACACGAGCGCGGAGGCCGTCGCGTAGAGGTAGAAGTCGTAGTACTCGACGGTCGTCCCGACGAACGACGCGAGGGCGACGCGACGCCGGGTCGCGTTGGTGGACGGTGCGGTGGGACGGACGGGAGGCGCGGCTGCGGTCGTCTGGGTCGGCATGCCTCAGGAGCATGGTCGCCGCCCGGCCGCGTCGGAAGACCGCCCGTAACGCGAGGTCACGTCACTGTCTCCGACCGGCTGCTCCCGGACACCATGGGACGCATGAGCGATGCACCGACCCGTCCGCTGCGCTTCGCGGCCTTCGTCATGAACACGACGTCGCACATCCAGCACGGCCTGTGGCGACACCCGGACGCCCGTCAGGCCGACTTCGACGACGTGACGCTGTGGACCGACCTCGCGAGGACGCTCGAGCGCGGGAAGTTCGACGCGATGTTCTTCGCGGACGTCGTCGGCACGTACGGCCCTGCGCGCGGCGACTACGCGACGAACCTCCGCGAGGGGCTGCAGATCCCCTCGAACGACCCGTCGGTGCTGCTCTCCGCGCTCGCCGTGTCCACGGAGCACCTCGGGCTCGCGTTCACGTCGAGCGTCATCCAGGCGCACCCGTTCGACTTCGCCCGCAAGGTCTCGACGCTCGACCACATCACCCGCGGCCGCATCGGCTGGAACGTCGTCACGAGCGCCCTCGACAGCGCGGCCCGGAACTTCGGCGCCGACCGGCTCGAGGAGCACGACGAGCGCTACGCCTGGGCCGAGGAGTACCTCGAGGTCTGCGCCAAGCTGTGGGAGGGCTCGTGGGAGGACGGCGCCGTGCTCAAGGACCCGGTGCGCGGGTACGCCGACCCGGAAAAGGTGCACCGCATCGACCACCACGGGGAGCGCTACGACGTGCAGGGGCCGCACCTGTCCGCGCCCTCGCCCCAGCGGACACCCGTGCTGTTCCAGGCGGGGTCGTCGCCGGCCGGGCGGGCCTTCGCCGCGCGGAACGCCGAGGCGCAGTTCATCCTCACCTCGAACCGCGATGCCACCGAACAGCTGATCCGCGAGACCCGCGACCTCGCCGTCGCGGCCGGAAGACGCCGCGACGACCTCGCGTTCTTCCTCGGCCTGACCTTCGTCACCGGCTCCACCGAGGCCGAGGCGAAGGCGAAGGAGGCGGAGATCGACGAGTACCTCGCGGCAGACGGCTTCCTCGTGCACTCGAACCTCGGCTTCGACCCGGACACCGGCGAACCGCTCGACCCGGCGACGCCGCTGTCCGAGGTCCGCACGCAGGCCGGGCAGTCGCACCTGCAGTGGCTCCGCGAGGCCGCCGGCGACCGTGAGCCGACCATCGCCGACCTCGCCCGGCTGTCCGCGAAGCTCCGCGCCCGGGTGGTCGGGACGCCCGAGCAGATCGCCGACGAGCTCGCTGCGTGGCAACGGGTCGGGGTCGACGGGGTGAACGTCATCAACTGGACGCTGCCCGGGTCGTACGAGGAGTTCGTCGACGACATCGCGCCGACCCTGCAGGAGCGGGGGCTCATGCAGTCCGAGTACCGGCAGGGCACCCTCCGCGAGAAGCTCTTCGGGCACCCGCAGCTGCCCGATTCGCACCCGGCCCGGCGCTGGCGGGGCGCGTTCTCCGGCGGTGCGGGCGGCACCGGCTCGGACGAGGCGCGCGACGCAGTGGAGGTGACCGCATGACGGACGCGACGACGTCCGCCGGGGGCGGGCCGCGCCTCTCCCCGCCGACACGGCCGGATCGCCGCTGGCGCGTCGATCCGGGACCGGCGGCGGGGGCCCAGTCCGACCGTCTGACGTCCCTGCGGGAGCGGTTCGCGCCGATCGTCGAGCGGATCCGGGAGGGTGCCGTCGCCCGCGAACTCGCGTCGGGCACACCGAGCGAGCGCGAGCTACCGCACGCCGAGGTGCGGGCGCTCGCGGAGGCTGGCTTCGGGCGGTTGCGTGTGCCCGAGGAGCGCGGCGGCTTCGGGGTGACGGTCGTCGAGCTGGTGCACCTCGTGGCGGACCTCGCCGCGGCGGACTCGAACATCGCACACCTGTGGCGTGGGCACTTCGGCTACACCGAGCTCGTGCTCCTGCGACCGGATTCGCCCGCCCGTGACGAGTGGCTGCGGCGGATCGTCGACGGGGCGATCGTGGGGAACGCGACCTCGGAGCGGACCGGGACGACGCTCGCGGACATCTCGACGACCGTCGCCCCCGACGACTCGGGCACGTGGCGGCTCCACGGGCGGAAGTTCTACTCGACGGGCACCCTCTACGCCGACTGGATCTACCTGGCGGCGGACCGCGACGGCGAGCGCGTGACCTTCGCGGTGCCCACGGACGCGCCGGGCGTGACCGGCATCGACGACTGGGACGGGTTCGGGCAGCGGCTCACCGCCTCGGGGACGACGGTCTTCGACGGCGTCGCGGTCGACCCGACGGTGGTCTCGGCGTACCGGGACGCCCCGCTGTCGCACATCCAGGCCTTCTACCAGCTGTACCTGCTGGCGGTCCTCGCCGGGATCGGGCAGGCGGTCGTCGACGACGCCGTGGCGTTCGTCCGGCCGCGCACCCGCACGTACATCCACGCGAACGCGGCGACCCCGGGTGACGACCCGCAGGTGCTGGCGGTCCTCGGACGGCTGTCGGCGGGAGCCTTCACGGCGCGGTCGCTCGTCGCGGCGGCGGCGGGGCTGCTCGACGAGGTGGTGGCGACGAACGAGCCCGGGGTCGGCGTCGATCACGCGCTGCTCGACGCTGCCGAGAACGCCGTGTACCAGGCGCAGGTCGAGATCGGGCCGCGCGTGCTGCGGTCGGCGTCGGAGTTGTTCGAGGTCGGTGGGGCCTCGGCGGCGGACCGGACACGGGCGCTCGACCGGCACTGGCGGAACGCCCGGGTGGTGGCGTCGCACAACCCGGCCGTCTACAAGGAGCGGCTCGTGGGGGAGTACGTGCTGCACGGGCGGGGGCCGGTGGACGCGTGGGAGCGGTACCACGAGGTGGGGCCGACGCGGTTCTAGGGGCGCGCGTCGCGGCGCGCTCGTCGCGGCGCCGAGCCCTGTCCTGTCCGCCCTACGCCCAGCCGAGCTCGTGCAGGCGCTCGTCGTCGATGCCGTAGAAGTGCCCGATCTCGTGGACGAGGGTGGTGTGCACCTCGTCCCGCAGCTCGTCCAGGGTGTCGCACTCCGCGAGGTGCTGCTTGCGGAACACGACGATCCGGTCCGGCAGCTCGCCGAAGCCGTACTGCCCGCGTTCGGTCGCTGCGACCCCGTCGTAGATGCCGAACAGGTCGGAGCCGTCCTCGGGTTCGTCCTCGACGACGAACACGACGTTGTCGAGCCCGTCGACCATCTCGTCGGGCAGCCGGTCGAGCTCGTCGGTCACGAGCTGCTCGAACGCGTCGGCGGACATCTCCATCACGATCCGATCGTGGCACACCGGGATCGGAGGACGACGAAGGCCCCGTCCGAACGGACGGGGCCTTCACGTACTGGGGTGAATAACGGGTCTCGAACCCGCGACCTCCTAGACCACAACCAGGCGCTCTACCAACTGAGCTATATCCACCATGTTCGAACCGGCGGACCGGCGCGACCACTCAATAGTAGTACACGCCGGAGGTCCCGCAGAACAGGCGTGTCGTCACTCGGTCGCGGGCTGGGCGAGTCGCGGTTCCCACCGCTCGACGACCTCGGCGGCGACGGCGCGCACGTCCTCGGTGGTCGGCCCGGGCTCCGCGACGAAGCCGGCACGGCGGTAGTACTCGAGCTCGCGGATCGACTCGAGGATGTCCGCGAGGGCACGGTGCCCGCCGTGCTTCTCCGGCGCGTTGAAGTACACGCGCGGGAACCAGCGGCGGCACAGCTCCTTGATGCTCGACACGTCCACGCTGCGGTAGTGCAGGTGCCCGTCGACGCGCGGCATGTACTTCGCCAGGAACGCCCGGTCGGTGCCGATCGTGTTGCCAGCCAGGGGTGCGCTGCCTTCGGCAGGGACGTGCTGGAGGATGTACTCGAGCACCTGGTACTCGGCGTCGGCGAGGGAGACCCCGTCCGGGATCTCCTCGATGAGCCCCGAGGTCGTGTGCATGTTCGTCACGAACTCGTTCATGTTGTCGAGCGCCGACTGGTCGGGCTTGATGACGATGTCGAAGCCGGCGTGCACGGGGACCAGGTCGAAGTCGGTGATGACGACGGCCACCTCGACGAGTTGGTCGACCTCGACGTCGAGGCCGGTCATCTCGCAGTCGATCCAGACGAGGCGGTCGTTCGCAGTTGCCATGCCCTCGATCCTATTCCGCGCCGGTGACGCTCCCGGTGCCGGACTGCCGTGCTGTGGAGGGTGCGCCGCTGCCGGCGTGCACGCGGGTCCCGCGAGCGGGCGGAACCCGCTCGCCCGGGCCGGCCAGGCGGCGGGATCTGCCTGCTCGTGCAGCGGGCGGTCCCGGTGGATGACCCGTGCCTCCGGTCCGACCGTCCGGAACCCGCGAGCGGGCGCGACTTGCTCTGGAGGAATCGCTCGCACACGGCACCCGCCCGCTCGCGGGAGGGTGACGGTCCACGGCGGCGGTCGGCGGTCCACCCGGACCCCGACCAGGACGCGAGCGGGCGGAAGCGGCGCGCGTCACGACCGCGAGCCGCCGTTCCCGCCCGCTCGCGTCCCGCGGGTCGGCCGCACACACCTCGCGACCGTGCGCGCGGAGGAGACGGCCGCCGACGACCGGGACGTGCGGACGGGAACCACCGCCGGGAGGCTCGCCCCACCCTCCCCGTCGTCGCGCCCCCGCCAGCCGGTCACCTCGACCTCGCGAGCGGGCGGAGACAGTGCGCGTCACGACCGCGACCAGCAGCTTCCACCCGCTCGCGCTCCGACAGCTCGGGGCCCGAGCCCCTCGCCCCGAGCGCGCGAGCACGCCCCCCACGGGACGCACCCGAACGACGAACGGGCGGAACCGACCGCCGGACCCTCGGTCCGACCACCGGTTCCGCCCGTTCGCGGAAGGCCGCAGCTCAGCCAGCAGCGTCGCCGCCCACACCGCCCCGGAGCCGCGTAGAGCACACGCGCGAGGGCGCGACCGCCGGCGCCTCAGACCATCTCGCCCGCCGAGATCGCCTCGGCCTCGACCCGCTCGGGCTCCGCCCCGTCGTCCACACGTCGGAGCACCCGCGTCGTCACGACCACGACCACGAACGCCACGGCCACCGACACCCCGGCGAAGACGTACGCCGCCGAGGGGGAGTACGCGTCCGCCAGCAGGGTCGCCACGGGCGGGGCGATCGCACCGCCGATGAACCGCACGGCCGAGTACGCGCTCGACGCCACGGAGCGGGGGAGGTCCGTCGCCTCCATGACGCACTCGGTGAGCACGGTGTTGAGGACCCCGAGCACGAGTCCGCCGATGACCACGCAGACGATCAGCCCGACCTGCGACGTCACGACGACCGCGGCGGCGAACAGGTCGAGGGCGAGCAGCGGCAGGGCGATCTTCAGCACGGTCGTCCGGCGCATCCGGGCGGTCAGGGCCGGCGCGACCCACACCGAGGTGATCGCGAGTCCGACGCCCCAGCCGAAGAACGTGAAGCCGATGCCGAGCGCCCCGAACCCGAGCGGGAACGGCGTGTAGGCGAGCAGCACGAAGAAGCCGATGTTGTAGAAGAGTGCGGTGACGGCGAGGGCCGCGAGCGCCGGCTGCCCGAGCGCCCGGAACGGCGCGGAGAGCTTGGTGGGCGTCGGCTTCTCGAGCCCGGACGACTTCAGGAGCACCACGACCGCGATGAACGCGATCGCCATGAGGGTGGTGACGCCGAAGAACGGGCCGCGCCAGCTCACCGAGCCGAGCAGGCCGCCGACGAGCGGGCCGACGGCGATGCCGAGGCCGAGGGCTGCCTCGTAGAGGATGATCGCCGACGCGGTGCCGCCCGAGGCCGCACCCACGATCGTCGCGAGCGCGGTGGAGATGAAGAGCGCGTTGCCGAGGCCCCAGCCGGCGCGGAAGCCGATGATGTTCCAGACGCTGCCGGAGGTGGCGGCGAGCACGGAGAAGACGACGATGAGCGCGAGTCCGATGAGCAGCGTGTTCTTCGCGCCGATGCGGCTCGACACCCAGCTGGTGAAGAACATGGCGACGCCCGTGACCGCGAGGTAGCTCGTGAAGAGCAGCTCGGTCTGCGCAGCGGTCGCGTGCAACGAGGACGCGATCGCGGGCAGGATCGGGTCGACGAGGCCGATGCCCATGAAGGCGACGACGCAGGCGAAGGCGATCGCCCACACCGCGGACGACTGCTTGAGGATGCTGCCGGATGCAGCGGGTGCGTGGGCGTTCACGCGGGGATCTCCGTTCTGGTGGTGGTCGTGGCGGGCGTGCGTGCGGCGACGATGGCGGCTGCGCGGTGCAGCACGTCCCACTCGTCGTCGCCGAGGTCGGCGAAGACCGGCCCGACCGTCTCGGTGATGGTGGCGCGCCACGTGCGGAGCCGGTCGCGCCCGGTGTCGGTGAGCTCGATGAGCTGGCCGCGGGAGTCGTCCGGGTCGACGCTGCGCGAGACCAGCCCGTCGGCGAGCATGCCGGTGACGAGCTTGGTCATGGTGGGCTGCGCCACGCGCGAGGCGGCGGCGAGCTCGCCGAGGCGGAGAGGCTGCTCGGTCTCGAGGATCCCGAGGGTCCGCCACACGGCGGCCGAGGTCGGGTTGCCGGTGGCTCGTGCGGCGGCGCGGATCAGCCGGTTGACGGAGACGAGGAGCGTCTCCACCGTCTGTGCCCTTGTTGATTCCACTCCGGAACTGTATAGCAAGGCTATGCATCCGTCAACAGGGGCGTCCTGGTAGAAGGGACGCATGAGCGACATCACCATCTCCGAGGGCGACGAGTACACCGCGATCTTCCACGGCGGTCCCTTCGACGGCACGACCGACACCCGCACCGCCACCGGCGACGCGGTCGACGACGAGGTCACGGTGTACGCGGACGTCGAGGGCCTCCAGACGGCCTTCACCTACAAGGCCACCAAGTCCCGCCAGGTGCTCGACCAGACCTCGGTCGAGTACGAGTACGACGCCGCCGACTCCGACCCGGTCGACGACCTGCAGGACCGCGGCGACCGCAGCGGCGGGTTCGACCGGGAGTAGACCCGACGCCGCCCGCGTTGCACGAGCCGTGCGCCTCGATCTCTGGACCTCCGCCTTCTGCGCCCCGTGCGCGGCCGCCCGCCGCGTGACCGGTGACGTGGCGGCGCTCGTCCCGGGGCTGCGGGTCACCGAGCGCGACGTGGCGGCACACCCCGACACCGCAGAGGACCTCGGTCTCCGTTCGACCCCCACGATCATCGTGCGGCGGGACGACGGGACCGAGGTCTTCCGTTCGCCCGGTGTCCCCTCGCGGGATCAGCTGCTGCTGGCGGTGGCCAAGGCACTCTGACGTCTCGACGGTCCGGCCGGGAGGCGCGTCACACCTCCGTCGGTCGCGTCCGGTCCGCGATCGGCCGGCTCGGCCCTGTGGTCGCGTCACCGGATCGCCACCGGCGGTAGGATCGTCGCCGCCGGCCTCCGTAGCTCAGTGGATAGAGCAGGTGGTTTCTACCCACCGTGCCGCGGGTTCGATTCCTGCCGGGGGCACCGGAACGGACGAGGCCGCCATCCCCTCGGATGGCGGCCTCGCGCCGGTCGGCCCCGCGCCGGTCGGTTTCAGGCCGGACCGGCAGTGGTGGTCGTGCTCAGTCGTCGTCGCCGGCTCGGCGTCGCAGCTCGCTGGCGCTGATCGGCTGCGTGTACGGCGACGGTTCGTCGTCCCGCTCCGCCGCCGGGTCGTCCGCGTCGCCCGGGCGGGTGTCCTGGTCTGCCGTCCGGTCGAGGCCGGTCGCGGATCCGGAGGCTCGGTTCACGTGTGCGTCCGCCGCCGTGGGACTGGCGATGCGGGGTGACGACGGGGTCCGGTCCTGGTCGGTCGCGTCCACGTCGCGGGCGTCCGCGTCGTGGCCACCGACGTCGTGGCCACCGACGTCGTTCCGCGCGGCGGGCGCAGGGGTGCTCGGTCGACCCGGGGCGATGGGGGAGCCGAGCGGCGGTCGGACCGGAGCGCCGTCGAGCGGCACGGTCTCGCCCTGGCCGTACGGGCGGGTGCGGTTGTCGGGGGCGGGGCGGAGGTCGTTGATCGGGGTCGTGGCGTCCTGGTCGCGGTCAGCCGACCCCGGTGCCGGCGCAGAGGGGGCGACGACGGGCTGTTGTTGCTGCTGCTGCAGCGTGGGGCGCAGTGCCGTCGTGGTCGGCGTGGCGGGCTGGGACGGCGCGTCGGCGTCCGCGGCACCGCGCTTCTGCTGCTGGTCCGCGTTCCAGTCCTGCTGGCGGCCGATCAACTCGGCGTCCGGGTCGGGCGAGTCGAACTTCCAGCGCTCGAGGTCGGCCTTGAACAGCTTGCGCGCGCGGTTGGGCCGGGCGTTCCACTCGAGCAGACGGTCGCGCAGTTCGCCGAGCGACTGGTCCGTCGACGTGAAGGTCGACGAGTTGCGCTTGATGTCGGCGATCTCGTGCTGCGCCCAGTCGGCCGCGAGTGCCGCGCCGCTGACGGGCAGCATGCGCAGGCGGATGTCGGCGTCCTCGGCGAGGTGGTCGGTGTACGCGCGTTCCTCGTGTCCGAGCGAGCCCCACCGCGATGCCTTCCGCGAGACCGAGACGATCCCGGCGACCGCGGCGGTCCGGCTCTCCCGGTCGTGCAGTGCGACGACGCGCTTCGTCGCCGCGCGTCCGATCAGGGCGGCGATCACCCCGGCCACGACGATCGCGATGAAGGGGATGATCGCTCCGGAGAGCACCCGCCATCCCGTGTCGGACGCCGTCCAGTCGGTCAGGTCGTTCCACCAGTCCATGCGCGCACCCTACGCAGCGCACGGGCGCGATCAGCGCAGGCCCGTCGGCGTTCCGTCGATCCCGACCGGCGGGAGCCCCTGCCGTGCCGCGCCGTCGGGACCGTGCGGGTCAGCACCAGCGGAGGAAGTCGACCGCGTCAGCCCCAGCGGAGGAAGTCGACCGCGTCGTCCGCGGACCACGCGTTCGGGAGCTCCACGAACCGGCGCTCGGTGGCGACGTACCGTCGGGCGCGGTACGCCGTGCCGCCGGCGACGTCGAGGCGGTCGACGTACCCGACGATCTCGCCGTTCGCCCGCGTGACCCGGCTGAGGTCGTCGCGCACGTCGAGGACGCGGAGGTCGCCTCGGCTCCGCGCCACGGGCGTCGGGCGGGAGCGGAACGCGAGATCGGTGCTGAGCTGCACTGGTGCCTCCTTGTGGTCTGTCGTGTGGTGTACCAGCGACGGTACGGGCGACCACCGACACTCCCGAGGGCGTCGTGCAGCGCTGTGGAGGACACGTGGGGGGACACACGCCGTGCAGGACGACGACCCCGTTCACGGTCCGCCAAGAGCCCGGCGAGGTAGGTTCTGCGCATGACGACGTTCGTGCTCGCAGGTGGCTGCTTCTGGTGTCTCGACGCGGTGTACCGCACGCTCCAGGGCGTGCAAGAGGTGGTCTCGGGCTACATCGGCGGCACCACGGACGCCCCGTCCTACGAGGCGGTCTGCACCGGCACGACCGGGCACGCCGAGGCGGTCGCGGTGACCTTCGACGAGTCCGTCATCCCCGCTGACGTCGTCCTCGACGTCTTCTTCACGCTCCACGACCCGCGGCAGCTGAACCGACAGGGTGCCGACGTGGGCACGCAGTACCGGTCCGCGATGTTCCCCGCCGACGCCGAGCAGGAGGCGCTGTTCCGTCGGGCGATCGACCGCGCCGGCACGATGTGGGACGGCGGCGTCGTCACGACGATCGAGGCGCCCGGGCCGTTCTTCCGTGCGGAGGAGTACCACCAGGACTTCTTCGCCAAGAACCCGGGTCAGGGCTACTGCTTGGCGGTCGCGCTCCCCAAGGTGAACAAGGTCCGCAAGGCCTACAGTCGGTACATCCTGGCGTCCTGAGACGCGGCGCCGGGGCCACGAGGAGGTGGTCGAACGATGATGGACAACACCGGGACCTGGGTGGCCGTCGGTCCGGCGGGCGCGGTCGGCAGCATCCGCCGCGCGTCGGACGGGTTCCACGTCGAGCTCTACGGCCGGACCGGACGAGGCGGCACCTACCCGTCGCTCGGGTCCGCGAAGGAGGCGGTCCACGCGGCGCTCGGTCCGTTCGCCGACCGGCCCGAGTTCCGCGCGCACTGACCACGGTCGGTCTGGAGGCGCGGGGGACTCCTCCTGCACAGCAGACGTGATCGAGATGACCGGTCACAGGACGAGGGCCGGGGCGCTGGTTCGCCCCGGCCCTCGCCGACGATCGAGTCATGAACGACACGATCACCGTCTGCGGCATCGTCGCGACCGAACCCCGCCACCTCGTCACCGACACCGGCATCGCCATCTCGAGCATGCGCCTGGCGTCCCCGTCCCGTCGCTGGGACCGCAGCACCTCGTCCTGGACCAACGGCACCACCAACTGGTTCACGGTCACCGCGTTCCGCTCCCTGGCCGCGAACGTCCACAAGTCCCTGAAGAAGGGCGACCGCATCGTGGTCACGGGGCGGGTCCGCATCCGCACCTGGGAACGGGACGGTCGCGGCGGGACCTCCGTGGAGATCGATGCCGAGGGCATCGGACACGACCTCGCCTGGGGCATCAGCAACTGGATCCGGGTGCCGCGACACAGCACCGAGTCCACTGCCGTTCCCGGCGACTCCCCATCGGTCGACCCGCGGACGGGCGAGGTCCGCGGGCAGGTCGACCCGGACGCGGACGCGACCGCCGAGGACGAGCTGCCGGATCCTGCCGAGGCGGCACGGCACACCGCGTCCGCCCTGGGCGGGGACTTCGCCACGCCCTCGTCCCCGCTCGACGGGCCGGAAGACCGTGCACTCTCCGGCCGTGACGCGGCGTGAGCACCGGAGTCGCGTCCGGCGATGTCGAAGAGAGGGGGCGCTCCGGGGCACCGTGTCAGTAGACTTGCCGCGATATGGCTGAGTACATCTACCAGATGGTCCGCGCCCGCAAGACGGTCGGCGACAAGCTGATCCTCGACGACGTCACGATGTCGTTCCTCCCCGGCGCCAAGATCGGCGTCGTCGGGCCGAACGGTGCAGGCAAGTCGACGATCCTGAAGATCATGGCGGGTCTCGACCAGCCGTCCAACGGCGAGGCGAAGCTCACCCCGGGCTTCACCGTCGGCATCCTCATGCAGGAGCCGGAGCTCGACGAGTCGAAGACCGTCCTCGAGAACGTGCAGGAGGGCGTCGGCGAGATCCACGGGAAGATCACGCGCTTCAACGAGATCTCCGCGCTGATGGCCGAGCCGGACGCCGACTTCGACGCCCTCCTGGCCGAGATGGGCACCCTGCAGGAGGACATCGACGCCGCCGACGCATGGGACCTCGACTCGCAGCTCGAGCAGGCCATGGCCGCGCTCCAGTGCCCGCCGGGGGACGAGCTCGTCACCCACCTCTCCGGTGGTGAGAAGCGTCGCGTCGCCCTCTGCAAGCTCCTGCTGCAGAAGCCCGACCTGCTCCTCCTCGACGAGCCCACCAACCACCTCGACGCCGAGTCCGTGCTCTGGCTCGAGCAGCACCTGCAGCAGTACCACGGCGCCGTCCTGGCCGTGACCCACGACCGGTACTTCCTCGACCACGTCGCGCAGTGGATCGCCGAGGTCGACCGCGGCCGCCTCTACCCGTACGAGGGCAACTACTCGACCTACCTCGAGAAGAAGCGTGCCCGACTCGAGGTCCAGGGCAAGAAGGACGCGAAGCTCGCGAAGCGTCTCTCGTCCGAGCTCGACTGGGTGCGGAGCAACCAGAAGGGTCGCCAGGCGAAGTCGAAGGCCCGTCTCGCCCGCTACGAGGAGATGGTGTCGGAGGCCGAGCGCACGCGGAAGCTCGACTTCGAGGAGATCGTCATCCCCGTCGGTCCGCGTCTCGGGTCGCAGGTCATCGACGCCGACAAGCTCCACAAGTCGTTCGGTGAGCGCGTCATCATCGACGACCTGTCCTTCACGCTGCCCCGCAACGGCATCGTCGGCGTCATCGGTCCGAACGGTGTCGGCAAGACGACGCTCTTCAAGACGATCGTCGGCCTCGAGCCGCTCGACGGCGGCTCGCTGAAGGTCGGCGAGACCGTCGACATCTCGTACGTCGACCAGAGCCGCGGTGGCATCGACCCGAACAAGAACCTGTGGGAGGTCGTGTCCGACGGACTCGACTACATCCAGGTCGGCAAGACGGAGATCCCGTCGCGCGCCTACGTGTCGCAGTTCGGCTTCAAGGGGCCGGACCAGCAGAAGCGCGCCGGCATCCTCTCCGGTGGTGAGCGCAACCGTCTGAACCTCGCGCTGACCCTGAAGCAGGGCGGCAACCTCCTGCTCCTCGACGAGCCGACGAACGACCTGGACGTCGAGACGCTCGGCAGTCTCGAGAACGCGTTGCTCGAGTACCCCGGCTGTGCCGTGGTGATCACCCACGACCGGTGGTTCCTCGACCGCATCGCGACGCACATCCTCGCGTGGGAGGGCCTCAACGAGGACGGGACGCCGAACTGGTACTGGTTCGAGGGCAACTTCGAGGCGTACGAGGAGAACAAGGTCGAGCGTCTCGGTGCCGACGCCGCGAAGCCGGGTCGGGCGACCTACCGCAAGCTCACGCGCGACTGATCCGTGGCGAGGCTCCACGTCCCGATCCGCCTGCGGTGGAGTGACATCGACGCGTACGGGCACGTCAACAACTCCGCGGTGCTGCGCCTCCTCGAGGAGGCGCGCATCGCGGGGTTCTGGGGACACGACCCGTCCGACGTCGACGAGGACGGCGACCTCGCGGCGCCGATCATCGACGGTCGTCCCGGATCGGGCACCATGACGGTGATCGCGGCCCAGCGGCTCGAGTACCTCGCCTCGATCCCGTACCAGCGTCGTCCGCTCGACGTGCAGCTGTGGATCGGGCGCACGGGTGGCGCGAGCATCGACGTCTCGTACGAGGTGTGGTCACCCGCGGGCGTCGAGCCCACCGTCCTGTACACCCGGGCGACCACGGCCCTGGTGATGGTCGACACGGCCACGGAGCGCCCGCGTCGGCTGACGGATGCGGAACGTGCCGCGTGCGCGCCGTACACCGAGCCGCCGGTGGTGTTCGCCCGCCCGTAGCGGAAGCGTCCGGCGCGCGCCGCCGCCGCACAACGGGAAGCAGCTCGTGCCACGAGATCGCGTGGCGCGGGCTGCTTCCCGTTGTGCGCAAGCACTCCGAACCGCGAGTGGCGGCGCTCAGCGCGGGACGCGCAGCATGCCCTCCTGCGCCACCGACGCGAGCAGCCGTCCGTCGCGCGCGAACATCCGGCCGAAAGCGAGCCCCCTCCCGCCCTGCGCACTCGGTGACTCCTGCGCGTAGAGCACCCACTCGTCGGCCGGAGCGTCCCGGTGCCACCACATGGCGTGGTCGAGACTCGCGCTCTTCACGCCCGGGGTGCCCCAGGCGACGCCGTGCCGCCGCATGATCGGCTCGAGGATCGACATGTCGCTCGCGTACCCGAGCACGGCACGGTGCAGGGCCGGGTCCGCGGGCAGCGCCCCCTCGACCCGGAACCACACCGCCTGGTGGGGCACCCGCTCGCCCTGCACGTCGACGAACACCGGCCCCTCGACGTGCCGGAGGTCGATCGACCGCGCCGCCCAGGCCTGCGCGACCGGGTGGTCGATCGCCGAGAGGATCGACGCCGCGGACGGCAGGGTCTCCGGCTCGGGGACGTCCACGGGGAAGGGGTCCTGGTGTTCGACGCCCTCGTCCGGGCGCTGGAACGAGGCGATCATCGAGAAGATCGGCACCCCGCGCTGGTACGCCTGCACCCGCCGGGTGGCGAACGAGCGACCGTCGTGGATCCGCTCGACCGCGAAGGTGATCGGCAGCTCGGTGTCGCCCGGCCGCAGGAAGTAGCCGTGCATCGAGTGGATGTCGCGGTCCTCGATGGTGTGCTGGGCGGCGACGATGCACTGCGCGAGCACCTGGCCGCCGAAGACCCGTCCACCGGGCGACCAGTGGCTGGCACCCGTCAGGATCGTCTCACCCGTGCTCGCGCCGGTGTCCTGCAGGCGGAGGGTGCTGAGGAAGTCGGGTTCGCCGTTCACACCCGCAGTCTACGAACCCGCCGCCGGTAGGATCGGTGGCGACATGGGCACCTCGTTCACGCTTCCCGACACCGCTTCGCTCGGTGACCTCCGCACCTACCTCGGGCGGGCCGCCCGGATCGAGGACGGATCGGTCCGGCTCATCGCGGACTCGCGTGTCCTGGCGGTCTACACGGCGATCCTCTACCCGCTCGGCCTGCTCGACGAGCTGCCGACGGTGCTCGGGCTGCGGACGTTCTCGCTCACGCAGCCGGTCACGATCGACGCGGTCGTGCCGCTCGCCTCGCTGCAGGAACGCCTCCGTGTGCTCGCCGAGGAGCAGGACGCCGCCGGTGCTGACGGCGCGGACCCGACCCGCGCCACCCCGGTCGAGGTCGAGCTGCCGCACGAGGTCAACACCGTGACCTGGGCTGCGATCTCGCCGCCCCGCGGCGGGTGGGTGCCGCTGCCCGACATCTCGCCGGAGCTGCTCCGTCGTGCCGCCCGCGACGGCATCGCCGAGGTCGCCGACGCCGTGCCGTCCAACGCCGGGGAGGCGATCGTGCGCCGCATCCGTGCCGAGGTGTGGGGGCGCCCGGTCCCCGGCATCGAGCACGTGCCGGCCGCCGCCGGGTTCGCGGGGGAGAGCCTCGGCTTCCTCGGCCACGACCCGGTGCGGCTGTTCGAGGCCGGTCGGTGGAGCCGCTTGACGACCTCCCGCGGTCACGTGCTGGTCAAGCGGCGCGCCTGGGGCCTCGCCGACTGACACCGGTCGACGACCGGTTCCTGTGGGTGCCGGCCCTCCGTCCACAGGTGGTCCGCCCGCGTCCCCGGCGCCGGAGCGGTCGTGGTTGGGTGACTGCATGCAGGTCTTCCTCACCGGCGCGTCCGGCTACATCGGTTCCTCCGTCCTCCGCGCCCTCGTCGCCCACGGCGACCGGGTCACCGCGCTCGTCCGCTCCGACGAGAAGGCGCAGGCGGTCCGCGACGCCGGCGGCAGCGCGGTCGTCGGCGACGTGACGGACACGGACGTCGTCCGTCGTCTCGTGCACGACGCCGACGCGGTCGTGCACACGGCGTCGGCCGAGTCGGTCGACCCCGGGTTCACGGCGACCGTGCTCGAGGCGTTCTCCGGCTCGGCTCGACCGTTCGTCCACACCGGGGGCATCTTCACGTTCGGCGACTCCACCGACATCTCCGAGCAGTCACCCGTCTCGCCGCCGGCGCTCACCGCGTGGCGTGCTCCCGTCGAGGCGACGGTGCGAGCCAGCGACGTCCGCACCACGATCGTCGCGCCGGGCATCGTGCACGGCCGGGGCGCGGGGATCCCGGCGATGTTCGTCGGTGACGGGGAGCACGAGGTGCGGTTCGTCGGCGACGGTTCGCAGCGCTGGACGACCGTGCACGTCGACGACCTCGCCGAGCTCTACGTCCTGGCCGTCCACCGCGGTGAGCAGGACGGGTACGTCGTGGCGGCGAGCGGGGCCAACCCGACCGTGCGCGAGATCGCCGAGGCGGGGGCGCACGGTTCCCCCGTCGTCGCCGAGAGCGTCGATGCCAGCCGGGAGCGTCTGGGCACCGACTTCGCCGACGCGCTGCTCCTGCACCAGGAGGCATCCGGCGCGCATGCACGCGCGGCCTTCGGCTGGCGACCGTCGCGGCCGTCCCTGCTCGAGGACCTGGCCGACGGTTCGTACGTCCGGTAGACCGCACGGCGGGTGGGCCGGAGGCCGCGTCGTGGACTCCACCGCAGCCACCGGCCGGACGGGAGGCGCGTGGCGGGCGCGGCCCGTGCCTCCCGTCCGCCCCGTGGTCGCGTCCGGTCGATCACGACGGCCACCACCGGGCCGAGACGCTTCACGTCGCGAACGTCAGTCGAAGGTGTTCGTCATCGCGTGCGCCGCACGGTCGAGGTACGCCCACAGCTCGGCCTCGTCCAGCGGAGCCAGCGCGAGCGACTCGACGGCATCGTGCATGTGGTGCAGCCAGCGCTCGCGGGCCTCCGACGTGATCCGGAAGGGGTTGTGGCGCATCCGGAGCCGGGGGTGCCCGCGCTCCTCGCTGTAGGTCCCGGGGCCGCCCCAGTACTGCTGGAGGAACGCGGACAGCCGCCAGATCGCACCCTCGAGGTCGTCAGCCGGGTACATCGGCCAGATGACGTCGTCCTGCTGCACGCCCTCGTAGAACCGTCGGACGAGCCGGTCGAAGGTCGGCGCGCCGCCGATGCGCTCGTACAGCGACCCCGTGGCGGCGGCGCCGCCCAGCCCCACGCGCAGCGTGATCGGCTGACCGGGGACGGGCGTGGTGGGGTCGCTCACTGGTGGTCCTTCCCGGACTCCTGGTCGTCGGTGCGGATGGCCCGCCCGAACAGGTTCCCACGCTTCCCGCGGGACTTGGTGGGTGCCGGCGTCGGCTGGGTGCGCACGGTGCGCAGGCCGTTGATGGAGGTGGCGTTCTCCCACCCCTCGGGCATGATCATCGCCATCGCCGGCAGCGTCACGCCGAGCTCGTCGACGGCGCGCTTCAGGCGGACGCGCATCTCGCGACCGACGACGTCGAGTTCGGACGCGCGGGTCTTCACGACGAGCCGGAACACCATGCCGGCGTCGGTGATGGACTGTAGCCCCCAGATCTCGGGCTTCTCGACGATCCGCTGCCGCCAGCGGGGTTCCTGCGACATCGCGACCGCCGTGCGGAGGAGTGCGTCCTGCACGGCGTCGATGTCGGTGTCGTAGGGCACCGTGATGTCGACGAGCACTCGCGACCACCCCTGCGACAGGTTGCCGACGCGCAGGATCTGACCGTTCGGGACGAACCACAGGATGCCGTTGACATCGCGGATCTGCATCACGCGCAGACCGACGTTCTCGACCACGCCGGTCGCGGGGCCGGTGTCCACGACGTCGCCGACGCCGGCCTGGTCCTCGAGGATCATGAACACTCCGGACAGCAGGTCCTTCACGATGCTCTGCGCGCCGACGGCCAGGCCCGCGGCGACGACCGAGGCACCTCCGACGATGCCGACCGCCGCCGTCGGGAAGGACGTGGAGATGATGATCGCGAGCGCGATCACGGCGATGACCACCGTCGCGAGGTTCTCGAGCACGCTGCCGAGCGTGCGGGTCCGCTGCACCACGCGGGCGGTCTGCACCGGCGAGGCGATGAGCGCCTGGGTGTCGTCGGCGCCCTGCCGTTTCTTCACGCCGTTCACGATCCGGTCGACGACCTGCTTGATCGTGCGACGGAGCAGCAGCCGGACGATGATCGCCACGAGGATCGTGATGACGATCGTGATCGGGATGTGCCAGGTGTCCACGAACTGGGTGAAGGCGTTGGACGCCCACTTCGAGACGTCGTCGGTCGTGTTCGCTGCCGAGTTCATCATCCGGACGATGCTAGAGGGCGGGGCCTCGGTGTCCCGTGAGGATCACCGAGGCCCCGCCCTCTGGCATCGCGTGTCGCTCTGATCAGGCGTCGGCCGCCTGGACCCGCAGCGCCCGCTCGGTGCCGGCGACGTTCTCCGTCACGATGCGACGGAGCGCCGGGGTCTCCGGGTGCGCCTCGAGCCAGGCGTTCGCCGCGTCGCGGAGCTCGACCGAGGCGAGCGGCGCCGGGTAGAGCCCCGTGACGATCGTGTCGGCCATGTGGTAGCTGCGCTCCGCCCAGATGCGGGTGAGGGCGTCGAAGTAGCGGGACACCAGACCCTCGAGGACGACGGGGCTGTTCGTGTGCTGGAACCCGACGGTGGTCTGCCGGACGATCGCGTTCGGCAGCTCGTCGGAGTCGACGAGCGACGAGAACGCCGCGAGCTTGCCCTCGGCGGTCGGGATCGTCGCACGGGCACGCGCGGCGGCCTGCTCGCCCGACGCGGTCTTGTCCGCGGCCAGCTCGGCGTCGACCTCGGCGTCACCGGCGGCGCCCGCGAGCACGAGGCCCTCGAGCAGCTCCCAGCGCAGGTCGGTGTCGACCTCGAGACCCTGCAGCGTGACCGAACCGTCCCGGAGGCCCTGCAGCGTCGTCACGTGCTCCGGCGTCGAGGCGATCTGCGCGAAGAACTTCACGAACTGGAACTGAGCGTCGGACCCGGACTCAGCCGACGCGGCCAGCTGCCACAGCGTGTCGCCCACGGAGCGGACGGTGGCGTCGACCTTCGCCGGGGCGACGTAGTTGCGAGCGGTGAGCAGCAGCTGCGACAGCGTCGTGCGGATCGTCGTCGACTCGGTCTCGGTGGCGATGTTGCCGAGCACCAGGCGGACGTAGTCGCTCGCGGGCGACTCGGCGTCGCGCGTGGCGTCCCACATCGCGCCCCAGACGATCGAGCGGGCGAGCGGGTTCGCGATCGAGGCGAGGTGCTCGATCGCCGTGCGGCGGGACTGCTCGTCGAGACGGATCTTGGCGTACGCCAGGTCGTCGTCGTTGAGCAGCACGAGGTCGCCGCGGTGCACGCCGACGAGCTCGGGGACCTCGGTGCGGGCGCCGTCCACGTCGATCTCGACGCGGTGCGCACGCTCGAGCTTGCCGCCCGACGACGCGGTGTCGGCGCCGAACGGTGCCTCCGCGTCCTGCTGGAACGCGTAGACGCCGATCGCGAGCCGGTGCGGGCGGAGCGTCGGGTGGTCCGCCGGGGCCTCCTGCAGGACGGCGAACGAGGTGATCACGCCGGCCTCGTCGACCTCGATCTCGGGGCGCAGCGTGTTGACGCCGGCGGTCTCGAGCCACAGCTGCGACCACTCGGACAGGTCCCGGCCGCTCGTCGCCTCGAGCTCGACGAGCAGGTCGCGGAGCTCGGTGTTCGAGTGGTGGTGCTTCTTGAAGTACGCCGAGACGCCTGCGAAGAACGCGTCGATGCCGACCCACGCCACGAGCTGCTTGAGGACGGAGCCGCCCTTCGCGTACGTGATGCCGTCGAAGTTGACCTGGACGTCCTCGAGGTCGTTGATCGTCGCGACGATCGGGTGCGTCGAGGGGAGCTGGTCCTGGCGGTAGGCCCAGGACTTCTCCATGGCCTGGAAGGTCGTCCACGCCTCGGTCCACTCGGTGGCCTCGGCCGTGGCGATCGTGGAGGCCCACTCGGCGAACGACTCGTTCAGCCAGAGGTCGTTCCACCACTTCATCGTGACGAGGTCGCCGAACCACATGTGCGCGAGCTCGTGCAGGATCGTGACGACCCGGCGCTCCTTGATGGCGTCGGTGACCTTGGACCGGAACACGTAGGTCTCGGTGAAGGTGACCGCACCCGCGTTCTCCATCGCGCCGGCGTTGAACTCCGGCACGAACAGCTGGTCGTACTTCTCGAACGGGTAGGCGACGTCGAACTTTTCCTCGAAGTACGCGAAGCCCTTCTTCGTCGTCTCGAACACGTACTCCGGGTCGAGGTACTCGGCGAGCGAGCGACGCGCGAAGACGCCGAGCGGGATCGTCCGGCCGTCGCGGCTGGTCAGCTCGTCGCGAACGACCTCGTACGGACCGGCGATCAGCGCCGTGATGTAGCTCGAGATGCGGGACGTCGCGGGGAAGACCCACGTCGCGACCTCGCCGTCGACGCGCGGCTCGGGCGTCGGGGCGTTCGAGACGACCTGCCAGCGGGCCGGGGCCGTCACGGTGAAGGTGAACTCGGCCTTGAGGTCGGGCTGCTCGAAGACCGCGAACATGCGGCGGGAGTCCGGCACCTCGAACTGCGAGTACAGGTAGACCTCGTCGTCGACCGGGTCGACGAAGCGGTGCAGGCCCTCGCCCGTGTTCGTGTAGAGCGCGTCGGCGACGACGACGAGCTCGTTCTGCTCCTGCAGCCCGTCCAGCTGGATGCGGACACCGTCGTTGACCGCGGCGACGTCGAGCGCGGCACCGTTCAGCTCGACCGAGTGCACGGCCTTCGTGATCGCGTCGATGAAGGTCGAGGCGCCGGGCGTCGCGGTGAAGCGGACACGCGTGGTGCTGCCGAACGTCTCGGCGCCGCGGGTCAGGTCCAGCTCGACGTCGTACGTCTGCACGGCGACGACCGCGGCACGTTCCTGGGCTTCGGTTCTGGTGAGGTTCTCTCCGGGCACGGACGCTCCAACTTCGCTTGCGGCGCGGACGATCGATGTCCGCGGTGAGGGGGAGTCCCGGCACGGCGTCGTGCGCCGTCGGGACGATGGGATCAGCCTAGCGAGCGCGCGTACGCTCGCACCGTGACCGAGACTGCTGTGGACAACACCGAGACCGCCCGTACCGCTGTGGAGTTCTGGTTCGACCCGAACTGCCCCTGGGCCTGGATGACGAGCCGCTGGGTCGACGAGGTCGCCCGCCACCGGGACCTCGACGTGACCTGGAAGGTGATGAGCCTGTTCGTCCTGAACGAGGACCAGGACATCTCCCAGGAGTACCGCGAGCGCATCCACAAGGGGCAGCTCTACCCGCGGATCGTCACCGCCGCGGCGCTCCGTCACGGCCAGGAGATCGTCAAGCCGCTGTACGACGCGCTCGGCGAGCACGTCCACCACCGCCAGGAGTCCGACCCCGAGCAGGTCGTCCCGGCCGTGCTCCGCGAGCTCGACCTCGACGCCGACCTGCTCGAGTACGCCTGGACCGACGAGGTCGACCAGGTCGTCCGCGCGAGCCACCAGGAGGGCATCGACCGCGTCGGCCAGGACGTCGGGACGCCCGTGATCGCCGTCGAGGGCACGGCCTTCTTCGGCCCGGTCATCTCGCCGGCACCGAAGGGACAGGAGGCGGTGGACCTGTGGGACGGCGTCGTCGCCGTCGCGAAGTACCCCGGTTTCTTCGAGCTCAAGCGCTCGCGGACGGTCGGTCCGATCTTCGACACGGTCGCGTAGCACGGCCTGCGTCGCGGACGCGACCAGCGGGAGGACTGGAGGCACGGTGCGGGTCCGCACCGTGCCTCCAGTCTGCTACGGTGCTGGCTGAACGCTGAAACATCACGAGCACGGGGGTCTCGATGGGGGAGCAGTACCGGGTCGACCGAGGGGCGACCGAACGGACGGTCGCGGACGTCCACGGCGCGGCCGAGGACGTCGCCGAACGGGCGGGGGCACTGGCCGAGGCGCTCGACGCCGTCACCTCGGCGGCGAGCGGTTCGGACGTCGTCGCATCGGCCGTCTCGTCCTTCGCCGCTGCGCGCTCGGCCACCGCACCGCGGATCGGCGCGCACCTCGCGGCGGTCAGCGCGGTCGGCCGCGTCGCCCTGGCCGCGGTGGACGAAGCAGACGCGGAGATGGCCGTTCGGGCCGAGCGGGGCGCCGTCCGGTGAACGCGCCGGTGACCGCGGGGCTCCTCGACGAGATCCGTCTCGACATGGCGGCGGTCGTCGCCGCAGCCGGTGTGGCGAGCACTGCTGGGGAGCGCGTCCGAACCGCTGCCGCGAACGGCGACCGTTCCTGGGCCGCCGTGCCGTCGGTCTTCGCGATGCCCGGGGTGAGCGAGGCGATGCCCGCGATGACCCGCCGGTCCAGCGATGCAGCCGACGGCCTGGCCGACAGCGTCACGGCCCTGCACCGGCTCCTCGACACGGCATCATTCGAGTTCGCCGACCTCCGTTCCCGGCGGACTGCCCTGGTGGAACGGATCGCGTCCTTCACGGGAGGGATCGGCGATGCCGTGGCGCAGCACGACGCCTCGCTGGCTGACCCACCGTCGGCGGCGACGCCGTGGCGGCAGGTTCCCGGCCTCGCCGCCGAGGACGCCGCGCTCCGATCGGCGGCGGATGCGTGGAACGAGCAGTGGCGGGAGTGGCAGCGCGACCTGGCCTCCCGCATCGGTCGGATCGACGGCGGGGACTCGACGGACGGGCTCGCCACCGACGAGACGGACGTCCGGAACGCGAGCTTGGTGGCGCCGATGCCGCTCCCCGGGTTCCCCTCGACGCCGTTCCAGTTCCCGTGGCCGTGGCTCGGCGCGGCCGGTGGCACGGCCGCCGGGGCGGGGAGTGCGGCCGCCGGACTGTCCGCGCTCGAGCTCCTCGGGATCCTGTTCGGTCTGAGCGGTGACACCGCGAAGCAGACTCCCGCGGATGCGATGCGGCAACGGATGGCGCAGGCCGACCGGGACGCCTGGGCCTGGACGCACGATCCACTCACCGGCAAGCCGCGCGAGGTCGCCGGTGGTGCTGGCATCATGACCGACGTCATCGGGCCGATGACCGGGCCGGAGGCGAACGAGCACATCCGTTCGATCGGTCGGCCGGGGAAGACCGAACCGCACCGAGAGGTGGACACGCCCGAGGAGGTCGTGGCGGCGTGGCGCGATCTGAGTCGTGGCGGGAAGCTCGTCACCGGGACCGCTCGAGATCGCATCCAGGTGGTCCTTCCAGATGGCACGAGGGTGCAGTACCGGCGTGACAGCGGAACCGGGGGACCAGTGGTCGAGGTGCACAACCCGAAGTCGTCGGAGTGGGACAACGTGAAGGTGCACCTGCCAGAGCGCGTCGATCGACCCGGTCCGCACGATCTTCCTGATGACGCTCTACCGGAGGGCTGACGATGAACGAGTTCACCTACTACTGCCTCGCCAGTGTCGAAGACGGGACGGGAGACGACCTGTGGGCATGGTCCGGCAACATTGAGAAGGGCCGCCATCGCCCTCTCGAGGACACTCGCTCGTGGCTCCTCCGACGCCTTCAGCAGCTCCTCGAGGGCGATCTCGTGGCGGTCGGGAACTTCGAGGACGGCGACTCGGGCAGAGCCGTATGGCGGCCGTGGACCGGCGACCCCGAGTCACTGGTCGAACGCATCGCTGCGATCTACACCGTTGATGTCGAGCCTGACGAGGTGCAGTTCTGGGATTGCTACCTGATGAGGACGGAGCACGGCTCGGAGATGTACACACGGGAACGTACGCGGCGTCTGTCCGCTGGTCGAGACACGCTCCCACGGCTTCGGAACGTCTGGGATGCCGACGGGAACGTCATCGAGCCACGCGGTGACGAGATCGCTGTCTGACGCCGAGCCGCGCACCCGCACGGACAGCCGATCCGGCGGTCAGACCATTGATGTCCACGCGAGCTCGAAGGACAAGATCAGGATCCATCTCCCGAAGGGATCGGATCCACACGACCTACCGGAGGACGCCCGATGAACGAACTGACCTACCAACTCCTCGCCGACGTCGCGGACGGTCTGGGTACGGACCTCTACGGATGGCACGAGCCCATCGCCTACCGCACCGGCGAGGACGACGCGACCACGCGCTCCCGCGTGCTCGGCTGGATCCGGGCTTCGGTCGAGCAGGACATCATGGGTCTCGGATCTCTCGAACCTGGTGAGGACGGGCGCGGGAGGTGGTCGAACTGGGATGGATCGGCGGAGGAACGTCTCGAGCGAGCTGACGCGCGATACCGTACGACCGGCACGCTCTGGAACGTCTTCGCGACCGACACTCCCCGAGGGATGCATCTCTACTCGGCCGAGCGGAGTCGGCGTGAGGCAGCGGGTATCGATCCGGATGCGCACGTGGACCACTCCTTTGAGGGGATCTGGGACGCCGAAGGCAACGTCATCGAGCCGCATGGGGACGAGATCGTTGTCTGACGCAGGCCTTGAGTACGTGGCCTTCCCGACCATCGAGGTCCGGCAGATGCCCGACGGCTCGATCGCAGCGCTCCGCGAGCCGCTGCCCGGTCACGAGCAGTACATCGACGTGGTCCCACCCGTCGACGCCGAGGACCCGAAGGTGCAGCGGCGCAGCGTCCGGCGCGACGACGGCCTTCCACCGAGCGCCGAGCCTGCACCGAGGACGCCCGAGGAACGGCTCCTGCTCGACGTCCTCGAGTTCGGCCGCAACGGGTGTGCCACCGATCTCCGTGCCGTACACCGGCTGGCGCGGACGGACCACGAGCCGGACCCTGGCGCCGCCCGTGCGATGGCACTCCGGGCGCTCGAGGTCGGCCTCCGTCGGGGCCTGCTGACGAGCGGGATGTTCGTGCGGGCACAGGGCGTGCTGGCGTTCGTCGAGACCGACCGGACGATCGCGGACCAGGTCGCCACGCTGCAGTCCCGGTACGTGAGCGCGCCGGGAGTCGGCGAGTCCGACGAGGACCTCGCCGCGACGCTGTGGCTCATGAACGCGCCCGAGGGCGAGCGCTACGCACGGACGCACGGTGCGAGCGCGCAGCCGAGCACAGAGACCGCTACGCCGTCGGTCCCCTCGGACACTCCGGCCGTCGTGGTGCGCTCCTCGGGCGATGCGTGGGAGAACCGGCACCACGCGCTCCTGGCCGACAACGTCCTCGAGGAACTCCGGAACGGCTGGCTGTCGTGGGAGCAGGGCATCGAGGACGCTGCACTGCGCAAGCTGGCGTGGGGCATCGCCGCCGAGATCGTGTACGCCTTCGACGTCAGGTGGTCGCCGGACTGGGTGCCGGAGGGGCACCCACACCGCTGGCACGACGACGAGGGGTGGCACGCGCGGTGCAACGACTGCCTCACGGAGAGCCCCGCGGCGGCCGAGGAAGCGCTCGCGTGGGACTGGTTCGCCCCACCCATCGTGCCGTTGCGCACGGCGACACTGCCCCGGCGTTCCGTCCGTCTCCTCCGCCGATCGAGGTGCCGCTGCCCGGCAGCGAGTGACCTCCACCGGCCGTGCGCCTCAAGCGATGCGCAACTGCATGAGCGTCAGGTCGAGCCACCGGTCGAACTTCCGCCCGACCTCGGGCAGCACCCCGACGGTCACGAACCCGAGCCGCTCGTGCAGGGCGATCGAGCCCGTGTTCGACGAACAGATGCCGGCCATCACGACGTGCACGTCCGCCGCACGGGCGTGTGCGACGAGGGCGTCCATCAGCACGGTCGCGATGCCCCGGCCGCGGAACGCCGGCACGACGTAGACGCTGTGCTCGACCGTGTGGCGGTACCCCTGGTGCGGCCGGAACGCGCTGTAGGTGACGTAGCCGGCGACGATCCCGTCGACCTCGGCGACGAGCACGGGGAGTCCGGCGGCACGACGCTCGGCGAGCCACCCGTCGAAGTACTCCCGTGGGTGCGGCTCCTCCTGCCAGATCGCCGTCGAGTGCAGCACGGCGTCGACGTGCAGCGCGTGGACGACGTCGAGGTCGCGCGGCTCGCAGTCCCGCACGGTGACGGAGGCAGGACTGCCCGTCGCATATGCTGTCGTCATGTCTCAGATCGTAGACGACGCGGGAGCGGCAACGGAACTGGCGGAGGGCGCGGCCGGGAGCGCTGCCGAGACCGCCGACGACGCCGACCAGCGCCGCCTCGGGCAACGCCTGCAGCGCCTGCGGACCGAGCGGAAGTGGAGTCTGACCGAGCTCGCCGAGGAGTCCGGCGTCTCCCGCGCGATGATCAACCGCGTCGAGCGCGGGGTGTCGAGCCCGACGGCCACCATCCTCGGTCGGCTGTCCGGCGCGTTCGGTCTCACGGTCTCGCAGCTCCTCGACGAGACGCTGGAGCACGACGTCCCGCGCACGGCCGATCCCGACGAGGCGCGTGGCGTGCAGCGCGGGGCGACCGCGGACTCCTGGACCGACCCGGAGACCGGGTACCGCCGGCGTCCCGTCTCGAGTGCGGCGTTCCCCGCGGACGTCACGGAGGTGCGCCTCCCGGCCGGACGCGAGGTCGCGTACCCGGCGAGCGCCTACGCCTTCCTCCGTCACTGCATCTGGGTCGTCGACGGCGTCCTCGAGGTGGTCGTCGCGGGGGAGTCCACGCGGCTCGGCGCGGGGGACCGGATCGAGCTCGGCGACCCGGCGGACGTGGTCTACCGCAACCCGGGTGACGAGGCGGTCCGGTACGTCGTCGTCGTGGTCCGGGCGGCGTAGGCGCGGGAATAGGATCGAGGCCATGCGCATCCACCTCGGAACGGACCACGCCGGCCTCGAGTTCAACAAGACCCTCGCCCAGCACCTCACCGAGGCGGGGCACGAGGTGGTCGACCACGGTCCGTCCGAGTACGACGCGCTCGACGACTACCCCTCGTTCTGCATCAACGCCGCGCACGCCGTGGTGCAGGACCAGCGTGCCGGTGTCGAGGCGCTCGGTGTCGTCTTCGGCGGTTCGGGCAACGGCGAGCAGATCGCGGCCAACAAGGTCGAGGGCATCCGGGCCGCGCTGGTGTGGAACGAGTCGACGGCCCTCCTCGCCCGCCAGCACAACGACGCGAACGTCATCTCGATCGGTGCCCGGCAGCACACCGAGGACGAGGCCATCCGCTTCGTCGACCTCTTCATCGCCGAGCCCTTCTCCGGCGAGGAGCGTCACGCCCGCCGCATCGCGCAGCTCGCCGAGTACGAGACGACGGGGCACATCGCCGGTCGGCAGATCGACGAGTAGTCCGGGTAGACAGGACCGATGCCAGAGGGTCACTCCGTCCACCGCATCGCGAACCAGTTCTCGCGGCACTTCGTCGGCAAGCGCTGCGAGGTGTCGAGTCCGCAGGGTCGCTTCGCGGCCGGAGCGGCGCAGCTCGACGGCAAGCGGATGACCGCAGCGCGGGCGGTGGCGAAGCAGCTGTTCCTGGAGTTCGAGGACGACCTGTTCCTCCGGGTGCACCTCGGTCTCTACGGAGCGTGGGACTTCGCGGGCGTGATCTCGTCGGCGGAGGCCCTGTCCGAGGACGGCGACGGCGAGGAGTCGCTCGCGTCGATCGGCGCCCCGCGGCTCGCCCGCTACCGCATGGCTGAGCAGGAGAAGGCCGAGGACCCGATCGAGTCCTTCCCGCCCGACCCGGTCGGCCAGGTGCGCGTGCGGATCCTCACCGAGGACACCGTCGCCGACCTGCGTGGTCCGACCGCCTGCGTGGTCGAGGACCCTGCCGGGGTGCAGAAGGCGCTGGACAAGCTCGGTCCGGACCCGATCAACGACGACGGTCCCGAGGCCGAGAAGACCTTCGTCGAGAACGTGCGGAAGCGCAACGTCGCGATCGGCCAGCTGCTGATGGACCAGTCGGTGGTCGCCGGCATCGGGAACATCTACCGCGCGGAGCTGCTCTTCCGGCAGCGCATCGACCCGTACAAGCCCGGCAAGAAGATCACCGTCAAGCAGGCGAAGGCGCTCTGGCAGGACTGGTCGAAGCTGCTGCACGAGGGCGTCCGCGACGGCCTCATGCTGACGATGGACGACCTGTCCGAGGCTGATCACAAGAAGGCGCTGCGGTCGCGGAAGGACCGGCACTGGGTGTACCACCGCCAGGGGGAGCCCTGCCGGGTGTGCGGCACGGAGATCCGGATGGCGGACATGGCCGGTCGCAAGCTCTACTGGTGCCCGAAGGACCAGAAGTAGCGCGTCACACCGAGCGGTGCGTGAACCGCCCGGCGACGGCCGTCGCGAGCACCGGCATCGTTCGCAGCACGTCCGACGGCTCGGACACGGCGACCGCCAGCGGGTCCAGCGGCAGCAGCACGAGGTCCGCGGCGTCACCGACCGCGACCGAGACCCGGCCGTCGGTGGACCCCCTCCACGCGGCGAGCGCCGACATCCGCTGCTCGGGGTGCCACGGCTCGCGGCCGTCCCGGTCCCGTCCGACCGCGGCCGCCATCGATACCCACGGGTCGAGCGGCGCGACGGGCGCGTCCGAGCCGAGCCGCAGTTCGGCGCCGGCCCGCTCGAGCGCGGCGAACGGGAAGGCCCGGTCCGTCTCGCCCGCCCAGTGCCGGTCGGCGATGTCGCGGTCGTCCATCGCGTGCTCGGGCTGGACGGACGCGGCGACCCCGAGCCGGGCGAACCGGTCGAGGTCGGCGCCGTCGAGCAGCTGCGCGTGCTCGATCGACCCGCGCGCGCCGACGGCCTCGAACACGTCGAGTGCGAGCGTGTTCGCCCGGTCACCGATCGCGTGCACGGCCGGGACGAGCCCGGCGTCGACCGCCCGGCGGACCATCGCCACGAGCTCGTCGAACGCGTAGGCCAGGACGCCGTCGCCGGAGGCCATCGCCGCGGTCCGGGTACCGAGCGATCCGTCGGTGATCACCTTGAACGGGCCGGTCGACAGCAGTCCGCCGGTGCCGTCGACGACCGCGCCGGTGCGGAGTCCACGGGCGATCGCGTCCTCGAGCTCGTGCGGGTACACGCCGCACGCGACCCGGAGTCCGTCGGTGCCGGCCCGCACCCGTCGGGTCCAGCGGCCGAGGCCGGACCGCATCTCCAGGTCGACGACGCGGGTCACGCCGCGCGCCGTGGCCGCGTCGACGGCGTCGGACACGTAGCCGTCGAGCACGTCGTCGGGCACGCGGGAGAGCGCGGCCGTCACGTCGAACGCGTCCTGCTCGCGCAGCACCCCGTCGTCGCCCGCCACGAGCGGGCGGCCCACCGCCGCCGAGAACCGCTCGAGGGCGATCGCGTTGCACCAGACGGCGTGCAGGTCACCGCTGATGACGACGGCCGGGAGGCCCGGCGCGGCCCGGTCGAGCAGCTCGCGTCGCGCGGGGCGGGGCCAGAGCCCGTCCCGGTAGCCGTGACCGACGATCGTCGCGGCCGGACCGCCGTCCGGCACGGCGGTACGCGCCGCCCCGGCGAGCAGGTCGGCGGTTGCTTCCGCCGAGTCGCAGCCGGACACGTCGACGCGACGGCGGACGAGGGCCCACTGGTCGAAGTGGACGTGGTGGTCGACGAGCCCCGGACCGAGCCACGCGCCGTCGGCCTCGACGACCTCGACGTCAGCTGCGACGAGGGTGCCGGTGGGCGCGATCGCAGTGACCCGTCCGTCGACGATCCGCACGTCGGACGGGGCACCGGACGTTCCCACCCGCCGGACGGAACGCAGCAGGAGGTCGCTCATCGTGCCTCCCGGCTCTCCGCGCGCACGCGGTCCATCTCGTCGGCGAGCGCCGGCGACGCGTAGGGCCCGTCCCCGCGCAGGCCCGCGACGATGCGTTCGACCACCTCGGGTGCCTTGTTCTGCGACAGCTTGGCGCGGGCGTCGGAGCGCGTGACCCGGATGCGGATCCCCACGGTGCCCTTCGCCACCCGTCGGGCGGTCTCCTCGTCGACGTCGAGCGAGACCGGCTCGGGCATGACGCGCTCGAAGTGGTCGACGAGCTCGTCGAGCACGCGGAAGTTCTCCTCGTCGGACAGGATCTCCGGCGTGCCCCACAGGTGCGCGGTCACGTGGTTCCACGTCGGGACGAACTGCTCCGGCGGGTACCACGCGGGGGAGACGTAGCCGTGCGGCCCCTGGAACACGACGAGGACCTCGTGCTGCCCGAGCTCGTGCGCGACCTCGTCGGGGCGGCCGACGTGCGAGACGAGCACGATCGCGTCCGGGTCGTCGTCGGGGCCGGGCGTCTCGAGGAGCACCGGGTAGTGCGACGCGACGATCCCGGCCGCGGTGTGGGACACGATCGTCGCCCACGGGTTCTCGGCGACCACGCGCCGCACCTCGGCGACGTCGGTCATCAGGAAGCGGGGTGTGTGGCGCATGCGACGAGCGTGGCACAGGTCGCCCGCCTTCGCGACGGGTGTCGTTTCCGGCTCGTTTCCGGGCGGTAAAGGTTTCAGAGATCAGTGAAAGGAACCTTGTGCTCGGGTTTGCGCGGCCCCTACCGTCTCGACCACGACGACCGGGCCCGAACCGGACGCGCTTCGACTCGAGGAGTTCAAGATGCGACGCAGGACGATCGCGGCGGTGGCCGCAGCGGCCACGCTGGCGCTGGTGGCCACCGGCTGTTCGGCCACCGGGAACGGGAACGGGGACGCCCAGGGCGGCTCCGGCGGGAGCCTGGTCTACGCGACCGGCGAGCCCGACCACCTGACCCCGGGCCGCCAGACGGTGGCCTTCACCCAGACCATGAGCCTGTTCGCGCCGCTCACCGAGACGGACGCGAAGGGCGGACTGCACGACGTCGCCGCGAAGAGCGTCGAGTCGAGCGACGCCACCACCTGGACGATCACGCTCCGCGACGGCTGGACGTTCCAGAACGGCGAGGCCGTCACGCCCGAGAGCTACGTCAAGGCCTGGAACCACACCGCGTACGGCCCGAACGCCTGGGAGAACAGCGGACAGCTCGCCGCGATCGTCGGCTACTCGGACCTCAACCCCGACTCGGGCACCCCGAAGACGAAGGAGATGTCGGGCCTGAAGGTGACGGGCAAGGACACCTTCACGGTGACGCTCACCCACGCGGACAGCCAGTTCCCGCTCCAGCTCAGCCAGGCGCAGACCGCGTTCTACCCGATGCCCGAGGCCGCGTACAGCGACCTGAAGGCCTACGACGCGAAGCCGATCGGCAACGGCCCGTACGAGATGACCGAGAAGTGGACGGCGAACCAGCCGTTCACGGTCAGGGCGTGGTCGGGCTACGAGGGCACGAAGGCGAAGACGGAGGACGTCACCTTCAAGAGCTACGCCGACATGAACACCGCGTACACCGACGTGCTCGCCGGCAACGCCGACGTGCTGTTCCTGCCGACGGACAAGATGACCAGCGCCTCCGGTGACTTCGGGGACCGCCTGCACTCCTTCGACGCCCCGGGCATCGACTACCTCGGCTTCCCGCTGTGGGACGAGCGGTACGCCGACCCCGACGTCCGACGGGCCATCTCCATGTCGATCAACCGGAAGCAGGTCAACCAGGCCATCTACGGCGGCCTGTACGAGCCGGCCACCGCGCTCACCCCGCCGGGCATGTCCGGCACGCAGGAGGGCATCTGCGGCGAGGCCTGCGAGTTCTCGCCGTCGAAGGCGAAGGCGCTCCTGGCGAAGGCCGGCGGGTTCGACGGCTCGATCACCCTCGTCTACCCCGGCGGCAACGGCCTCGACTCGCTCTACCAGGCGTACGCGAACCAGATCCGGCAGAACCTCGGCGTCGACACCGAGGCGAAGGCCACCACCGACTGGGCGTCGTACTACTCGGAGCTGACCGACAAGAAGATCGAGGGACCGCACTTCGGGCACTGGGGTGCGCTGTACGCCAGCCAGCAGAACACCCTCCGCGCACTGTTCACCAGTGCGGGTGGCTGCGCGCCGTGCACCGGCTACTACCAGTCGGACGAGGTCGACTCGCTGCTCGCGAAGGCCGACTCCGCGGGGTCGCAGGACGAGGCGAACGAGTACTACGCGCAGACGCAGGAGGCCGTGCTGCGGGACTTCCCGGTCGTGCCGACCTTCTTCGACAAGTACTCCTACGTCGTGAGCGACAAGATCGCCTCGCTCCCCGCCGTCGACGGCAGCCCGGTGGTCCAGGCCATCACCGTCCAGTAGCCGCAGGAAGCGATCCGCACCGCATGGACCAGCGCACCGTCCTCCGTCTCGTCACCGAGGTCCCCGACCGCGACGGCTTCCCGCTCGTCGACGACCTGCACGCCCGGTTCGCCGCGCTCGCCGCGTCGCACCCGGGGCAGGTCACGGTCACCCGGATCGGCACCAGCCGCCTCGGGGAGCCGCTCCACAGCTACCGGATCGGGTCCGGGTCGCACGCCGCCGTCGTCGTCGGCGGCGTGCACCCGAACGAGCCGATCGGGTCGTGGACGTCGCTCCACCTGGCGACCTGGCTGCTGGCGGGCGGGACGGAGGAGCTCGACGTCACGTGGCACGTCGTCCCCACGATCGACCCCGACGGCATGCGCCTGAACGAGGCGTGGTTCGACGACCCGTACGACCGGGTGCACTACGCGCGGCACTTCTACCGGCCGGCGCCGGACAGCCAGGTCGAGTGGACCTTCCCGAACAGCCACGGGTCGGTGTACTTCGACCAGGTGCTGCCGGAGACGCTCGCGTTCATGCGGCTCATCGACGACACCGAGCCCGACCTGCTCGTGTCGCTGCACAACGGCGAGATGGGCGGCGTCTACTACTACCTCTCCGAGGACCTGCCCGGCGTGGTCGACACCCTGCACGCCGTCCCGGCGGCACTCGGGCTGCCGCTCGACACCGGGGAGCCGGAGTCACCGTTCCTGCGCGAACTCGCCCCGGCGGTGTTCGCCATGGACGGCGTGGAGCGGGCGTACGACTACCTGGAGTCGCTCGGCGTCGACCCCGCGGAGCACATCCACGGGGCGTCCAGCGCCGCGTGGGCGATGCGGCACGGGGCGCTGTGCGTGGTCGCCGAGCTGCCGTACTGGAGCCACCCGGACGCCGACGACCAGACCCCGACGGCCGAGTCGTACGCGGACCTCCTCCGTCGGTGCGCGGACGACCTCGGCGCCGTGGGGGTCGTCCTGCAGGACGTGCTCGACGCCGCGACGCCCCTGCTCACGATCGAGACACCCTTCCTCGAGGCCTCCCGTGCCTTCGTGCCGATGCTCGCCGGCATGGTCGAGACCGACCGGCTGCGGGCCGACCGGGAACCGGCCGCCCGGAGGGCCACCGTCGCCGAGCGCTTCGGCTGCGAGGACCTCGTCCGGTGCTTCGGGCTCCGCTACGGCGGCATGCTGCTCCGTGCGCTCGAGGCGGAGACGGGTGCCGGCACGGCACCCGCGCCGCTCCGGCGGCTGCGGGACCGGCTCGCGGCGCAGTACGCGCTCTGGCAGGCAGACGCCGGAACGGGGGCGGTGCCCATCCCGGTGGCGACGCTGGTGGGGGTGCAGTTCGGGGCGATCCTGGCCTGCGCAGCGCACGTCGTGGGCGACGGGACGGACGCACCACGCGCCTCCCGACCGGCCCTGGCGACGACGGGAGGCGCGTGATGCGTCCCACGCTCACGGTCGGCCGCCGGATCGGCGGCCTGGTGGTCGTCTTCCTCGGCGTGACCTTCCTCATCTACGCGATGACGTTCGCGCTCCCCGGCGACCCGATCAAGGCGCTCGGCGGCGACCGGCCGCTCAGCGACTCCGTCGTGCGCGCCCTGCGGGCCGAGTACCACCTCGACCAGCCGCTGTGGCTGCAGTACCTGCAGTACCTCGGCGGCCTGTTCCGCGGGGACTTCGGCACGGACTTCAGCGGGCAGTCCGTCGGCGAGCAGATGGCGTCGCGCTGGCCGGTCACGGTCACGCTCGCGCTCACCGCGTGGGCGATCGAGATCGTGCTCGGCATCGGGCTCGGGGTGGTGTCGGCACTGCGCCGTGGCACCCTCCTCGACAAGAGCGTCCTGGTCGGCACGATCGTCGTCGGGGCCGTCCCGGTCTTCGTGCTCGGTGTCGCCCTGCAGCTGGTCTTCTCGGTGCGGCTGCACTGGTTCCCCGTCGCCGGGGCGACCGCGGGATGGCCGACGGCGTACCTGCTGCCCGCGTTCGTCATCGCGCTCTTCGGCTTGGCGGCCGTGTCCCGGCTGACCCGGACGTCGATGATCGAGACGCTCGACGCCGACTTCGTCCGGACGGCCCGCGCGAAGGGGCTCACCCCCGGCCGCATCGTCGGCGTGCACGTCATGCGCAACTCGCTCATCCCCACGGCGACGTACCTCGCCACCGACCTCGGGTACCTCATGGGCGGGACGGTGATCGTCGAGGGCATCTTCAACCTGCCCGGCGTCGGGAACCTGCTGTTCCAGGGCATCCGGTCGCACGAGGGTGCCGTCGTCGTCGGCATCTCGACCGCGCTCATCCTGGTGTTCCTCGTCACGAGCGTGCTCGTCGACCTGCTGCACGCCGCCCTCGACCCCCGCGTCCGGACAGGAGCCTCCGCATGACCACCTCCGCCATCGGCGCCACCGTCCCGCAGGCCGTCGTCACCCGACGGCGACCACTGCGCTCCGCGGTCCGGCGCCCCGGGTTCTGGCTGCCGGCCGGTGTCCTGACCGTCGTCGTGCTCGTCGCGCTCTTCCCGGGCTTCTTCGCCGGCCTCTTCGGGCACGGCGACCCCCGCGTGTGCGACCTCGGGAAGAGCGGTGCGCCCGCCGCAGCCGGTCACCCCTTCGGCTTCGACCTGCAGGGGTGCGACGTCTACGCCAACGTCCTCTACGGAACCCGGTCGTCGATCGCCGTCGCCGTGCTCACCACGGTCCTCGCCGGTGCCGTCGCCGTGGTCGTCGGGACCGTCGCCGGCATGGTCGGCGGGTGGGTGGACGCCGTGCTCGCCCGGCTCACCGACGTGTTCCTCGGGTTCCCGTTCCTGCTCGGGGCGGTCGTCGTCCTGAACAGCGTGGGGGAGCGGTCGGTACTGACCGTCTCGCTCGTCCTCGCCCTGTTCGGCTGGCCGACCATGGCCCGACTCGTCCGCTCGAGCGTGCGGAGCGTCCGGAACGCCGAGTTCGTCCTGGCCGCCCGCACGATGGGCCTCTCCACCTGGCGGATCACCACCCGGTACGTCCTGCCGGCGTCGATCTCGCCGCTGCTCGTCCTCGCGACGATCACGGTCGGAGGGGTCATCGTGTCCGAGTCGTCCCTCACCTACCTCGGCATCGGGCTCGAGAGCCCCGCCATCTCCTGGGGGCTGCAGCTGTCCGCGGCGACGAGCCAGTTCCTCCGGGCACCGCACATGCTCGTCGCGCCCGCGGTGTTCCTGGCGGTGACGGTGCTCTCCGTCATCGCGCTCGGGGACACCCTGCGCGCCGCGCTCGACCCCCGACGTCGCTGAGCGCGTCGCGGCACACGCCGCGGCGCACGACGCGACAGACTCGACCCACCGCTCCTCGAAAGGACCACCGTGACCGACACCCTCGACGCTTACCGGAAGACCCTCCCGTACATCCGGGAGTGGGTGTCGTACAAGGTGTGGCAACTGCGGGTCCCGGGCGTGCAGGTCGCGATCGGCCACGGGGGCGAGGTCCTGTTCGACGAGGCGTGGGGCCACGCCGACGTCGAGGCCGGACGGCGCCTCACCACGACCGACCTGTTCCGCATCGCGTCGCACTCGAAGACCTTCACCGCGACGGCACTCCTGCAGCTCGTCGAGCGCGGCGACCTCCGGCTCGACGACACCGTCGGCACCCACGTCCCGGCCCTCGTCGCGGGCGGGTCGCCGATCGCCGACGCGACGGTCCGCGAGCTCATGGAGATGGGCGCCGGCGTCATCCGGGACGGTCACGACGGGGACTACTGGTCCCTGCAGCGCCCCTTCCCGGACGAGGAGGAACTGCTCGCGCTCGTCCTCGACCGCGGACAGAAGGTCCCCACCGGATCGTCGTTCAACTACTCGAACCTCGGGTACTCCCTGCTCGGGCTCGTCATCGCCGCGGTCTCCGGGCAGTCGTACGACGACTTCGTCCGCGCGTCGATCACCGAGCCGCTCGGCCTGCGGAACACCGGCCCGGACTGGGACCCGGCCCGGGCCGACGACTTCGTGGTCGGGTACACGGGCTTCCACACCGCCCGGACCCGGAAGCGCATCGACCACGTCGACACCCGCGCGATGGCCGCCGCCACCGGGTTCCACGGCACCGCGTCCGACCTCGTCCGGTACTTCTCCCAGCACGTCATCGGGCAGGGCACCCTGCTCAGCGACCACTCGAAGCGCCTGGTCCAGCGGAAGGCGTGGAGCGCCACCGACGACGACGCCGAGCGCGGGTACGGTGCCGGGTTCGTCGTCGACCGGATCGGGGGCCGGGACATCCGCGGGCACTCCGGCGGCTTCCCCGGGCAGATCACGCAGTCGATGTTCGACCCGGCGTCCGGGCTCGTCGTCTCGGTGCTCACCAGCGCCGCGGCCGGGCCGGCGACGCTCATCGCGACCGCGATCATCACGCTCCTCGACGCGGCCGTCGGGGACGACGCCCCGAACGCGGTCGTCCCGGACGACGTCGACGCCGCGACCTTCACCGGGCGCTTCGCGAACCCGTGGGGCGTCACCGACGTCGCCCGCATCGGCGACCGGCTCGTCGAGATCGACCCGTCCGCACCGGCGCCGCTCGACGCGCCGACCCGACTCGAGGTCGTCGACGCCGACACCCTCCGGATGACCCACGGCAACCGGTTCGGGTCCGTGGACGAGGACGTCACGTACGACCGCGACGCCGACGGCGGTGTCCGTTCGATCCGTGCCGGTGGCGGGATGACCATGGAGCCGTGGACGATCCCGACCGAGTCGCCCGCGGTCGCCGCCGGCCTCGAGGCATGAGCGCCGGGGAGCGCCCGTCCGCGGGCACGGACGTGCAGGACGACGTCGTCCTCGAACCGGAGCGCCAGGCGTTCGTCGAGGAGTTCGCGCTCATGTTCAGCGAACTCGCCGGCACGCCGCTCACCGACGCGCGGGTCCTCGGCTACCTCATGATGACCCGGGCCCCGCACTCGTCGTCGTCCGACCTGCAGCTCGCGCTCGGCGCGAGCTCGGGTGCGATCTCGATGGCCACCCGGCGGCTCGCGGACAGCGGCTTCGTCAAGCGGCACACCGTCCCGGGCGAACGCAGCCACTACTTCCGCGCCGAGGCCGACGTCTGGGGGTCCTGGCTCGCCGGGGAGCGTCGGTACCTCGACCGGCAGCGCGACGTCATCGGCCGCGGGCTCGCGATCGTCGAGTCCGGCGGCCACACCGCGGACGGCGACGTGGACGCCGAGGTCCGTGAACGCCTCCGCAACGGCCGCGACTACATGCAGTGGCTGCGCGGGTACCACGTCAAGATGCTCGAGGAGTGGGAGGCCTTCAAGGCGGCCCGCGACGAGACCGACCGACCGGAGACCCCATGACCGACGTCCTCACCGTCGACCAGCTCACCGTCACGTTCGACGTGGACGGCGACGTCGTCCGCGCGGTCGACGGAGCCTCGTTCACGGTCGGCCGCGGCGAGGTCGTGGCCGTCGTCGGCGAGTCCGGGTCGGGCAAGAGCATGACCGCGATGACCGCGATGGGCATCGCGCCCGAGGGGGCCCGCGCCACCGGGAGCATCCGGATCGGGGACCTCGAGGTGCTCGGCGCCGACGAGCAGGTGCTCCGCGAGGTGCGCGGTCGCCGGGTGTCGATGATCTTCCAGGACCCGTCCGCCGCCCTGAACCCCGTCTTCACGGTCGGGTTCCAGCTCGCCGAGGCCGTCCGCCGCGCCGAGGGCGGCCTCGACCGCGCGGCCGTCCGTGCGCGCTCGCTCGAACTCCTCCGCGCCGTGGAGGTCCCGGAGCCGGAGCGTCGACTCGGGCAGTACCCGCACGAGCTCTCGGGCGGTCAGTGCCAGCGCGTCATGATCGCGATGGCGCTCGCCGCGGACCCGGACCTCCTCATCGCCGACGAGCCGACGACGGCGCTCGACGTCACCGTGCAGGCGGAGGTCCTCGACGTGCTCCGGGCGCTCCGCGACCGGACCGGCACCGCGATCCTCCTGATCACGCACGACATGGGCGTCGTCGCCGACATCGCCGACCGGGTGGTCGTGATGCGCCGGGGCGAGGTCGTCGAGCGCGGGACGGCCGTCGGCGTCTTCGCCGACCCGGCCGCCGAGTACACGCGGGAACTCCTCGCCGCCGTCCCGCGGATGGGCACCTCCGTGCTGGAGGCGCGGCCCACGCCCGCCACGGAACCCGCTGTGCCCGTCCTCGACGTCCGGCACCTCGTGGTCGAGTACGGCGGCGCCCTGCGCGGGCGCTTCCGCGCGGTCGACGACGTGTCGTTCACCGTCGGTCGTGGTGAGATCCTCGGCCTGGTCGGCGAGTCCGGCAGCGGCAAGACCACGATCGGACGCGCCGCCGTCGGACTCGCGCCGATCTCCGACGGGTCGGTCCTCGTGGAGGGGACCGACGTGGCGGGCGCGCGCCGCGCCTCCCGGAACACGATGCGTCGCCGGGTCGGTGTGGTCTTCCAGAACCCGCTGCGTTCCCTGAACCCGCGGTACACGGTCGGGCAGACGGTGGCCGAACCGCTCCGCCAGATCCTCCGGCTGCCGTCGGCCGAGGTGGGCCCGCGTGTCGAGCGACTGCTCGCGGACGTCGGGCTCGACGGCGGCTTCCGCGAGCGGTACCCGCACGAACTCAGCGGCGGTCAGCGGCAGCGCGTGGCGATCGCCCGCGCCGTCGCGCTCGACCCCGCCCTGCTCATCGCCGACGAACCGACCAGCGCGCTCGACGTCTCCGTGCAGGCCCGGGTGCTCGACGTCTTCCGCGAGCTCCAGGAGCGCCTCGGGTTCGCCTGCCTGTTCGTCACGCACGACCTGGCGGTGGTCGACACCCTGTGCGACCGCGTGGTGGTGCTCCATCGCGGACGGATCGCCGAGGAGGGACCGCGCGACGCGATCCTCCGGGCACCGCAGGACCCGTACACGCGGCGGCTCGTCCAGGCGGCGCCGGTGCCGGACCCCGTCGAGCAGGCGGCCCGGCGTTCGGCGCGGCTCGCGGCGCTGTCCGGCTGAGGCGGGGCTCGTGCCAGGCTGGTCGGCATGGAGAAGCGCACCGCGTACGAGTCCGTCCTGCCCTACGTCCGTGAGTGGGTCGCCTACAAGGTGTGGCAGTTGCGCCTGCCCGGTGTGCAGGTCGCGATCGGCTTCGAGGGCCAGGAGCTGTTCTCCGAGGCGTGGGGGTACGCCGACGTGGAGGCCGGTCGCCGCCTGACCACGACCGACCTGTTCCGGATCGCGTCGCACTCGAAGACCTTCACCGCGACCGCCCTGCTGCAGCTCGCCGACGCCGGCGCCCTGCGGCTCGACGACACGGTCGGCTCGTTCGTGCCCGCCCTGGTCGAGGCCGGGTCGCCGATCGCGGACGCGACGGTCCGCGAGCTCATGGAGATGGGCGCCGGGGTGGTCCGCGACGGTGCCGACGGCGACCACTGGGCGCTCGACCACCCGTTCCCCGACGCCGACCGGCTCGTCGCGCTCGTCGTCGAGGGCGGCGCGAAGGTGCCCGTCGGGTCCGCGTTCAACTACTCGAACCTCGGCTACGGCCTGCTCGGGCTCGTGATCGAGGCCGTCACCGGGACGTCCTACGCCGAGCACGTCCGGACCGCGATCACCGAACCGCTCGGCCTCGCCGGCACCGGCCCGGAGTTCGACCCGGCACGCGAGGACGAGTTCGTCGTCGGCTACACCAGCCTGCACGACGCCCGCACCCGTCAGCGTGTCCCGCACGTGACGACCGGGGCGCTCGCCGCGGCCACCGGCTTCCACGGCACCGCGTCCGACCTGGTCCGCTACTTCTCGGAGCACGTGCCCGGTCGCGGCTCGCTGCTGTCCGACCACGCCAAGCGCCTGGCCCAGCGGAAGGCCTGGAGCGCCCTCGACGACGACCCGGCGGCGCGCGGCTACGGCGCGGGGTTCGTCGTCGACCGGATCAACGGGCGCGAGGTCCGCGGCCACTCCGGCGGGTTCCCCGGGCAGATCACCCAGTCGGTGTTCGACCCGGCCTCGTCGCTCGTCGTGTCCGTCCTGACGAGCAGTGCGACCGGCCCCGCGGGCATGATCGCCACCGGGATCGTCCACCTGCTCGACGCCGCCGCCGATGAGCACGCCCCGGGGCCGGTGCTCCCCGCCGACGTCGACACCGACCGCTACACCGGCCGGTTCACCACCTTCGAGGGGATCACGGACGTGGCACGCATCGGCGACCGGCTGCTCGCGATCGACCCGACGCAGCCCGTGCCGACCGAGTCACCGGTGCGGCTCGAGGTCGTCGACGAGGACACGCTCCGGATGGCATCGGGCAACCGCTTCGGCTCCGTCGACGAGCTGATCAGCTACGCGCGGGACGGATCGGGCACGGTCACCTCGTTCCGGGGCGACAGCGGGATGACCCACCGCCCGTGGTCGGTGCCCGAGGAGTCCCCGGCGGTCGCCGCCGCCCTCGTCTGACGGCGCGACGGGCGCACGGGGTGGGGACAACCCCACCCCCGATCCGGGAGACGGCAGGATGGGACGCGGGGACGGGCTCCGTGAGGCTGGACCCATGACCGACACCGACCGCCTCGACCAGGCCGAGACCGTCCCGCTGGACCACTCCGCCGCCGACCGGGCACACACCGTCCCGCTGGACGACGCCGTGCCCCAGGGAGCCACGAAGCCCGTGCCCGAAGAGCCGCTGACACCGCCGACGACGACGCCGACGCCGCCGCCGCCGCCGCCGTCGTGGTCGTCGACGCCCGCCGTCGGTGCCGAGCCGACGCCCGTCGTGGGACCGGGCGGCGGAGCAGGGTCCGGTCGGCGGACGACCGCCGGTGGCTTCTACCGCGAGGCCTGGCGGCGCCTGCCGCGCGACTTCGGGTACATGGCGCTGACGGCCGTGCTGCTCTGCACGCTCTACGTGGCGTTCCCCGCGGCGCTGTTCGGGCGGGGCCTGCGCGACCTGTTCAACCCGTTCGTCCTGCTGATGTTCTTCATCGCGCTGTTCGTGGCGCGGTGGGTCGGGCAGTTCGAGAAGCTCCGCATCGGGTGGGCGGACCCCCGGCCGATCCGCCCGGTGGACTGGACCCCGCGGTGGCAGCAGAACTGGTGGACCCGGACCGGCTCGGCGGTCGCCAACCCGCACTACTGGCTGTACCTGCTGCACGCGGTCGTCGTGTACCCGCTCGCGGCGCTCGTCACCGTGGGTGTCGGCGCCGTCCTGGTCGCGGGTTTCCTGTGGCCCCTCCTGCTCGCCGGCGGCTTCGTCCTCGGCCGGACGATGAACGGTGCCCTGCCGTCGCTCGACTTCGTCGACAGCGGCGCGCTGGTGGGCATCGGCACCGCGGCCCTGCTCTCGATGGCGGCCTCGGTCGCGCTCTTCCCGCTCTGGGCGCGCGGCTCGGTCCTGGCCCACTACTGGATCGACGCCGGGCTGCTCGGCGGGTTCCGTGCCGAGCAGCTCGAGCAGCGCGTCGCCGGGCTCCAGGCGTCTCGTGCCGGGGCCGTCACGGCCGAGGGGCAGACGCTCCGGCAGATCGAGCGTGACCTGCACGACGGACCGCAGCAGCGACTCGTCCGGCTCCGCATGGACCTCGCCGCCGCCGAACGCGCCTTCGACCGTGACCCGGAGAAGGCGAAGCGGCTCATCGGCGAGGCGACCGAGCACGCGCAGGACGCCCTCGACGAGCTGCGCGCACTGTCGCGGGGCTTCGCACCGCCGATCCTGCTCGACCGCGGGCTCGTCGCGGCGCTCGAGGCCCTGGTCGCGCGGACGCCGATCCCCGTCGGACTCGACGTCCGGCTGCCCGAGGGGCTCGAGCTCGCGACCGAGGTCCAGCGCAACGTGTACTTCACCGTGAGCGAGCTGCTGACGAACACGACGAAGCACGCGGGCGCCTCGGCGGCGGGTGTCTACCTCGGCCTCATCGTGGACGCCTCCGGGCTCTGGTACCTCACCGTCAGCGTGACCGACGACGGTCGCGGCGGTGCCCGCACGCAGGCCGGCCACGGGATCGAGGGGCTGACCGGACGGATGCGGGCCCTCGACGGCGAACTCGTCGTGAACAGTCCCGAGGGCGGCCCCACCGAGGCCACGGCCCGGATCCCGCTCGGCGCCCTGCACGGGGTCCCGGTCACGAGGGCGTGAGGCCGGGGGAGCGACCGCTCCCACTAGGCTGGTCGGCATGAGCGACGGCCCGGGTGCAGCACGCATCCGGGCCGTCGTCGTCGACGACGCGGTGCTCCTGCGCGAGGGCCTCGCCCGCGTGCTCGACGAGGCGGGCATCGACGTCGTCGGCCAGTACGCCGACGCCGACGCCTTCCTCGCCACGCTGCCCGAGGCCGCTCCGGACGTCGTCGTGATGGACGTGCGGATGCCGCCGACCTTCACCGACGAGGGCGTCCGTGCCGCCGTCGAGACCCGCCGGGTGGCCCCGCGGACCGGGGTCCTGCTGCTCTCGCAGTACGTCGAGGCCACCTACGCCGAGGACGTCCTCGCCGCCGGCGCGACCGGCATCGGGTACCTGCTCAAGGACCGCGTGACCCGGCTCGAGGAGATCGACGACGCCGTCCGGCGCATCGCCGCGGGCGGGACGGTGCTCGACCCCGAGGTCGTCACGCAGCTCATGGGCCGCCGCCGGGACCCGCTCGCCGCCCTGACACCGCGGGAGCGCGACGTGCTCGGGCTCATGGCCGAGGGCCGCACCAACGCCGCGATCGCCCGTGCCCTGGTGATCGGCACCGGCGCCGTCGAGAAGCACGTCACGAGCATCTTCGGCAAGCTCGCCCTCGAGGACACCGGCGAGGACCACCGCCGCGTCCTCGCCGTGCTCGCCTACCTCGGCTGAGCGGCGCCGTCCCGATGGCGACCGCGCCCCGTGTCCCCGCGCCGCTCCTCGCGCTCGCCGCCATGGTGTCCGTGCAGATCGGCGCGGCGGTCGCGAAGACCCGCTTCGACGAGGTCGAGCCGGTGGGCGCGGCGACGCTCCGGCTGGTCATCGGCGCCGTCGTGCTCCTGCTCGTGGTGCGTCCGCGCGTCCGGCACTGGACGCGTGCGCAGTGGACGGCAGCGGCGCTGCTCGGCCTGGCCCTCGGCGGCATGAACGTCCTCATCTACGTCGCCTTCGCGAGCATCCCGATCGGCGTGGCGGTGACCATCGAGTTCCTCGGTCCGCTCGTGCTCTCCCTCGTGCACACCCGGCGGTGGCGGGACGTCACGTGGGCGCTGCTCGCGCTCGCCGGCGTGGTGCTGCTCGGTGTCGGTCCGGCCGCCGTCACCGCGGTCGGGGGCGTGCTCGCCGCGGTGGCCGCCGCCGCGTGCTGGGCGGGCTACATCGTCATGAACCGTCGCGTCGGCGCCGCGATCCCCGGTGTCGACGGGCTCGCGGTGTCGATGGTCGTGGCGATGGTCGTCTCGCTGCCGACCGGCCTCGGTCCGGCCGTCGAGGGCGTCGCTGCGCACCCGACGCTGCTGCTCGTGTTCGGCGCGGTCGCGGTGCTGTCGAGCGTCCTGCCCTACGCGCTCGAGATGCTCGCGCTCCGGCGGATGCCGACGCGGGTGTTCGGGGTGCTGCAGAGCCTCGGCCCGGGGATCGCAGCGCTCGCCGGGCTCGTGGTCCTGCACGAGGCCCTCGCGACGCAGGAGGTCGTCGCGCTCGCGTGCGTGAGCGTCGCGAGCATCGGCGTCACGCTGTCCGCGCGACGCGGCCGGACCCGGCCGGACACGGGGCTGCCGCCGGGCGCCGACCAGGTGCCCTGATCCCGGGGACGTCCGCCGTGCCTCCCGGACGACCGGCTACTCGACGCGGAGGAAGTCCGCGTAGGTGGGCTCCGCCTGCACGCCCGACAGCAGTGCCGGGTCGTTGATCCGCCGCTCGACGTAGGCCGCGATGACCTCGGGCGGGGTGAGCACGTGGGCGACCCAGGACGGCACCTCGCTCTTCTTCACGGTGCCTCCTCGATGGTCGCCGGGTCGAACTACTCGATCGGTGAGTAGTTCGACCGACCGCTGTTCACTGAACGATCCTCGTCGCGGCGGCGGAAGTCAATGCCGTGCGTCCGCCGGATGCCGGTCGGCGCGGTCGGCGCGGAGGGTGCGGTGCTTCACGGCGGACCGCCAGACCCACGCGTCGGCCTGCTGCCCGAACTGCGCCCACTCGACGAGCACGGCGTCGCGGGTCCAGCTCTTCGCGAACCCCTTCACGCGGATGTGGAACGTCGGGAACTGGATCCACGCCCAGACGGGGACGGGCGTGACGGCGTGGCAGACGTCCGGCCCGCGGGCGTCCTCGGACAGGGAGTAGGCGCGCGGGCGTTCGACCTCCGGGTGCTCCGGGGGCTGCCACCGGTTCTCGCGACGCCGTCCCACACCGGTATTCGAACGTGTGTTCGAACCGCCGTCAAGTCCGGCGCGCGGTCACCACGCGGAGCGGTCGGTCGACGGGCGTGTCGGCGCGCGCCCGGTCGAGTCGCGGACGCTCAGGGTCAGCGGCGGCCCCGGACGCGACGGCAGGACCGTCCCGGTGTCGATCTGCTCCCGCAGGAGCACGGCGGCGCGCTGTCCGAGCTCGACGGTGTCGCGGGTCAGCGACGTGACGGAGGGCCGGACGAGCCGGACCATGGCGGAGTCGTCGAACGAGACGATGGACACGTCCGTGGGGACGGCGACGCCCATCTCGCTCGCGACGCCGAGGCCGGCGACCGCGAGGACGTCGTTGTCGTACACGATCGCGGTCGGACGGTCGGGGTGGGACAGGAGCGTCCGGGTCGCCCGAGCGCCCTCGTCGGCGGAGTAGTCGGTCGGGACGGACACGGTCCGCTCGAGCCCGGCCGCGGCGGCGAAGGCCCGGAGGCGCTCCACGCGCATGGCGGTGTGCTCGAACTCCGGCCGGCCCGAGACGTGGGCGATGTGCCGGTGTCCGAGCGCGTGCAGGTACCGCAGGACGGTGTCGGTGGCGTCCGAGTCGTCGATCCACACGCTGGGTGCCGTGCCCTCCGGGGTCGGGTGGGACCCGACGACCACGGCGGGCATGCCGAGCTCCGCGAGCAGGGTGAGCCGCTCGTCCGCACGGCGTGGGTCGATCACGATGACACCGTCCACGCGGTGGCCCCGCCACCAGTCGCGGTAGGTCGCGAGCTCCTCGTCGGCATCGCGGGCGACGAGGAGTGTCATGCCGACGTGCGTGCCGGCGAGCCCGAGCTGGATCCCCGAGATGAGGTCGCCGAAGAACGACTCCGTGCCGAGCGTCCGTGCCGGCCGGTTCAGGACGAACCCGATCGACCCGGCCCGCGCGCCGCCGAGCGCGCGCGCCGCGGTGTGCGGCTGCCAGTCGAGTTCACGGGCGATCTCCTGCACGCGGCGACGGGTCTCGACGGACACCCCGGGCCGGTCGTTCAGCGCGAACGACACCGCGCTGATGGAGACGCCCGCGCGGGCGGCGATGTCGGCGATCGTCGTCCGACGCTTGGAAGCCACGGGTTGACTATAGCGTTTTAGTCGCGCACAGTGGCAAGCAGACACCGGTTCAGGAGATCAGCACTGAACCGCTTGAGCAGGATGACGAAGGAGTCACAACGCCATGAGGACCACATCGAGAGTGACGAGGGGCCGCGCGGCAGCGCTGCTCGCGACCGCAGCCGCCACCGCGCTCGTCCTGACCGGCTGCTCGAGCGGCAGCAGCGGCGCCAGCGGCGGGGGCAGCGGCAAGGTCGACGGCTCGATCACGCTGCAGACCTGGGCGCTCACGCCGACCTACACGGACTACCTGCAGGGCGTCATCGACGGCTTCGAGAAGGAACACCCGGGTGCGAAGGTCAAGCTGCAGGACCAGCCGGGCGACGGCTACGCCGACAAGGTGCTCAGCCAGGCCTCGTCGAACTCGCTGCCCGACGTCATCAACCTGCCCCCGGACATCGCGCTGCCGCTCGCGAAGCGCGGGTTCCTGCAGGACGTCTCGAAGGACGACAGCAAGCTGAGCAGCACGTACGTCGCCGGCGCGTTGGACTCGTACGAGTACAAGGGTCTGGACGGCACCTACGGCTACCCGTGGTACCTCAACACCGACGTCGACTACTGGAACTCGTCGATGTTCGCGAAGTGCGGGCTCGACGCGGACAACCCGCCGAAGACGACCGACGACCTGTTCACCCAGGCGAAGACGATGCACGAGCGGTGCCCGGACGACTACCTGATGAGCCGGAAGCCCGGCCTCGGTGACTTCACGCTCGCCGGCGTCAAGGTGGTCAACGGGGACGGCACGAAGTTCACGTTCGCCGACTCGTCGAAGGCCGCCGACCTGATCGACCGCTACAAGACGGCGTACCAGGACGGCTACATGCCGTCGAACGTCCTCAACAGCGACTACCTCGGCAACTCGACGCTCTTCACGCAGGGCAAGGTCGCGTGGACCACCGGTGGTGCGACCGCGCTGGCCGACATGGAGAAGAGCAACCCGTCGCTCAAGGGCAACGTCACCGTCAGCCCCGCGCTCGACACCCCGCCGCTCTACGTGCAGGGCCTGTCGGTGTCGAGCAAGTCGAAGCACCTCGCCACCGCCGAGGCGTTCGCGCAGTACATGACGAACGCGGAGAACCAGGAGGCGTTCGCCCACCAGGTGAACATCTTCCCGTCGACCACCTCGTCGCAGTCCGACCCGTACTTCTCGAAGGACGACGGCACCGTGAACGGCAAGGCCCGCGTGCTCGCGAACGAGGCGCTCAAGGAGGCGAAGGTCCTCAACCCGGTCGAGGCGAACTCCGCGATGACGGACTTCCTCGATCAGCAGATCGCCCTCGCCATGAAGGGTCAGGTCTCGCCGGAGAAGGCCCTGCAGACCGCGCAGGACAAGATGAACAGCCTGCTGGCCAACGGCTGATGCGCGCCAACCGCTGGTTCACGCCCTGGCTGCTCGTCCTGCCGGCACTCGTCTGGCTCCTCGCGTTCAGCCTCTGGCCGTCGATCAACACCGTCCGGTTGTCGTTCACGAACGCCAGCCCGCTCGGGGGCGTGAGCCAGTGGGTGGGCGTCCGCAACTTCCAGACCCTGCTCGCCGACCCGCAGGTGTGGGAGGCGCTGCTCAACAGCGTCATCTACATGGCGATCTGCCTGCCGCTGCTCACCGTCCTGCCGCTGCTCATCGCGGTGCTCGTGCAGCAGAAGCTCCCCGGCATCGCGTTCTTCCGCACGGCGTACTACACGCCCGTGATCGCCTCGGCCGTCGTGGTCGGGCTCATCTGGACGTGGATCCTCGACGACCGCGGCGTGGTGAACGAGATCGTGAAGGCGCTCGGTGGCGCGGGCATCCCGTTCCTGACCGACCGGTGGCTGCTGCTCGTCAGCGCGATCAGCCTGACGGTCTGGAAGGGCCTCGGCTACTACATGATCATCTTCCTCGCGGCGCTCGGGAACGTCGGCAAGGACCTGCACGAGGCCGCCGCCCTCGACGGCGCCGGAGCGGTCCGCCGCTTCTGGTCCGTGACGATGCCCGGTGTCCGCGGCACCATGACGCTCGTCGGCATCCTGGTGTGCGTCAGCGCGCTCCGGGTGTTCAGCGAGCTCTACATCCTCACCAACGGCACCGGCGGACCCGGCGGGCAGGACAACTCGCTCGTCATGCTCATCCAGCAGTACGCCCGCGGCTTCACCGGCAACCTCGGCTACGCGTCCGCGCTCAGCCTGCTGCTCTTCGTGGTGACGCTCGTGCCGATGCTCGCCCTCGCGCGCATGAACAGCAAGGCGGACAAGTGACGAACACGACCAGCACCACGGAACCCGTGATCGGGGGCGCCGCCGGCGCCGCCGCACCCGCACCGGACGTGACCGGCGGGACGGACGGACGCCGCGCCTCCAGGCCGACACCACGGAAGCGCCGCCAGGTCTGGGGCGTCATGTCCACCCGCGAGAAGGTCGTCCGCTACGTCCTGCTGATCGTGGTCCTCTTCATCACGATCGGCCCGTTCCTCTGGCAGCTCTCCACCTCGCTCAAGGGCGCGGGCGAGGACATCTACACCGCGAACCCGTCCTTCATCCCGAGCGAGCCCACGTTCGACAACTACCTCAAGGTGGCGGCGGCGATCCCGGTCTTCCGGTACATCGGCAACTCGCTGCTCGTGGCGGCGATCGATGTGTTCGGCAACATCGTGTTCGCCACCCTCGCCGGGTTCGCCCTCGCACGCCTGCAGTGGCGCTTCCGCAAGCTCGTGCTCGGCCTGTTCCTGGCGACCCTGGTGCTGCCGGGCGAGGCGACGATCATCAGCCAGTTCGTCACCGTGAAGGACCTCGGTCTCGCCGACAACCTGGTCGGCGTCGCACTGCCCGGCATGATCGCCGCACTGAACGTGCTGCTGATGTTCAACGCGTTCCGACAGATCCCCGAGGAGATCGACCAGGCGGCGGTGATGGACGGGGCGAACGCGATGCAGCGCCTCCGGTACATCTCGCTGCCCGCCGTGCAGGGGACCATCGCCGTGATCGCGATCTTCTCGTTCATCGGCGCGTGGGACGACTTCCTCTGGCCGCTCATCGTGCTGCAGTCGCCCGAGAACCTGACCCTCACCGTCGGGCTGCAGTACCTGCAGGGCACGTTCGCCACCGACCAGCGCATGATCGCGGCGGGCACCATGATCGCGTTCATCCCCATCGCCGTGATCTTCGCCGTCCTGCAGCGCTTCTTCTTCAAGGGCGTCGAAGAGGGCGGGGTGAAGGGCTGATGCGCTTCGGCGTCAACCACACCCCGTCGGTCGGCTGGTTCCACTCGTGGCTCGACTTCTCGGCGTCGGACACCGCGCGCGACCTCGAGCAGATCGCCTCCCTCGGCGCCGACCACGTGCGCATCTTCCCGCTGTGGCCCGTCGTGCAGCCGAACCGGACGCTCATCCGGCAGCGGGCGCTGGCGGACGTCGCCACCGTCGTCGACATCGCCGGGTCCTTCGGGCTCGACGTGAACGTCGACGCGCTGCAGGGGCACCTGTCGAGCTTCGACTTCCTGCCGTCGTGGCTCGAGAGCTGGCACCGCCGGAACCTGTTCACCGACCCGGACGTGGTCGCGTCGACCGCGGCGTACGTCGAGGCGCTCGCCACGGCGGTCGGCGACCGGCCCAACCTGCTCGGCGTCTCGATCGGCAACGAGGTCAACCAGTTCGCCCATGCCCCGCACCCCGCACCGCACGCCACCACGGCGGAGCAGGCGCACACGTGGGCGGCGGCGATGGTCGCGGCAGCGCGACGCGGGCTGTCGACGGCCACGTCGGCCGGCCGGGAGGCCCGTGACACGTCCGCCCCGACGGTCGCCACCGCCTCCGGGTCGCGTCCGACCCCGCTGGTCACCGTCGCCCAGTACGACGCGGCCTGGTACGACGACGCGCAGCCCTTCGGCCCGGAGCACGCGGCGGACCACGGCGACGCGACGGTCACGCACTCGTGGGTGTTCAACGGCTCGGCGGCACTGCACGGCGCACTCGGTGCCGGGTCGGTGCGGCACGGGGAGTACCTCCTCCAGCTCGCGGCGGCCTGGAACCGCGAGCCCGGGCGGCCGAACTGGCTGCAGGAGGTCGGCGCCCCGACGAACGTCGTCGACCCCGGCGACGCCGCGGCCTTCACCGAGCGGACGATCCGGCACGTCCTCGGTGCGCAGGACGTCCTCGGTGTCACCTGGTGGTGCTCGCACGACGTCTCCCGGTCGCTCGCCGACTTCCCGGAGCTCGAGTACGACCTCGGCCTGTTCACCAACGACGGCCGGCTGAAGCCCGCGGGCGAGGCCTTCGCCGCGCTCGCCCGTTCCGGTGCGACGTCGACGGCGGTCCCGCCGTCGACCGCGATCGTCCTCGACGACGTCCGGCCCGACGGGTCACCCCGCTCCGACACCCGAGCGGACTGCGCCCCGGGCGGTCGGTTCGCCGCCGCGTGGCTGGACTGCGCCGAGTCCGCGCCGGACGGCCGTGGTCCGCAGGTGCTGCTCCGCTCCCGCCTCGGCGACACCGCCCTGACCGCGGCCCGGGGCATCACGAGCATCGTGGACGTGCCGGACGACACGACCGGCGCACCGCTCGTGGTCGCGCACCCCGCCGCCTTGCCCTGACGACCCGACGCCCTGACGCCCCGACGACCATCCGCTGCTCCCGTTCCTCCCTGGAAGGACCCCATGCACGACGACATCCCCCTGACCACCGGACGCGCCCGACGGGTCCTCGACGAGCGGATCCTGCCCGCGGTGCACGCCGTCTCGACCCCGCTCGACACCGCCTGGCACGAACTGCCCGGGGAGCCGATCGCCCCCGCCTCCGGTCTGGAGCTCGCCTTCGAGCCGTACGAGGTCGGGACGCCGTGGGGAGCGGCCTGGGGCACGACCTGGTTCCGGCTGACCGGCACCGTGCCCGCCGAGTACGCCGGACAGCGGGTGGAGGCGGTGATCGACCTCGGCTTCGACAAGAACATGCCCGGGTTCCAGTGCGAGGGGCTCGTGTACCGGGCCGACGGCACGCCCGTGAAGTCGATCAACCCGCGGAACCAGTGGGTGCTCGTCACCGAGCGCGCCGAGGGCGGCGAGTCCGTCGAGCTGCTCGTCGAGGCGGCGTCCAACCCCGTCCTGCTCGACTACCACCCCTTCCTGCCGACGCAGGAGGGCGACGTGCAGACGTCGTCGTCGAAGCGCCTGTACACGAGCCGCCGGATGGACCTCGCCGTGTTCGCGTCCGAGGTGCACGAGCTGTCCCTCGACCTCGAGGTGCTCCTCGAACTCCAGGCGCAGCTGCCCGACGCTCCGCGGCGGATGCGGATCCTGCAGGCGCTCGACGACGCCCTCGACCGGCTCGACCTGCAGCGCATCGCGGCGACCGCCCCGGACGCCCGGGCGGCACTCGTCGACGTGCTCGCCGCGCCCGCCGAGGCCTCGGCGCACACGATCTCGGCGATCGGGCACGCGCACATCGACTCCGCGTGGCTCTGGCCCGTCCGCGAGACGATCCGCAAGGTGGCCCGCACCACCTCGACGATGACCGAGCTGATCGACCAGACCGACGACTTCCTCTACGGCATGTCGAGCGCGCAGCAGTACGCCTGGATCAAGGAGCACCGCCCCGAGGTCTACGCGAAGGTGCAGGACGCCGTCGCCGCCGGCCGGTTCCTGCCCCTCGGCGGCATGTGGGTCGAGTCCGACACCGTGATGCCGACGGGTGAGAGCATCGTCCGGCAGTTCTCGCAGGGACAGCGGTTCTTCGAGCGGGAGTTCGGCATCCGACCGAAGGGCGTCTGGCTGCCGGACAGCTTCGGGTACTCGCCGGCCCTGCCGCAGCTCATGCGCCGCGCGGGCTTCGAGTGGTTCTTCACGCAGAAGATCTCGTGGAACCAGGTCAACAAGTTCCCGCACCACACGTTCCTGTGGGAGGGCATCGACGGCTCGCGGGTGTTCTCGCACTTCCCGTCGATGGACACCTACAACTCGCGGCTGAGCGGGGAGGAGGTGGCGAAGGCCTCGCGGCAGTTCCGCGAGAACCGGCTCGCCACCGGGTCGATCGCGCCGGTCGGCTGGGGCGACGGCGGTGGTGGCACGACCCGCGAGATGACCGGCACCGCCGCGCGGCTGGCCGACCTCGAGGGGAGCGCGAAGGTCCGGTGGGAGCACCCCGACGCGTTCTTCGACCGGGCGCGGTCCGAGCTCGAGCACCCGCCCGTGTGGGTCGGCGAGCTCTACCTCGAGCTCCACCGCGCGACCCTGACGAGCCAGCACCAGACGAAGCAGGGCAACCGTCGGTGTGAGCAGCTGCTCATCGAGGCCGAGCTGTGGGCGACGACCGCCGCGGCCCGCACCGGGTTCGTGTACCCGTACGACGAGCTCGACGCGCTCTGGCAGCAGGTCCTCCTGCAGCAGTTCCACGACATCCTGCCCGGCACCTCGATCGCCTGGGTGCACCGCGAGGCCGTCGCAAAGTACGCCGAGACGGCCGCAGCGCTGACCGCGATCATCGAGGACGCGCTGTCGGCACTCGCCGGTCCGGGGACGGAGACCGTCGTCGTCAACCCGGCCCCGTTCCTCCAGGCCGGTGCTCCCGCGCAGGGTGCGGTCCCGGCGACCGACGTGCCGGAGGCGACCGCGGTGTCCCTGGAGGAGCAGGACGGCGGCTTCGTGCTCGCCAACGACCTGGTCCGGGTCGTCGTCACCGCCGAGGGGCTCGTGACGAGCGCCGTCGACCTGACCACCGGGCGCGACGCGATCGCCCCCGGCCGGGCCGCGAACCTGCTGCAGCTGCACCAGGACTTCCCGAACATGTGGGACGCGTGGGACGTCGACCGGTACTACCGGAACCGCGTCGAGGACCTGGTCGCCGTCGACTCGCTGGAGGCGTCGGTGGACGACGCCGGGGCCGCACGCGTCGTCGTGTCGCGCTCGTTCGGGGACTCCACGGTCACGCAGGAGATCGTGCTCGCGCCCGACTCCCGCACGCTCGAGTTCGACCAGGCCACCGACTGGCACGAGACCGAGAAGTTCCTCAAGGTGGCGTTCCCGCTCGACGTCCGCGCCGAGCACACCATCGCCGAGACGCAGTTCGGCGCGCAGAAGCGGGTGACGCACACGAACACCTCGTGGGAGGCCGCGAAGTTCGAGACCTCGATGCACCGCTACGTGCTCGTCGAGGAGCCCGGCTTCGGCGTCGCCCTCGTGAACTCCTCGATCCACGGGTTCGACACCACGCGGGACGCCGAGGACGGACACGTCACCACGACCGTGCGGCTGTCGCTGCTGCGGGCCCCGCGGTTCCCCGACCCGGAGACCGACCAGGGGCTGCAGACGCACCGGTACGGGGTCGTCGTCGGGACCGACCAGCTCGGCGCGACCGCTGCCGGCGTCGTGATGAACGCGAGCGCGCGGACGGTGACCGGCGCACACGGCTTCGACCCGCTCGTGCAGGTGTCCGGTGACGTCGTGCTGTCGAGCGTGAAGCTCGCCGACGACCGGTCGGGCGACCTGGTCGTCCGCGTGTACGAGCCGAGCGGCCGACGGGGGACCGGCGGGATCGCCGTGGCCGAGCCCGGCGTCTTCGGTGACCCGGTCGAGGTGACGCTGCTCGAGGAGGTCGACGACTCCCTGCCGGGCGTCGCCGCGGTCACCGACGGTGTCGCGGCCTTCCCGGTCGACGCGTACGAGGTGCGGACCTTCCGCTACCCGCGCGCCTGAGACCCCGCCGCCGGGGGTTCGGGTCCCCCGACGGCGGTCCCCGGTCGACACCGGTCGACCGGTCCATCGCTCGATGAGGAGTGACATGAAGCAGTCCGTGAAGATCGGCATCGTGGCGGCGCTCGCCGCGATGCTCGCAGCACCGATGGTGCCGGCCGCAGCGTCGGCGGCACCTTCCCCGACCGGCCTCTCCCACGGGGTCGGCGCGCACCACCGCGTCGGGCACGGCGTCGGCCACGGGCGGCAGCCGCACGCCGTCCCCACGAAGGACGGCCCGACGAGCATCGCGTACGTCGAGGTCAACAACGACCAGCTCGCGAACGTCGGCCGTTACCAGCTCGCGAACGGCGCGAACGCGTTCGACGTCGCGATCATCTTCGCGGCGAACATCAACCGGGACGCGGACGGCGACGCCGTGCTGTACGCCAACGAGAACGTGCAGCGCACCCTCGACGACGCCGCCACGCAGATCCGCCCGCTGCAGGCGAAGGGCATCAAGGTGTCGCTGTCGGTCCTCGGCAACCACCAGGGCACCGGCATCGCGAACTTCCCGACGCAGCAGGCGGCCGCGGACTTCGCCGCGCAGGTCTCCGCGACCGTCGCGGAGTACGGCCTCGACGGGGTCGACCTCGACGACGAGTACTCCGACTACGGCACGAACGGCACCCCGCAACCGAACCAGCAGTCGATCGGCTGGCTCGTCAGCGCCCTGCGCGCGGACATGCCCGGCAAGCTCATCTCGTTCTACGACATCGGCCCGGCGTCGGACGCCCTGTCGTCGTCGAGCAGCACGATCGGCTCGCAGCTCGACTACGCCTGGAACCCCTACTACGGCACGTACTCGGCGCCGTCGATCCCGGGGCTCGGGAAGGACCGGCTCTCCGCGGCGGCGGTCGACGTCCAGAACACCCCGGAGTCGACGGCGGTGTCGCTCGCGGAGCGGTCGCAGGCCGACGGGTACGGCGTCTTCATGACGTACAACCTGCCGGACGGGGACGTCTCGCCGTACGTGTCGTCGCTGACGCAGGTGCTCTACGGGCAGGCCGCGACGTACCACTGACGTCCGTTCTGTACGGCGGCTCGCGCCCCGTGGCTCCTGGTTCCGGCCGGGAGGCGCGGGGCGCGTCCGTCCCGCCGTGTCGGTCGCGCGGAGGACACGGGTGTACCCCGTACGTGGGCTGTCGTATCCCTGCAACGCAGCGTGGAATGGATGGTGCGGGACGCCTCTGTGTGCTCCGCCGGAAGGAGCGGCATGACCATCACGCTCTCGTCGTCCCTCCCGGCCTCCGTCGAGGCCGCGCCCGCCGACTCGGTCCTGCGCCCGCTCCCGCCACGCGCGGTGCGGTGGCTGCTCCGCGCCGCGTTCGCCGTGCCGTACGTCGTCCTCGCACTGATCGCCGCGCAGACCACGCCGACGACGCTCCTCGGGCTGACCGGCAACCAGGCGACGCTCGACCGCGCGACGACCGCGCTCGACGGCGGCGTCGTCCAGGCCATCGGTCAGCTCTACCCGCTGTTGTCGGGGGTGCTGCTCCGGTTCATGCCCTTCGGCGCCCAGGGTGCCGCGGTGCTCGGCGGGGTCGTCGCCGGTGTCCTGCTCCAGCTCCTCGCGCAGGACATGCGCCGTCGAGGTCTGCGGATGCGGGAGGTCGTCGCCTTCACGATCGCCCTCGGCGCGAACCCGCTGTACGCGTTCGTCGCGTTGAACGACCTGCAGGCGTTCCTCGGGATCGCGCTCTTCGCGCTGGCGGTCGTCGACATGGTCCGCTTCTTCGCGTGGGGCGACACCCAGGCGGGCTTCCGCGCCGGCCTCGCACTGATGCTCTCCACGTTGGTCGACCCGATGGGGTTCGTCTACCTCGCCATCGCCGCGCTCGCCGCGCCGGTGCTCGACCTGGCACGCCACGAGCAGCGCGGGATCCGACGCGCGAACGTCCTGGTCCTCGTGTTCCCCAGCGTCGCGGTGGCGCTCTCCACCGCGGTGCTCGACACCATGGTGCTCCACGACCCGTTCGCGGCGCTCCGCGGGACGATCGACGTGTCCGGGCAGCGACTCGCGGGGCTGCAGCACCTGTTCGCCACGGCCGACGGCCTGCTCCTCGTCGCGATGGTCGTCGCGGGCGCGACGCTCGCGCTCCTCGTCGGTCGTCCGGGAGCGGTCGCCCTCGTCGTCGCGCTGTTCGGGGGCATCATCGGCGGGTACGCGATCGGCCTGGTCCCCGTCGCCGCGGCCGGCAACGTCTTCGTCACGATGCTCAGCGTCGCGATCGCGATCCTGCCCCCCGTGCAGGGTCGGGTCACGAGCACCCTCGTCGTCGTGCTCGCCGTCCTGCAGGTGCCGCTCGCCTGGGCAGCCGCGTTCCAGCGCGAGGTCGTCGTCGAGTGGATGCACGCGCTCGTCGCGGTGGTGCTCGGATGACCGCGGTCGAGTCGCACACCGCCGATCCCGGCCCGCTCGTCCGGACCGCCCGACACCGGGGTACCGAGACCGACTGGCGGCCGCCGCACCGGTGCTCGGTCCAGCGTCACGTCGAGGAGGGCTGGGTCGCGTCGGCCCGCATCCGGGAGGGCGTGCTCGTCCTCACGAGCGGACGGTCCGACCCGGACGTCCTCCGGGTGGCGCTCACCGAGGAGTTCGGTGAGCCCGTCGTGCTGCGCAGCGCGTCCGAGGCCGACGTCCGGCAGCGCATCGCCTACGAACTCGAGGAGGAGGTCGCCGACCTCGCCGCGCACGGGCTCGCCCGCACGAACCCGGCGCTCTCCGCGAAGACCGTCCTGTCGCGCGGGCAGCAGGTCGGCGGGGCGGTCGCACTGCTCGTCTTCGCGGTGTGCCTCGTCGTCGCGCCGGGCAGTACCGTCGCCGTCGCGACCGCGGTGCTCTCGCTCGGGTTCTTCGCCGGCATCCTCTTCAAGTTCTGGGTGTCGATGGTCGGCGCGCGCTTCGACCTCGTCGAGCAGGTCTCCGCCGACGACGTCGCGGCCCTCGACGACGACGCCCTGCCGACCTACACCGTGCTCGTCCCGGTGTTCCGCGAGGCGAACATCGTGCACGACCTCGTCCGCAACCTCGAGGTGCTCGACTGGCCGAAGGACCGGCTCGAGGTCCTCGTGCTCGTCGAGGCCGAGGACCACGAGACGCGCGAGGCCGTGCTCGACGCCGAGCCGCCCGAGTGGATGCGCATCGTCATCGTGCCGCCGGGGTCGCCGCAGACCAAGCCCCGCGCCTGCAACGTCGGCCTGGCCATCGCACAGGGGGAGTACGTCGTCATCTACGACGCCGAGGACCGTCCCGACCCGGACCAGCTCAAGAAGGTCTTCCTGACCTTCGACCGGTCCGGTGAGGACACCGTGTGCGTGCAGGCGGCGCTGAGCTACTTCAACGCCGACGAGAACGCGCTCACCCGCATGTTCACGCTCGAGTACTCGTACTGGTTCGACTACATGCTCGCCGGGCTCGACGCCCGGGCACTGCCGATCCCGCTCGGCGGCACCTCGAACCACTTCCGCACCGACCTGCTCCGCGAGCTCGGTGGGTGGGACCCGTACAACGTGACCGAGGACGCCGACCTCGGCATCCGGGCGTCGGCCGTCGGGTACCGCGTCGCCGTCGTCAACTCCACGACGATGGAGGAGGCGAACACCTCGATCCCGAACTTCGTCCGACAGCGGTCACGCTGGATCAAGGGGTACATGCAGACCGCGCTCGTGCATGCCCGGCGCCCGCGGGCGCTCGTCGCCGAGATCGGCCTCCGTCGTGCCGCCGCCTTCGCCCTGCTCATCGCCGGCACCCCGCTGACGTTCCTCGGCATGCTCCCCGGCATCGTCGTCACGATCGCGACCCTCGTGCTGCCGGCGGACTGGACGGCACCGATGTTCCCCGCGCCCGTCCTCTGGCTGTGCGTGCTCGACTTCCTGCTCGGCAACGCCACGATGATCTACCTGACGATGATGGGGCCGTACAAGCGGGGGCGCTTCGACCTGATGGGCTGGGCACTGCTCAACCCGCTCTACTGGGTCCTGCACTCGATCGCCGCGTACAAGGGGCTCTGGCAGCTCGTCACCCGACCGCACTACTGGGAGAAGACGGAGCACGGGCTGACGAAGACGACCGCCTGAGCCGTACGATCCCCGCGTGGACATCGAGTTCGACGGCGACGTCATCGAGTGGCGGGGGCCCGCCCCGTTCGTCTTCGCGGTCGTCCCGCCCGACGTGGTCGACCTCGTGCACGAGCTGGCGTCCGAGCTGACCTACGGCTGGGGCGTCGTGCCCGCCGGGGTGACCATCGGCAGCGTGCGCTGGACCACCTCGTTGTTCCCGAAGGACGGCGGCTACCTCGTGCCCCTGCGCACCGCGGAGCGGCGGCGGGCGGGGGTCGAGGTCGGCGACACGGCCCACCTGATCCTGACGTTCAGCGCTCCCTGACGCCGGACTCTCCGGGAGGACTGCCGCTCTCGGAGACCACTCGGGCTTCCGGACGCCAGGGCGCGAGACGGCCAGGGCGCGAGACAGCCAGGACGCGGGCGGGCGTCACGAGGACGGGACCGGGACGAGCAGCCGACGACCCTCGCGCAGCGCTGGAGGACACGGAGGGGATGACGGGAATCGAACCCGCGTGGCCAGTTTGGAAGACTGGGGCTCTACCATTGAGCTACATCCCCGCACTGCGGCACCAGGTCCGCAGCGCCACCATCGTAGCGGACGAACGACCACCCCCATGCCATCGAACGTGCTCCCGCAGCCGGACGGGTCGGACACACGCCGCATCAAGCGCTCCCGCGTCGTCTCCTTCGTGCTGCTGGCCCTCGCCGCCGTGGTGTTCTCCCTGCGGCCCGAGGCCTTCGGTGACCCCCAGGCGCAGCCGCTGCACGCCCTGCTGCACGTCTGGCGGATCGTGCTCGGCGTCGCGCTCATGGTCGCCGCGCTCGGTGTCCAGGTCGTCGTCGGGGTGCGCTGGCGGCAGGGCCTGCGCCGGCGCGCGGAGGCCGACGCGCCCGACCCCGGCACGCCTCCCGGGAACCAGGCACCGGCGGACCGCTAGACTCGTCGCGGTCGTGCGTGCCCTCGGGTGTGCGCGACCACCCTGGCCCAGTCACGGGGCGTAGCTCAGCTTGGTAGAGCGCCCGCTTTGGGAGCGGGAGGTCGCAGGTTCAAATCCTGTCGCCCCGACCAGGTCCACTCGAACGTCAACCAACAGGAGTACATCCCTTGGCCACCAGCACCGTCGACAAGGTGAGCGACACCCGCGTCAAGCTCACCGTGAACGTGACGCCGGACGATCTCAAGCCGAGCATCGACCACGCCTACAAGCACATCGCCGAGCAGATCAACATCCCCGGCTTCCGCAAGGGGAAGGTCCCGCCGGCGATCGTCGACCAGCGCGTCGGCCGCGGCGAGGTCCTGAACCACGCCGTCGGTGACGCCATCGACACCTTCTACCGCCAGGCGGTGGAGGAGCAGGAGCTGCGCATCCTCGGTCGCGCCGAGGCCGACGTCGCCGAGCTCCCGAACGTGAAGGACTTCTCCGGCGACCTCGTCCTCACCTTCGAGGTGGACGTCCGTCCGGAGTTCGACCTGCCGAACTACGGCGAGTACGAGCTCACGGTCGACGCCGTCGACGTCTCCGACGACGAGATCGAGGAGGAGCTGCAGAACCTGCGCACCCGCTTCGGCACGCTCGTCACGGTCGACCGTCCGGCGAAGACCGGCGACTTCGCCCAGATCGACCTGACCGCCACCATCGGCGACGACGAGGTCGACTCGGCCACCGGCGTCTCCTACGAGATCGGCTCGGGCGACCTGCTCGAGGGCATCGACGAGGCGCTCGAGTCGCTGACCGCCGGTGAGTCGACCACGTTCGAGTCCACGCTGGTCGGTGGCGACCGCGAGGGCGAGACCGCGCAGATCGCCGTGACCGTCACCGCCGTCAAGGAGCGCGAGCTCCCCGAGGCCGACGACGAGTTCGCCCAGATCGCCAGCCAGTTCGACACCATCGACGAGCTCAAGGCGGACCTGAAGGAGCAGATCGCGAAGTCCAAGACCTTCGGTCAGGGCGCCGCGGCTCGCGACAAGCTCGTCGAGAAGCTCATCGAGGACGTGAACATCCCGATCTCGGAGCAGCTCATCGAGGACGAGGTGCACCGTCACCTCGAGCAGGAGAACCGTCTCGAGGACGAGGAGCACCGCAAGGAGGTCTCCGAGTCCAGCGAGAAGGCCTTCCGCTCGCAGATCCTCCTCGACGCCATCGCCGAGAAGGAGGAGATCCAGGTCTCCCAGGAGGAACTCACGCAGTACCTCATCCAGGCTGCGGCGCAGTACGGCATGGAGCCGGCCGAGTTCATCAAGGTCATCGACCAGAACGGCCAGATCCCCGGCATGGTCGGCGAGGTCGCCCGCTCGAAGGCGGTCGCGACCGTCCTCGCCAAGGTGACCGTCAAGGACACCAACGGCGACGCCGTCGACCTCTCCGCCTTCACCGCCGGTGTGGCGCAGGAGTCGGACGCCGACGAGTCGGCTGACGAGACCACCGAGGCCGACGCGAAGTAACGCGACGCGCTGACGGACGGGAGGCACGGTGCCAGCTGGCACCGTGCCTCCCGTCCGTCGTCCCGGCACCATCCGACCGCCCAGAGCGAACAGGCGCGAAGTGGTGCGTTGCACCCGATAAGTTCGACATCAAGCGACAACTGAACGGGAGCTTTTCCATGGCCGAAGCGACACTGAACCCCAGTGTTTTTGACCGCCTTCTGAGAGACCGGATCGTGTGGCTCGGCTCTGAGGTCCGCGACGACAACTCGAACGAGATCGCAGCGAAGCTGCTGATGCTCGCCGCCGAGGACCCCGAGAAGGACATCTACCTCTACATCAACTCGCCCGGTGGTTCGATCACCGCGGGCATGGCGATCTACGACACGATGCAGTTCGTGCCGAACGACATCGTCACCGTGGGCATCGGCCTCGCGGCCTCGATGGGGCAGTTCCTGCTCTCGTCGGGCACCCCGGGCAAGCGCTACATCACCCCGAACGCGCGCGTGCTCCTGCACCAGCCGTCCGGTGGCTTCGGCGGTACCGCTGCCGACATCCAGACGCAGGCCAAGGTCATCCTCGACATGAAGCAGCGGATGGCGGAGCTCACGGCCGAGCAGACCGGCAAGTCGATCGAGCAGGTCCTCAAGGACAACGACCGCGACAACTGGTTCACGGCGCAGGAGGCCCTCGAGTACGGCTTCGTCGACCACCTCCGTGCCTCGTCGATCGAGGTCATCGGCGGCGGCGGAACCGTGGGCGACGGCGAGACGCCGACGTCGGCGGCCGAGCCCGAGTCCAACTGACCACCACCGAAGAGAAGGAAACGAGAATGCACCTCCCCATGCTCGGTGGCGCGCAGAACGTCCCGGCTCCGTCCGATCGCTACATCCTCCCCAGCTTCGAGGAGCGCACGGCCTACGGCTTCAAGCGGCAGGACCCGTACGCGAAGCTCTTCGAGGACCGCATCGTGTTCCTCGGCGTGCAGGTGGACGACGCGTCCGCCGACGACGTCATGGCCCAGCTGCTCGTGCTCGAGTCGATGGACCCGGACCGCGACATCGTCATGTACATCAACTCGCCCGGTGGCTCGTTCACCGCGATGACGGCGATCTACGACACGATGCAGTACATCCGCCCGCAGATCCAGACGGTCTGCCTCGGCCAGGCGGCCTCGGCCGCGTCGGTGCTCCTCGCTGCCGGTACCCCCGGCAAGCGTCTCGCCCTGCCGAACGCCCGCGTGCTCATCCACCAGCCCGCCGTGCAGCAGGGCGGCGGCCAGGCGTCCGACATCGAGATCCAGGCGGCGGAGATCCTCCGCATGCGCACCTGGCTCGAGGAGACGCTGTCGAAGCACTCCAACAAGACGCCGGAGCAGGTCAACAACGACATCGAGCGCGACAAGATCATGTCCGCCGAAGAGGCTCTGGAGTACGGCCTGATCGACCAGGTCCTCACGAGCCGCAAGAACCTGCCGGCGCTCGTCAAGTAGCACCGCACCGCACGATCGAAGGCCCCGGACCCGCTGGTCCGGGGCCTTCGTCGTTGCCGATGCACGATACGGTATTCCGTATGCTGATGTTCTCCTCCTGGTCCCGCCACCGGCGCGTCGTGCGGATCGCGGCTGCCGGGCTGCTCGTCACCCTGCTGGGTTCCACCGGCGTCCTCGCCGCTGGCGACGGTGCTGCAGCGGTCGGGTCGTCCGAGCAGCGATCGACGGACGTCGTGGACGTCACCGTGGACCCCGCCCGGGTCGGACCCGGGGCCGTGTCGGACTGGATCCGCCTGGTGCCGTCGTCGCTCGTGCTCGGCGAGCTCCGCGTGACGGCACCGCCCGGGACGACGATCGTCTGGGCGGACGCTGACGTCCGGCCCCTGGAGGGCTCGATCGCGTCGGACGGGAGCTCGGCGACCTGGGTGGGCAGGAACTCGTGGTCGGAGGGGTGGCGCGTGCCGAAGGTCCGGCTCCGTGTCAGCCCGGAGACCCCGCCCGGTCGGACCTCCGGGTCGGTCCGCGTCGTGGACCCCGAGGGCGGTGCCGTGGTGGCGACCGGAACCCTGCCGGTGGACGTGACCGCGCCGGACGTGGCCATCCCGGTCGAGCGCACGCCGCTGGGTGTGGGCACCGAGTCCGGGTGGATCGCCGTCGTCCCGGAGCGGACGGTCGCTGGTGTGCTCACCGTGACGGCGCCGCCCGGGACGAGCATCACCGCCGCCGATGCGGACGTCCGTCCGCTCGCGGGGCGGATCGCCGAGGACGGGTCCTCTGCGACGTGGCCCGGCAACAACACCTGGTCGTCCGGGTGGCGAGCGGCGAAGATCCGACTCCGCGCCGACGACGACGCGCCGTCGGAGGCCGTCACGGGGACCGCGCGGATCACGGAGCACGGCGGCAGTCGCGTCCTCGCGGAAGGAACGGTCCCGGTCGACCTCACCGGCTCCATCGGCGTCGTGGTGCCGCCGCTCGCGTCCGGAACCGAGTCCGAGCGTGTGCCGGTGCGCGTCGGTGCGGACGTCCAGGGTGACCTCCGGGTGGAGGTGCCGGTGGGTTCCGAGGTCACCGGTGCCGGCTTCGACGGGTCGGACACCGGTGCCGATGTCGCACCGGACAGCCGGTCCGTGGTCTGGCGCGGCGAGGGCGTGTCGTGGTCCGACCCCTCGCGACACCCGTGGTTCACGGTGCGGACGGTCGAGCGCCAGGACGGCGAGCGCCGTGAGGGCGACGTCCGCGTGCTGGGGAACAGCGGGGCCGTGCTCGCACACGGCCGCTTCACCGTCGTCGACAGCGGTCCGCGACCGGCGTCGATCGAGCCTTCCGAGGACCTCGAGTCCACCGCGGTCCGCGTCCACGGCCTCGGCAGTGCCGCGGCTGAGCAGGCCCGCGAGGAACGACGGATGCAGCACAGCGACCTCCAGCCGACCGGTCGCTTCGTGCGCGCCGGCGAGCGAGTCACCGTCGACGTCCCCGCCGGGGCGCCCACGACCGGCATCCGGGTGGGGCTCTACGGCGGGTACGAGGGCGTCGCGGCAACCTCGCTCTCGGCACTCGTGCCCACGCCGAGCGGGACGTCGACTTCGTGGACCGCCGACCGGGACGGCATGCTCTTCCTGGTGAGCACCGCCCCGACGGGCAGCGCGGTGCTCCGGGTCCACGGCGGGCGCGTGGTTCCCACCTTCGTCCTCGGCCAGACCTCGGACGCCGAGTTCCGTGAGCAGCTCCGGACGTTGCCGGACGCCCCGGTGGTCGAACTCGTGGGCGGGCGGGTCTTCGGCGACTTCCAGCGTCGCAGCGCGAGCGCGTTCCCGGCGGACATGACGGCACGGCTCCAGACGTGGGACGACGTCGTGTCCCTCACCAACCGCACGTACAACCTGCACGACGACCTGGTCGGGACCGCTCGGAAGGCACCGCACCGCATCTACATCGCCTCTCCGGACACGGGAGTCGGGTACGCGAGCGCGACGCAGGAGCACGTCACGTTCCAGGTCGACACCGATGCCGCAGCAGACCTCTTCCGACTGCCGGTGTCCGACCTCTGGGGGTTCTGGCACGAGGTGGGCCACACGTACCAGATGCCGGCGTCCACGTGGGACGGGCAGGGTGAGGTCTCGGTCAACATCTCCGCGCTCGCGGTGCAGCACGCGCTCGGGGCCGGGAACCGTCTCGACACCAAGCGTGACCTCGTCGAGGCGTTCTTCGCGCAGCCGGTGTGGGAGCGGACGTACGCTGGCGAGGACCTGTTCGTGCGGCTGCTCATGTACGACCAGCTGCGGCGGGCCTTCGGCGACCACTTCTACCCCCGGTTGAACCAGGAACTCCGCGTTGCGAACGCACTCGGGGAGCTCGACCTCGGCACGAGCCAGGCGACGGTCGACTCCTTCGCCACGGTGGCCGGGCGGCTCGCCGATCGCGATCTCCGACCGTTCTTCGAGCAGTGGGGCATCCCGATCGGCGAGCAGGCCGCGGCCGACCTTGCGCAGCGTCCCGCACTCCAGCGGGCGATCTGGGAGAACGTGGACACGTCGACGGACCGTCCGGAGCACATCCTGCCCGAGGTGGGTACCCCGGTCGGCGCGATCGTCGGTGCCCCCGAGGTCGTCGTCGGGCAGCGGCACTTCCCGGACGTCCCGGTCGAGGGCATCGGCAGCAGCGACGGCGCCCCCGTGTCCGTCGGTGCCACGACGGTGTCGGCGGTCGACCAGGGGTACGGGAGCATCACCGTGGAGCTCGTGGACCCCCGCGGACCTCGGGAGGTGATCGACGGGACGATCCGTGCCCGGGCCGGGAACCTGGTCGACCTCCTCGGGCAGAAGGACCGCCCGGTCGCGCGGCTCGCCATCCTGCCCGAGGACCACGAGCTCCGGCTCGTGCCCCGCACGACCTACCAGGCCCACTCCTCGTGGGCCGGGCGCGAGTACATCGGCATCGAACTGCGGTCGGCCGACGACGAACGGTCGCTCGGCGACTGGTCGATCAAGGGTGACGAGACCGCGTACCCGCTCGCCGACCGGTTCGACGCGCACTGGCAGGAGGGGCAGATCCTGGTCATCCGGCACCAGCAGCACGACGGGGTGTTCCCCTGGCGGGACAGCGAGCGGATGCCCGCTTCGACCGACCTCGTCCAGCGGTTCCGGATCGTCGACGGCGGGCTCGTGCGCGATGACGGCGTCTTCACCGCCGTGAGCATCGCGTCGCCCGAGGACGGTGCCGACACCGATCTCCGCCCGGTCCTGACGGGGCACGGGGAGCCGGGGAGCGCGGTCGTCGTCCGCCGGAAGGACACCGACGACGTGCTCGGCGAAGGGCACGTCGACCACCGGGGGGAGTGGACGATCGAGCTCGACTCGGACCTCGAGGAACGACGACAGACCCTCGTGGTGACGCAGTACGGGCCGGGTGACGACCCCGGGACTGCATGACGGCCCGCCGTCCGGCCCCGGTCAGTCCTCGTCGTGGTCGTCAGCCGCGGGTGCCGGTCGGCGCCGGAGCAGGAGCAGGACCGCGACGACGACGCCGGCCAGGACGATCCCGCCGGCACCGATGAAGAGCGCGTCCGTCGCACTCGAGTCGTCGCCGGCGGCCTCGCTGCCGTTCGTCGAGCCCGGGGCGGGGCTCGACCCGTCACCGGTCGCGCACGTCGCCGGCGTCGCGGAGCCGCGGTCGGGCGAGAAGCCGGCCGGCGCCTTCCACGTGAAGTCGTAGCGGTCGGAGACGGTGTGGCCGTCGGCGGAGACGATCTGCCACTCGACCTCGTACCTGCCGGAGCTCCCGAGGGCGGCCTTCGTGGTCATCGACGGGCCGTCCACGGAGACGCAGCCGTCCTCGTGGTACCTCCCGTCGGGACCGATCACGCGGAAGGCGAAGCCGGAGTCCGAGCCGCCGATGGCCAGCAACCGGTCGTTCGTCGTGATGTCGAAGCGGTCCGGGAGCTCGGTGAGCGTCCCGCCCACCTCGGGCGTCGAGGACACGAGGTAGTTGTGCGCGCTGGCGGGGGCGGCCAGGCCGAGGACCGCGCCGCCCGCGACGGCGAGGGCTGCGGCGGTCGCGGCCACGGGCCTCCAGGCCGGACGTCGGACCGTCCCGGACCGGCTGCCGCGCGTCGGACGCGATCCGAGGGTCACTTCGATGCGTCCCGGCGACGCGTCGCCGCGACCGCGACGACCAGTCCGACGGCGCCGACGACCAGGCCGCCGAGCCCGAGGAAGCGACCGACGAGGTCGGGCTGCGCCGCGGTCGTGCCGGTGTCGCTCGCGGTGGCGGTGGTGGCGTCGTCGTCGTCGCCCTGGGTGGTGGCGGCGGTCAGCACGATCGAGGGCGCGGGGTGCTCCGGCTCGGCCTTCCCGGACTCCTGCGCCTGGTCCCAGTCGACCGAGCCGCGCTCGCAGGTCTGCACCACGGGGAAGGACACCCGGTCGCCGGGCTTGCCGTCCGGCAGGGAGAACGACAGGGCGAAGGTGTCGCGCTCGTCGGCGGGGAGCGGGGTCTTCGCGGTGTAGGTGACACTCGTGACGCGCTCGGCGCCGGCCTCGGTCTCCTCGTCGCTCGCGGTGCCGCTCGACGGAGCGGTGTACGGCTCGGTGGCCTTCGTGATGGTCCAGTTCGGGTTGACCGTCGGCGTGACCTCGATGACGGACTCGGGCACCTGGAAGACGAGCTTCGTGGTGGGGGAGCCGTCGCATCCGTGCGGCACCGAGAACGTGGCCGTGGTGTACGAGTTCGCCGCGGTGGAGGTCGCGTCGGCCTCGACGTGGGCGCTGGCCGCAGCGGCAGTGCCGAGGACGATCGCGGCGGTGACGCCGAGGGTGCCGGTACCGAGGAGGGCGAGTCGCTTCGTCATGGGGTCCTTCCGACCTCTACAACTTGTAGAGGAACCGGAGTCACCGTACCAGGTGTGCACGCCCTGGGCGAACGTGCCGGGACAGGCCGGACGGCGTCGCGGTCGGTGTCACCGGATGCGGTTAGAGTCGATCCATCGGGCGGGTCACCAGCCTGCATCGGTCGACCGCACCGGTCATCCGCACCGGTCATCCAAGGAGGGCACCGACATGGCACGCATCGGGGAGAGCGCTGACCTGCTGAAGTGCTCCTTCTGCGGCAAGAGCCAGAAGCAGGTCCAGCAGCTCATCGCCGGACCGGGGGTGTACATCTGCGACGAGTGCGTCGAGCTGTGCAACGAGATCATCGAGGAGCGCCTGGCCGAGGCCGGCGAGGACACCACGGGCGGCGACTTCGACCTGCCGAAGCCCCGCGAGATCTTCGACTTCCTGCAGGAGTACGTCATCGGGCAGGACCCCGCGAAGCGTGCCCTCGCCGTGGCCGTCTACAACCACTACAAGCGCATCCGCGCGCAGGGGCAGATCACCGCCGCGGAGGACCGCGACGACGTCGAGATCGCCAAGTCGAACATCCTGCTCATCGGCCCGACCGGCTGCGGCAAGACCTACCTGGCCCAGACGCTCGCGAAGCGTCTGAACGTGCCGTTCGCGGTCGCCGACGCGACTGCCCTGACCGAGGCCGGCTACGTGGGCGAGGACGTCGAGAACATCCTCCTCAAGCTGATCCAGGCCGCGGACTACGACGTCAAGCGGGCCGAGACCGGCATCATCTACATCGACGAGGTCGACAAGATCGCGCGGAAGGCCGAGAACCCCTCGATCACGCGCGACGTCTCGGGCGAGGGCGTGCAGCAGGCGCTGCTCAAGATCCTCGAGGGGACGACGGCCTCGGTCCCGCCGCAGGGTGGACGGAAGCACCCGCACCAGGAGTTCATCCAGATCGACACGACGAACGTGCTGTTCATCGTCGCGGGGGCGTTCGCGGGACTCGAGGACATCGTGTCCTCGCGCGTCGGCAAGCGCGGCATCGGGTTCGGGGCGCCGCTCCACAGCCCGCTCGACCAGCAGGACCTCTTCGCGGACGTCCTGCCGGAGGACCTGCACAAGTTCGGTCTGATCCCCGAGTTCATCGGGCGTCTCCCCGTCGTCACCACGGTGTCGCAGCTCGACCAGTCGGCGCTCATGCAGATCCTGACCGAGCCCAAGAACGCGCTGGTGAAGCAGTACCAGCGGATGTTCCAGATCGACGGGGTCGAGCTCGAGTTCGACCGCGGCGCGCTCGAGGCCATCGCCGACCTCGCCGTGCTGCGGCAGACCGGTGCCCGTGGGCTCCGCGCCATCCTCGAGGAGGTCCTCGGGCCGGTCATGTTCGACGTGCCCTCGGACGACGACGTCGCAAGCGTGGTGATCACGCGCGAGTCCGTGCTCGAGAACGCGGCGCCGACGATCGTGCCGCACCCGCGGGCAAAGCGCGTCGAGAAGTCCGCGTAGCTCGCCGTTCGCGAACGGCCCGGTCCCCTCGGGGGTCGGGCCGTTCGTGTGTGTGGGGGGCGCTCCGGGCGGATACGTTGTCCGGGCGGCGGAACACGGCGCGCGGTGCTGCCGCACAACCCGGAGCTCGTCGCGCCACGTGATCCCGTGGCGCGACGAGCCTGCAGTTGTGCGAACGACTGCGGCACCGGCCGGCCGCCGGGCCGCCCGGCCGCCCGGCCGGACCGGCCGGGCCCCGCCGCGCGCCTACTCCAGCCCGCGGCGACGCAGCAGCGGGCCGACCTCGGCGTCGCGCCCGCGGAACGCGCGGTAGGCCTCCAGCGGGTCCTGCGCCCCGCCGACGCCGAGCACCTTCGCCGCGAACCGCGCCCCGGCCTCCCGGGACAGCCCGCCGTTCTCGCGGAACCACTCGACGGTGTCGGCGTCGAGCACCTCGGACCAGATGTACCCGTAGTACCCGGCGTCGTACCCGCCCGAGAAGGTGTGCGCGAAGTACGTCGACGAGTACCGCGGCGGCACGGCGTGCACGTCCACCCCGGCGTCCGTCAGGGCCTGTCGCTCGAACGCCTCGACGTCGGTGACCTCGGCTGCTGCCGCCGCGGACAGCCGGTGCCACGCCTGGTCGAGGAGCGCCGCGGCGAGGTACTCCGTGGTCGAGAAGCCCTCGTTGAAGCCGGCCGAGTCGCTCAGGCCGAGCACGAGCTCCGGCGGCAGCGGCGCACCGGTCTCGTGGTGCTTGGCGTAGTTCGCGAGCACCGACGGCCACGACACCCACATCTCGTTCACCTGCGACGGGAACTCGACGAAGTCACGTTCGACGTTCGTCCCCGAGAACCGCGGGTACGTCGTCCGGGCGATGAGTCCGTGCAGCGCGTGCCCGAACTCGTGGAAGAGCGTCTCGACCTCGTCCTGGATGAGGAGCGTGGGGGAGCCCGCCGCCGGCTTCGCCACGTTGAGGTTGTTGACGACGACCGGCAGCGTGCCGAGCAGCTCGGACTGCTCGACGACGGGGTTCATCCACGCGCCACCGCGCTTGCCGTCCCGCGTGTACAGGTCGAGCAGGTAGAGCCCGACCGGTGCGTCGTCGTCCGAACGCACCTCGAAGACCCGGACCTCGTCGTTGTAGCCGTGCAGGTCCGGACGTTCGGTGAACGTCAGCCCGTAGAGCGCGCCGGCCGCGTGGAAGACGCCGTCGCGCAGGACCCGGTCGGCCTCGAAGTACGGCCGGAGCGCCGAGCTGTCCGCGGCGAACTGCTCGCCGCGCAGGACCTCGGTCGCGTACGCCCAGTCCCACGCCTCGACGTCGAAGCCGACGGTGCGGGAGCGGACGGCCCGCTCGTCGTCGGCGTTCGCCGTGGCGGCCGGCACGAGCGACGACAGCAGGCCGTCGACGGCCTCGGGCGTCCGAGCGGTCTCGTCCGCGGTGACGACGGCGGCGTGGTTCGGGAACCCGAGCAGTTCGGCGCGCTCGGCGCGGAGGCGCACGATCCGCAGCAGCACGTCGCGGTTGTCGTGCTCGTTCCCGCGGCGCCCGCGGGAGCGTGAGGCCCGCATGATCCGCTCCCGGAGCCCACGGTCGGTCAGCGACGCGAGCCACGGGTGCCCGGTGTACAGCGGCAGGGTGATCAACCACCCGTCGAGCCCCCGGTCGCGAGCGGCCCCGGCAGCGGCGGACCTCGCGCCGTCGTCGAGCCCGTCGAGCTCCTGTTCGTCGGTGACGTGCACGGCGAGGTCGTTGGTGTCCTCGAGCAGGTTCCGCTCGAAGGTCGTGGTGAGCGTCGAGAGCTCCTGGTTGATCACGGTCAGGCGCTCCTTGCCGGCTTCGTCGAGTCCGGCGCCGGCGAGCGTCATCTCGGCGTGGGTCCGCTCGACGAGACGGCGGTCCTCGTCCGTCAGGTCGGCCCGGTCGCCCAGGGCGGAACGCACCGCGTCGACGCGCGCGTACAGCCGGGAGTCGAGCGTGATCGCGTCACGGTGCGCGGCGAGCAGCGGGGAGACCTCGGCCTCGAGGTCGTGCAGCTCGGGCGTCGAGTCGGCGGAGGACAGGGTGAAGAACACGTGGGAGACGCGCGTCAGCAGCTGCCCGGAGCGCTCGAGCGCCACGAGCGTGTTCTCGAAGGTCGGGGCCTCGTCCGAGGCGGCGATCGCCTCGACCTCGGCGCGCTGCTCGGCCGTCCCGGCGTCGAACGCGGGGCGGAAGTGCTCGAGCCGGACGTCGTCGAACGGCGGGAGGGCGTAGGGGAGGGTGCTCGGTTCGTCGAACGGGGTTGCCATGGTCCCCACACTACGGACGGGAGGAGCGCGGCGGCCCCGCCACGCGCCTCCCGTCCGTCACCTGGTCGCGCGCTCGCCCCGTGGGCCGCGCGGGCCGTCAGCGCGTCGCGGCGTCGATGAGGGTCGCGGCGGCACGGCGCGCGTGCCGCGCCGGTGCGGTGTCGCCCGCGATGGCCGCCGTGGTCTGCGCCCCCTCGGCGAGCAGCGCGAGCTGCGCGGCGAGCTCCTCGGCGGTCTCCGCGTCGGCGACGACGTCGGCGGCCAGCCCGGCGACGTAGCGCTGGAAGGAGTCCTTGTGTGCCCGTGCGATCTCCGCCACCGCGGGGGAGGTCCCGCCGAGCTCCCCGAAGGCGTTGATGAAGCCGCACCCGCGGAACGTGTCGTCGCCGAACCACTGCTCGAGGAAGTCGTACATCACGAGGAGTCGGTCCCGCGGAGCCGTCGCAGCCGCGACGGCCGCGGTGATGCCCTGCTCCCACGTGGCGTGCCGCCCGGCGAGGACCGCGGCGATGAGCTGGTCCTTGCCCGGGAACGCGGCGTAGAGCTTCTTCAGCGAGACGCCGGCACCGGTCCGGATGTCGTCCATGCCGACCGACTGGAACCCACGGGCGGCGAAGAGCGCGTCGGCGGTGGCGCGGATGCGCTCGCTCGTCTCCTGGTCCACGGCGTTCGCCAACGGTCGTCCTCCCGATCCCGTGCGGCGGTCGCTCCGAGCAGACGGGAACGGCCGTTCCCGAGTGTACCGGGGTCCGCTCGCTGCATCGCGACCGCGGTGCATATACTGAACATGTGATATTCCAAGCAGCAGTCGCGACGGGCGCCCTCCCGCGACCCCATCGGTGGATCGAGCGGCTCGTCGATGCCCCGGACCTCCGCACCCGCCGGGTCCTCCGCGCCGCCGCACTGTCGTTCCCCCTGGTCGTGACGGCCTGGAGTACCTGGTACGACGCACTCGCGGCGCGGGAGGCGCCGGACGCCGGGCAGCTGCTGGCGTTCCTCGCGGGCGGGCTGTCGCTGTACCTGGTCCGGCGACTCCCCGTCGTCCCGAGCGTGGTCGCACCCCTCGTGTGGGCCGCCACCGGGTCGTGCTCCTTCGTGATGGTGATGGCGGTCGTGCTCGGTGCCCGCCGTCCGCGGGGGTGGCTGCTGGTCCTCGGTGCGTACACGGTCCTGCACCCGCTCGGCCTCGTCCCCGTGCCCTGTTCGTTCCGAGCCGGGCACGTCGCGCTCCCCGAGGAGACCGCGCCGCTGCTCGGGGTCGTCCTGCCCGCGCTGGTCGGCGGTGCCGTGGGGGAGGCCTCCCGGTTGGTCGCGCTGCGTGAGGACCGCCTCCGGCTCGCCGCCGAGGTGGCCGCCGCCCGAGCGGCCGACGTCGTCGCGCACGAGCGGCTCCGCCTGAGCCGCGACATGCACGACCTCGTCGGTCAGAACGTCAGCCGGATGACCCTGCACGCGAGTGCGATCGCCGCGCGCAGTGCCGACGCCGAAGCCCGGTCGCTGGCGACCAGGATCGCGGACACGGGCGCGGACCTCCTGGAGGACGTGCACTTCGTCGTCGGACTCCTGCGCGACGGCGCGGACGGCGCGGACCGCGCGACCGGCGCGGACGCCGCTGACGGCGCCGACGGCGCCGACGGCGCGCACGTCGCGTCGTCGAGCGGCCCGGACATCGGGACCGGTCCCCGCGCACGGTCGTCCCGCTCGTGGCAGGAGTCGATCGACGCGGCGGAGCGCGACGGCACCGTGGTCCGCCGGCACGGACCCGCGGCCGGCCCGATCGCCCGGACGGCCGGGGTCGACGACGCATCGAGCGCCGTCCTGGACGCCGTGCTCGCCGAGGCCCTCCACAACGCGACGAAGCACGCCCCCGGGGCGGCGGTGGACGTCCGCGGCGAGATCTGGCCCGACCTCGTCCGGGTCCTGGTCGAGAACCCCGTCACGGACCACGCACCGGCACTGCCGAGCGGGGGCCACGGACTGGCGGTCGCGGCGGAGCGCGCGGCGTCGGTCGGCGGACGCGTGACGCACGGCGTCGTCGGAGAGCGCTTCCGGGTGACCGTCGAGGTGCCCCGGTGATCCGTGTCCTGCTCGTCGACGACGACGCCGACGTCCGGGCGAGCATCCGGCTCGTGCTCGAGTCCGAGCCGGACATCGTCGTGGTCGCCGAGTGCCCGGACGGGGAACGCGGGGCGGCGGTCGCCCGTCGCCTGCGGGTCGACGTCGCACTCGTGGACCTCCGGATGCCCGGCGGACCGGACGGCATCGCGACGACCGGGCTCCTGCGGGCGCTCGAGGTCCCGCCCCGCGTGGTGGTGCTCACCGCCTTCGAGCACGACGACGCGGTGCTCCGCGCGCTCGAGGTCGGCGCGTCGGGGTTCCTGCTGAAGGGGGCTCGCCCGCACGAGCTCGCGGCCGCGGTTCGGGACGTCGCGGCCGACCGCTGCGTGCTGGCACCGGCGGTGGCGTCGGCGGTGGTGGCCAGGGCGGTGACCCGCCCGACGCCGACCCGCCCCACGGTGGTCGGCACGACGGCGGTCGCGGACGCCGGACCGGGGGTCGACGACGACCTCGCCGACCTCACCCCGCGGGAGCGGGAGCTCGCGGTCGCCGTCGGCGAGGGGCTGACGAACGCGCAGATCGCCGCGCGGCTCGGCGTCACACCGGCCTCGGCCAAGACCTACGTCTCGCGGCTCCTCGACAAGCTCGGTCTGCAGAACCGGACGCAGTTGGCCATCACGGCCCACCGCGCCGGGCTCGTCTGACCCACGGAGCGGAGGGACCCCGGGCGGACCGCCCGGCTCAGTCCTCCTCCGGCGCGTCGTCCGGGTTCGTCACCTGCGCCCGCCCCGCGGCGTCGAGGTGGATCGACGTGCCGTCGTCGAGCTCGACGACCGGCTTGCCCTCGAGGAAGGTGAGCGTCCACCGCCAGGTCGACGCGTCGACCGACTCGGCCGCCAGCTCGTCCTCGACACCGCGCACGGCGACGACGACCGTCTCCGGCAGTCGCGACGGCGGCTCCCCACCCACGTTCCAGCGCGTGCCCAACTGCATCCGTGCCTCCAGTCCGTCCCGATCCGTCGTGTCGCAGGCCGGACCGCGGACGGTCCGGCCTGCTCCCCGTGACGCTACGCCTGCTGCTCGGCGAGCTCGATCTCGGTGACGGCGAGCTCCTCGCCGTCCGTGAACGACAGGTTCTCGATGCGCCCGACCGCCGCCAGGTCGACCGCCGCACGCTCGATGAGCGCCCGCTGCTCGGCCGGGGCCGACACGACGGCGCGCGTCACCGGCGTCTTCTGCGAGGCCTTCGCGGTGGTCTTCGCACCGCGGATGCCGATGAGCGCCTGCCCGACGGCTGCCAGCAGACCCGTCGGAGCGGCCTGCGTCGGCAGCTCGGCCGTCGTCGGCCAGGAGGCGCGGTGCACGCTGGTCTCGTGGGTCCAGGCCCACACCTCCTCCGTCGCGAACGGGAGGAACGGTGCCAGCAGCCGCAGCAGCGCGTCGATCGCGGCGCGCAGCGCCAGGACCGCGCTCGCTTGCGTCTCGTGCGTCGCGTCGGTCGCGGTGCCGTAGGCGCGCTCCTTGACGAGCTCGAGGTAGTCGTCGCAGAAGGTCCAGAAGAACCGTTCGATGACCTCGAGCGCGCGGGCGTGGTCGAAGCCGTCGAAAGCCGTGGTGGCCTGGTCGATCACGCTCGCCAGCTCGGCGAGCATGTCGACGTCGAGCGCCTCGGTCACGCTCGTGGCCCCGCTCGGGAGCTCGAACCCGTAAACGAACTTGGCGGCGTTGAGCACCTTGATCGCCAGGCGTCGGCCGACCTTGATCTGCTTCGGGTTCTGCGCGTCGAACGCCGCGTCCGTGCCGAGCTTCGACGAGGCCGCCCAGTAGCGGACCGCGTCCGCACCGTGCTGCTCGAGGATCGACAGCGGCGTGACGACGTTGCCCTTCGACTTCGACATCTTCTTGCGGTCGGGGTCGACGATGAAGCCGGAGATGCTCGCGTGCTTCCAGGGTGCCACGTCGGCCTCGAGCTGGCTGCGGAGCACCGTCGTGAAGAGCCAGGTGCGGATGATGTCCTGCGCCTGCGGGCGGACGTCGTACGGGAACACGAGGTCGTACAGCGCCGGGTCGGTCTCCCACTTGCCCGCGAGCTGCGGCGTGAGCGACGAGGTCGCCCACGTGTCCATCACGTCGAGCTCGCCCTGGAAGCCGCCGGCGACGCCGCGCTGGGACTCCTCGTAGCCGGGGGCCGGCTCGGATGCCGGGTCCACCGGGAGCTGGTCCTCGGTCGGGACGATCGGCTGGTCGAACACCGGGTTGCCGTCGGCGTCGAGCGGGTACCAGACCGGCAGCGGCACGCCGAAGAAGCGCTGGCGCGAGATGAGCCAGTCGCCGGACAGGCCGCCGACCCAGTTGTCGTAGCGGACGCGCATGAAGTCCGGGTGGAACGCGATCTCCTCGCCGCGCCGGTGGAGCGTGCTGCGGAGCTGCTCGTCGCGGGCGCCGTTGACGATGTACCACTGGCGGGTCGAGACGATCTCGAGCGGCTTGTCGCCCTTCTCGAAGAACTTCACCGGGTGGTTGATCGTCCTGACGTCGCCGACGAGTTCGCCGGACTCGGTGAGGGCGTCCACGAGGACCTTCTTCGCCGAGAACACAGTCTTGCCGGCCATCTCGGCGTAGAGCTCCTTGCCGCGGGCGGACTCGATCCAGGTCGGCTCGTCCGAGCGCACGCGGCCGTCGAAGCCGATGATCGCGCGGTTCGGCAGCTGGAGCTCGCGCCACCACACCACGTCGGTGGTGTCACCGAAGGTGCAGACCATCGCGATGCCGGCGCCCTTGTCCTGCTGCGCGAGGTGGTGCGCGAGCACCGGGACCTCGACGTCGAACAGGGGAGAGCGGACGGTCTTGCCGAACAGGTCCTGGAAGCGCTCGTCGTCCGGGTGGGCGACGAGGGCCACGCAAGCGGGGAGCAGCTCGGGGCGGGTGGTCTGGATGACGACGTCCTCGCCGCCGTCGGTGCGGTGGAACGCGAGGCCGTGGTACGCGCCGGGCATCTCCTTGTCCTCGAGCTCGGCCTGGGCCACCGCGGTGCGGAACGTGACGTCCCAGAGCGTCGGGGCGTCGGCCTGGTAGGCCTCGCCGCGCTCGAGGTTGCGGAGGAAGGCACGCTGCGCGCTCGCGCGGGAGGTGTCGTCGATGGTCCGGTACGACTGCGTCCAGTCCACGGAGAGGCCGAGCGTGCGGAAGAGGTGCTCGAACTGCTGCTCGTCCTGCACGGTCAGGCGCTCGCACAGCTCGATGAAGTTGCGGCGCGAGATCGGCAGCTGGTCGGCGGCCTTGGCGGACTTGCCGTCGCCGCCCTCGAACGGCGGGACGAACGCCGGGTCGTACGGGAGCTGCGGGTCACAGCGGACGCCGTAGTAGTTCTGCACGCGACGCTCGGTCGGCAGGCCGTTGTCGTCCCAGCCCATCGGGTAGAAGACGTGCTTGCCGCGCATGCGCTCGTACCGGGCCTTGAGGTCGGTGTGCGTGTACGAGAACACGTGGCCGATGTGCAGCGATCCGGAGGCGGTCGGCGGCGGGGTGTCGATCGAGTACACCGCGTCCTTCGTCGCGCTGTCGCGGTCGAAGCGGTAGGTGCCGTCCTGCTCCCAGACCGGGCCCCAGACCTGCTCGAGTCCGTCGACGGTGGGCTTCTCGGGCATGGGCTTCGACATGGCGGGGCCTTTCGATCGATGTGTGCGGCACCGAGTCCGTGGTGAGGTGCCTGAGTGACACGCAGGACGTGCGTGGTGAGCACATCGTAGCGGGCCGTCGCGTCGGAGCGCTCCATCTGCTAGGCTGTCGGAGTTTGTCCGGCGGACGCGGTTTCCGTCAGGACTGCACAGTCGCTCTCCGCCGGACGCCCGAAGGCAAGACACAGCACTACCGGAGGAACGAACTTGGCACCGAACGAATCCCACCAGCACGGCGATCGGCCGTTGCGCACGAAGGCCGCCGCGAAGCGTGCACGCCGCAAGCTGACCGAGGACGACGTCACCGTCGTCGAGGAGTCGCTGCTCAAGCGTGCCGTCGCCGCCGCGGCACTCGGCAACGCGATGGAGTGGTTCGACTTCGGCATCTTCGCGTACCTGACCGTCACGATCTCGAAGGTGTTCCTGCCCGAGGGCGACCCGACGTCGAACCTCGTCGCGACCTTCGGCTTCTTCGCGGCCGCGTTCATCGTGCGTCCGATCGGCGGTGCCGTCTTCGGCCCGATCGGCGACAAGATCGGCCGCCAGAAGGTCCTCGCGCTGACCATGATCCTCATGGCCGCCGGCACGCTCATGATCGGCCTCATCCCCTCGTACGACACGATCGGGTTCTGGGCACCGGTGCTGCTCCTCGTCGCACGCTTCGTGCAGGGCTTCTCGACGGGCGGTGAGTACGGCGGCGCCGCGACGTTCATCGCCGAGTACTCGCCGGACAAGCGCCGCGGGTTCATGGGCTCGTGGCTCGAGTTCGGCACGCTCGCCGGCTACGTGCTCGGCGCCTCGATCGTCACGGCCCTGCAGTACGCCCTCCCCGAGGACTCGTTGCTCAGCTGGGGCTGGCGCATCCCGTTCCTCGTCGCGGGCCCGCTCGGGCTCATCGGCCTCTACCTGCGCCTGAAGCTCGAGGAGACTCCCGCGTTCCAGAAGCAGCAGGAGCAGGCGGCCGAGCGCGAGTCGCAGAAGACGCCGTTCCTCAAGCTCTTCGCCGAGAACTGGCGGTCGCTCCTCATCTGCATCGGTCTGGTCCTCGTGTTCAACGTGACCGACTACATGCTGCTGTCGTACATGCCGACCTACCTCGAGACGAACCTCGGCCAGAACGCGACGTTCGGCCTGATCCTCATCGTCATCGTGATGATCCTCATGATGGTCGTCATCACCTTCGGCGGCCGTCTGTCCGACAAGTTCGGTCGACGTCCGGTCCTCGCCGCGGGCTGCATCGGCTTCATCCTGCTGTCGTGGCCGGCGCTCAAGCTCGTGCAGTCCGGCACCGGTGCCGGCGTGTTCTTCGGCCTGCTGATCCTGGGGCTCGTGCTCGTCACGTTCACCTCGACCATGCCGTCGACGCTCCCGGCGCTCTTCCCGACGATCATCCGCTACGGCGCCCTCGCCATCGCCTTCAACGTCTCGGTCTCGCTGTTCGGTGGCACCACGCCCCTCGCGACCCAGGCGCTCATCGCCGGGGCGAAGGACGCCGGCCTGTCGTGGGCCGAGGACATCCCCGCGTTCTACCTCATGCTCGCAGCCGTGATCGGGCTCGTCGCCGTGTACTTCACGAAGGAGACGGCTGCGACGCCGCTGATGGGTTCCGGCCCGACGGTGGCGCACGAGGACGAGGTCGCCGGCGTCATCGAGGACTACAACGACCCGAGCTCGGAGCTCGCACAGTCCGACTGGGCGAAGGACTTCTCGACGAGCGAGATCCCGATCATCTCGGGCGACGCCCCGAAGCAGGAGACCACCGGCTCGTAGCCGCGTCGGCGGCCCGTCCACGAGACTCGGCCCTGCGGACTGTTTCGTGACGGGGGACCCGCGAAACCGTCCGGGGGGCCGAGTCTCGCGTCGGCTGCAGCTGCTCAGACGCCGGCGGTCAGGCGGGCGGAGGCCGTGAGCAGCCGCTCGGTCGCCGGGTGCTCGGGTGCGTCGAACACGCGGGACGCCGGCCCCTGCTCGACGACCCGGCCCTCGTGCACGACGAGCACGTCGTCGGCCATCCGGCGCACCGCCCGGAGGTCGTGCGACACGAACAGCATCGCGACGCCGGTCTCGTCGCGGAGTCGCTCGAGCAGCGTCAGCACGGCGTCCTGCACCGTCGCGTCCAGGGCCGTCACGGGTTCGTCGAGCACGACCACCTCGGGTGAGCTCGCCAGCGCCCGGGCGATCGCGAGCCGCTGCCGCTGCCCGCCCGACAGCGTGCGCGGGGGACGGGAGCGCAGCGCTGGGTCCAGCCCGACCTGCCGGAGTGCCGCGCCGACCCGGTCGGCGAGCGCACCGGTCGCCCGGCGTGCACCGCCGTCCGTCAGGGCGTCGGCGAGCACACGCTCGACCGTCCACCGCTCGTCGAACGTCGCCCCGGGGTCCTGCACGACGGCGGCCACCCGGTGCCGTCGGTCCCGGCGCTCCCGTTCGGGCAGCGGCACCCACGGTCCACCGTCGAGCGTCACCGTGCCGGCGTCCGGGGTCTCGAGCCCGAGCAGCATCCGCGCGACCGTGGTCTTGCCGGAACCGGAGGCACCGATCACCCCGGTCACCCGACCCGGACGCACCGCGACCGCGAGGTCCTGCACGGCGGGGACCCCGTCGAACACGCGGGTCAGCCCCACGCCGTCGAGCACCGGCGGGCTGTCCGTCGCCGGAACCGGGGCCCGGGAGCGGTCGGCGCCCGAGCGCGCAGCCCGCACCAGCGCCCGTGTCGCGGGGTGCGCGGGCGCGTCGAGGACCGCCGCGACCGGGCCGTCCTCGACCACCGTGCCGTCGTCCACGACGACCACGCGGTCCGCCCACCCGGCGACGAGGCCGAGGTCGTGGGTGATGACGAGGAGCCCGGCACCGCGCTGCTGCGCCGCCCGCAACTGCTCCATGACGGTCACCGCGACCGCCGCGTCGAGTGCGGTGGTCGGTTCGTCCGCCACGACGAGGGCCGGCGAGGCCACGGTCGCCGCGGCGATGAGCGCCCGCTGCCGCATCCCGCCCGACAGCGTGCCCGCGAGCCGCCCGTCGGTGGCCAGCGCCGGGTCGAGCCCGACGGCCGCCAGCGCCGCGCGCACCGCCTCGACCCGGTCGGTCGCCCGCAGGTCGGTGTGCAGGCGCAGGGCGTCGGCGACCTCCCGACCGACGGGGCGGAGCGGGTCGAGGGCGCCGAGGGCCTCCTGTCCGACGTAGCCGACGGTCGAGCCCCGGAGCCGCCGCCACCGGCGTTCGGACAGCCCGCGGACGTCGGTGCGGTCGAGGTCGAGCCGATCCGCGCTGACGACCGCGCCCGGTGCCGACAGCCCGAGCGCCGCCCGGGCGGTGACGGTCTTCCCCGACCCGGACGCGCCGACGAGGGCGACGCACTCGCCGGCGTCGACGTGCAGGCTGACGTCGTGCACCAGCGTGGCACCGCCGATCGTCACGGTGAGCCCGCTGACGTCGAGCACGCGAGCGGTCGCCGTGTGCTCTGAGCCTCCCGTGCGCTCCGCGCCTCCCGTGTTCACCGTGCGGCCCCCGCTCGTCGCACCGCGCGTCCGAGCACCGTCACGGACGTGGCCAGGACGACGATCGCGAGCCCGGGGAACGTGCTCATCCACGGCGCGGTCAGCAGGTAGGTGCGACCGTCCGCGAGCATCGCGCCCCACTCCGGCGCCGGCGGCGGCGTCCCGACACCGAGGTAGCTCAGCGCCGAGGCCCACACGACCGCCTGCCCGACCCCGAGGGTGGCGACGGCGACGACGGGCCAGAGCGCCGGGGGCAGCACGTGGCGGAACAGGATCCGACCGGGCGGGCGTCCCTGCAGCACGGCCGTCTCGACCACCTGCGAGGACCGCGCGGTGCGGACGAGTGCGCGGACGATGCGTGCGTAACCGGGTGCCGTCGCGAACCCGACCGCCAGCGTCGCCGGCACCGGTCCGGGCCCGGTCACCGCGATGACGACGAGCGCGACGAGCAGGAGCGGCAGGGCGAACGCCACCTCGGTGAGCCGACCGACCACCGCGTCGACGAGCCGTCCACCGAGGCCCGCGACCGTGCCCAGCACGACACCCGTCGTGCCGCCCACCAGGGTGGCCACCACCCCGACCACGAGCGACGCGCGCGTGCCGGCGACCACCCGCGTCAGGACGTCGCGTCCGGACTCGTCGGTGCCGAACGGGTGCGCCCCGCTCGGCGCGGCCAGGGCGTCCGCCGGGTGCACTGCGAGCGGGTCCCCGCCGCCGAGCAGCGACGGCCAGACGGCCGCCACCACCGCGACGGCGACGACGACCGCGGCCACCAGCCCCGCCGGCCCGAGCGTCCCCCCACGAGACCGCTCGGACCGTGCCGTGGCCGGCGTCGCACCGGCCTGGAGGCCCGGGTCGGCGATGCCGCTCACCGTGCGCCCGTCCCGTGGTGCGTCCCGACGGGTACCCGGCCCCGCCGGCGCGTCGCGGTCCGTCCGCCGAGGCGGCCGCCGACGGGGGCGCCGGCCCGCGGGTCGACCAGACGCTCGACGAGGTCCGCGACGGCGAGGACGACGACGTACGCAGCGGCGGACACGAGCGCGATGCCGACGACGAGCGGCATGTCCCGCTGCGTGACCGCGGTCACCAGGGCACGGCCGATGCCGGGCAGCGCGAACACCGACTCGACGACGACCGCGCCGGACACCAGCGACCCGAAGGCCCAGGCGGACAGGGCGATGCCGGGCAGTGCCGCGTGCCGCAGCAGGTGCCGACCGAAGAGTCCCGCGCGCGACTCGCCGCGACCGCGGGCGGCCAGGGCGAACGCCGAGCGCTGCGCGTCGACCACGCCGTCGCGCACGGTCTCGGCGAGGTACCCGGCGACGGGGACCGCGACCGTGAGCACGGGCAGCACCCAACCTCGGACGGACCCGTCCGAGACCGCCGGCACCCAGCCGAGTGCGCTCGCGAAGACGACGATGAGCACGCTGCCGAGCCAGAAGTGCGGGACGACGCTGGCCGTCACCGTGATCGCGCCGGTCAGGGCGGCGGCGACGCGGCCGCGCTGGGTGGACCACCACGCGGCGGCGATCGCGAGCACCCAGGCGACGACGAGCCCGGCCACGGCGAGCGTCAGCGTCACCGGGAGCTGCTGCGCGAGGAGCGTCGACACCGGGGTGCGGAAGGCGTAGGAGTCGCCGAGGTGCCCGGTCGCGAGTCGGCCGAGGAACACCGCGTACTGGACGAGCACCGGCCGGTCGAGCCCGTACTCCCGGCGGACGGTGTCGACCGCCTCGGCCGAGGCCTGCGAACCCGGACCACCGAGGATCGCGAGCGCCGGGTCACCGGGAACGAGCCGGATCGCGACGAAGACGATCGTCGCGACGGCCCAGAGCACGCCGACGCCGCCGGCCACCCGGCGGAGGCCCCACAGGACCCATGCCGAGCCGACGGCGGACCGGTGCTCGCGTGTCGGACGCAGGGGGTGCCTCCCGGCCGGTGGGCTCGTCAGCGCGCGATCCACGCCGTGCCGAACCACGGTGTGGAGACCGACGTGGTCTCGATGCCGTGGACGGTCGACCGGTACAGGAAGTGGTTCTGCTGGTCGTAGAGCGGCAGCACGGTGCCGCTGGCGAGGATCCGCTGCTGGGCCTGACGGTACAGGTCCCCGCGCTCGTCGGCGCCGGCGGTCGCGGCCGCACGCTGCAGGAGGTCGTCGACCGTCGGGTCGTCGAGCTGCGCGAGGTTCGCGAAGTAGCCCGACGGCGCCGGCGTGATGCTCGCGCTGTCGTAGAGGATCCGGAGGACGTCGGGGCCGACCTTCGTGTACGGCGCACTGACGACGTCGTACTCGTTCGCGGCGAGCGCGGCGTACCAGCTCGACAGGTCGAGCTCCTCGAGCCGGACGTCGAACCCGACGGCCTTCTCGGAGGCTTGGACCTGCTGGAACAGGCTGCGTTCGGCGGGCACGGACTGGTTCGTCGACACCGGGAAGGTCACGGTGAGGCGCTCGCCGTCCTTCTGGCGGATCCCGTCGCTGCCGACCTTCCAGCCGGCCTCGTCGAGCAGGCGCTCCGCGGTCGTGGGGGAGTACTCGAACAGCGCCGGATCGGAGTACCCGTCGGGCTCGACGCTCGACAGCACCGAGTACGAGCGCTTCGCGGTGCCGAGGAACAGGCTCTGGAGGCCCGGGTCGATCTCGGCGCCGGCGATGAAGGCCTTCCGGACCGCTTCGTCGCGGAACACCCCGTGCCCGGAGTTCAGCTCGAGGCGGTTCGAGGCGCCGGGGCGCGGGGCGTCGAGGTCGCGGATCGCGCCCTTGGTGGACGCGGCCTTCAGCTGGTCGGGCTGGGCGTTGTCGATGACGTCGACCTGGCCCGCCTGCAGCGCCGCGTAGCGCGAGGTCGAGTCGGGCAGGAAGCGCCAGGTGATGCCGTCGAGGCGGGGCTCCGTCGACCCGGAGAGCGGCGTGTACCGGGTGTTCTTCGCCAGGGTGACGCGGTCACCGTGCTGCCACTTCGTCACGGTGAACGGCCCGGTGCCGACCGGGGACTCGCAGTTGGTCGCCTGCGGACGCTCGAGCGCCTTCGGGGACTCCATCCCGACCCACGGCTGCGAGAACGACTCGAGCAGCGCGCTGTCCGGACGGCTCAGGGTCAGCGTCACCGTGTGGTCGTCGGTCGCGGTGGCCTTCGTGATCGACTGCAGGGCGAGGTAGCCCGTGCTCGACGCGGTCGTCGGGTCCTGCACGTGCTCGATGTTCGCGACGACGGCGGCCGCGTCGAACGGGGTGCCGTCCGAGAACGTGACGTCCTTCCGCAGGTCGAACGTCAGGGTCCTGCCGTCGCCGCTGGTCTGCCAGTCGGTCGCGAGGGCGGGGCTCGGCCGGCGGTCGCGGTCGAGGCTCGTGAGCGTCTCGATGTACTGCGTCGACAGCAGGGCCTGCGGGTAGTTGCCGCCGACGTGCGGGTCGAGGCAGGTCGGCTCCGCATCGCCCGAGGCGTACGTGAGGGTGCCGCCGCTGACCGGCGTGCTGTCGGAGGTGGCCGCGCCGCCACCGGTGCAGGCGGTGAGGGCCAGCAGGACCGCGGAGGCGCCCGCGGCGGTGAGGAGGGCGCGGGCGCGTGATTTCTGTACTCGGTCCAAGATCATGGCGCGTCGAGTCTAGCGGTTTACTGAGGGCATGGACGAGACGATGCGCCGCGGTGGCCGCCCCCGACGCTCGAGCGCCGGGGTGCTCGCCGACGCGGCGGCCGAGCTGTTCCTCGAGCAGGGCTACGGACGGACGACGGTCGACCACATCGCCGCCCGGGCCGGCGTCAGCCGTGCGACCTTCTTCAACTACTTCGGCGCCAAGTCCGACGTGCTCTGGCTCGAACTGGACGCCGCGGTCGCCGACGTCCCCGCGTTCCTGGCTGCGTCGACCGAGCGGAACCCGGTGCGCGCGGTGGAGGAGGCGCTCGTGGCGGCCGCCCGGGCGCACGACCCGGAGCGCGTGCCGTGGGCGATCGCGCAGGCCGAGGTGATGGACATCGGCACCGAGCTCGTCGCGAGCGTCGCCGCGCGGGTGATGGCGCAGCACGGGGCGGTGTCGGCGTTCGTCGGTTCCCGGACGGGGGAGCGCCCGACGGCGCTCTGGCCGCAGACGGTCTCCGGAGCGCTGCTCGGGGCGGCCGCAGCGGCGTTCGGGGTCTGGGTCGCCGACGGGGTCGGGCGACGCTCGCTCGTGGAGTACGTCGGCGCGGCGCTGACACCGGTCGCGGCGGGGCTCGACGCGCGCTGACCGGGCCGCGGTCGGGCCCTACGCCCGGAGCGTGCCCGCGCCGCCGGACGCGACGTCCTCGACCGTGCCGTCGCGGACGATCGCGGGGACCTCGCCGTCCCCGCGCGCCGCGAGCGACGCATCGCCCGGGATGCTCAGCGTGAGCACCGCCTCCTCGATGTACTGACTGGTCTCCAGGGACTCCTCGACCCGGCGCAGCCGCACGGCGACGTGCTCCTCGTCCTCGTTGCCGGTCAGGTCGACGGCGGCGACGAGGAACACCCGTGACGGTCCGACGAACTCGAGGTGCAGGTACGTGACCCGCTCCACCTCGTCGCGGCGGAGCAGCTCGGTGAGGACGGCGTCCTCCAGCTCGGGCGAGGTGGCCTCGCCGACCAGGAAGCGGCGGTTCCGCTCGATGAGGACGATCGCGACGACCCCGAGCAGCAGCCCCACCGCGATGGAGCCGATCGCGTCGAACACCGCGAGGCCGGTGACCTGGTGGAGGAAGACCCCGAGGAACGCGATGACGAGACCGACGAGCGCGGCGGCGTCCTCGGCGAAGACGGCCCGGAGCGTGGGGTTCGACGACTGCAGCACGTGCCGGAGCACCGGGACGCGGCGCTTCGTGGCGGCACCGTGCGCCTGGCGGTAGGCCTGCAGGAAGCTCGTGCCCTCGAGGACGAACGCGATCGCCAGCACGACGTAGTTGAGGACGACGTCCTCCGCGGGACCGGTCTCGCCGAGCTCGGTGATCCCGTGCCAGATCGACACGACGGCGCCGGCGGTGAAGAGGCCGAACGCGGCGAACATCGACCAGATGTAGGTCTCGCGGCCGTAGCCCAGCGGGTGCTTCCGGTCCCGTTGCTTCGCACCCCGGCGTTCCGCCACGAGCAGGAAGACCTCGTTGCCGGTGTCGGCCCACGAGTGCGCGGCCTCGGCGGTCATCGACGCCGACCCGGTGAGCATGGAGGCGACGGTCTTGGCGACGGCGACGAGCAGGTTGGCGGCGAAGGCGATGACGACGGTGAGCAGGGACTCCGGACGGTCCTGCTTCTCGGACGAGGGCATCGCTCCAGCATGCTCCGACTCTTGTAGACTCGTCCCACCAGGCGTCGAACCGGCCATCACCGGGGAGCCTCCGGCAGAACGCGGCAGCACCACCGCCGTCAGTAGACCCGGGCGGACCGGACCGCACCCCATCCGGCGAACGAGCGGTCGGTCGCAGCGCGAGCAGCGGCCGGCAAGCGAGGTGGTACCGCGGAGCACGCTCCGTCCTCGTGGCAGACGACCCCGACCACAGGAGCCATGCGGTGCGCTACCCCTTGAACTCGAACGCCGACGGCGTCACGCCCTCGCCGAGCTTCCCCGCCGTCGAGCAGGGGATCCTCGCCTTCTGGAAGGGCGACGACACCTTCCAGGCGTCGATCGACCAGCGCGAGGGCTGCACCGAGTGGACGTTCTACGACGGCCCGCCGTTCGCCAACGGCCTGCCGCACTACGGTCACCTGCTGACCGGCTACGCGAAGGACGTCTTCCCGCGCTACCAGACCATGCGCGGCAAGCAGGTGCACCGCCGGTTCGGCTGGGACACCCACGGCCTGCCCGCCGAGCTCGAGGCGATGCGGCAGCTCGGGATCACCGAGAAGCACGAGATCGACGACATGGGCGTCGACGTCTTCAACGCGGCCGCCAAGAGGTCCGTGCTGCAGTACACCGACGAGTGGCAGGCGTACGTCACCCGCCAGGCGCGCTGGGTCGACTTCGAGGACGACTACAAGACCCTCGACGTCACCTACATGGAGAGCGTCCTGTGGGCGTGGAAGCAGCTCTGGGACAAGGGCCTGGCGTACGAGGGCTTCCGCGTCCTGCCGTACTGCTGGAACGACCAGACCCCGCTGTCGAACCACGAGCTCCGCATGGACGACGACGTCTACAAGATGCGTCAGGACCAGTCGGTCACGGTGTCGTTCCCGCTGCAGGGTGCCCGCGCCGCCGAGCTCGACCTGACCGGGGTCCGCGCCCTCGCCTGGACGACGACCCCGTGGACGCTGCCGACGAACGCGGCGCTCGCCGTCGGTCCGGAGATCGCGTACGCGGTCGTGCCGGCCGGGCCGGGAGGCGCGGCTGACGGTGGCGACGCCGGTGCGGCCCGGTACCTCCTGGCTTCGGACACCGTGGCGGCCCACGCGAAGGACCTCGGCTACGAGTCGGCCGACGAAGCGATCGCCGCCGTGCTCCGCACGGTCGCCGGCGCCGAGCTCGACGGCGTCGAGTACGAGCGGCTGTTCGACTTCCTGGCCGATCAGGAGGGCTACGAGAACGCCTGGCGCGTCCTCGTGGCCGAGTACGTCGAGACCGGCGAGGGCACCGGCATCGTGCACCAGGCCCCGGCCTACGGCGCCGACGACCAGGAGGTCTGCGCGGCCGCCGGCATCCCCGTCGTGCTGTCCCTCGACGAGGGCGGCGTCTTCACCGCGCAGTTCGGTGACGTCGCCGGCATGCTCTGGTCGGATGCGAACAAGCCGCTGACGAAGGCCGTGCGCGACATGGGCCGTCTGCTGCGCCAGGCGTCCTACGAGCACAGCTACCCGCACTGCTGGCGGTGCCGCAAGCCGCTCATCTACAAGGCGGTCTCGTCGTGGTTCGTCCGCGTCACGGAGTTCCGCGACCGGATGGGCGAGCTGAACCAGGACATCAACTGGGTGCCGGACAACGTCAAGGACGGCCAGTTCGGCAAGTGGGTCGGGAACGCCATCGACTGGTCGGTGTCGCGCAACCGCTACTTCGGCACGCCGATCCCGGTGTGGGTGTCCGACGACCCGGCGTACCCGCGCCAGGACGTCTACGGCTCCCTCGAGGAGCTCGAGCGCGACTTCGGCCGGCTGCCGCTGAACGCCGACGGCGAGGTCGACCTGCACCGTCCGTTCATCGACGACCTGACCCGCCCGAACCCCGACGACCCGACCGGGCAGTCGACGATGCGCCGCATCTCGGACGTGTTCGACGTCTGGTTCGACTCCGGGTCGATGCCGTACGCGCAGGTGCACTACCCGTTCGAGAACCGCGAGTGGTTCGAGGAGCACAGCCCCGCGGACTTCATCGTCGAGTACATCGGGCAGACCCGGGGCTGGTTCTACGTCATGCACGCGCTGTCCACGGCGCTGTTCGACCGCCCGGCCTTCCGGAACGTCATCAGCCACGGCATCGTGCTCGGCTCGGACGGCCAGAAGATGTCGAAGTCGCTCCGGAACTACCCGGACGTCTCCGAGGTCTTCGACCGCGACGGTGCCGACGCCATGCGCTGGTTCCTCATGTCGTCGTCGGTCATCCGCGGCGGGAACCTCGTCGTGACCGAGGAGGGCATCCGCCAGGGCGTCCGCGAGTTCCTGCTCCCGCTGTGGTCGACGTACTACTTCTTCACCCTCTACGCGAACGCCTCGGGCGACTCCGGGTACCAGGCCACCCGGCGCACCGACAGCACCGACGTGCTCGATCGGTACCTGCTCGCGAAGACCCGCGTGCTCGTCGCCGACGTCACGACGCACCTCGACGCGCTCGACACCCCGCTCGCGGCCCAGGCCGTGCGCGACTTCGCCGACGTGCTGACGAACTGGTACGTCCGGCGTTCGCGCGACAAGTTCTGGCTCGGCGCGGCGTCCTCGCCCGAGGCGCAGGCGGCGTTCGACACGCTCCACACCGTGCTCGAGACGCTCACCCGCGTCGCCGCGCCGCTCGCTCCGCTCGTCACCGAGGAGGTCTGGCAGGGCCTGACCGGCGGGCGCAGCGTGCACCTCGAGGACTTCCCGTCGCCCGACGAGTTCCCGGCCGACGACGCCCTCGTCGCCGCGATGGACCGCGTGCGGGACGTCGCCTCGAAGGGCCTCGCGCTCCGCAAGGCGACCGGGCGTCGCGTCCGGCTGCCGCTCGCCACGCTGACCCTCGTGGTGCCAGACCCGACCGCGATCGAGCCGTTCGCGGACATCCTGCGCGACGAGCTCAACGTGAAGCGGGTCGTGCTCGAGCAGCAGGAGGAGTCCTCGCTCGGCCGCTACGGCATCGAGCGGAAGCTCACCGTCAACGCCCGTGCCGTCGGTCCCCGGATCGGCAAGCAGGTGCAGCAGGTGATCCCGGCCGCCAAGCAGGGCGACTGGGTCGCGACCGAGTCCGGCGTCACCGTCGGCGGGGTGGACCTCGTCGAGGGCGAGTACACGCTCGACCTCACCGTGGCGGACGACTCCGTCGCGGTGGCGTTCCTCGACGGCGGCGGCTTCGCGGTGCTCGACACCGTGACCACGCCGGAGCTCGAGGCCGAGGGGCTCGCCCGCGACGTCGTCCGCGCCGTGCAGCAGGCCCGCCGCGACGCCGACCTCGACGTCAGCGACCGCATCGCCCTGACCCTCCGGGTGTCTGCCGGCGCCGAAGGCCCGGTCCGCGAGCACGAGCAGCTCATCGCGGGGGAGACCCTGTCGACGAGCGTCGAGGTGACCACGACGACGTTCGCTCCCGGCGAGGGCTCGGACGTCGGCGACGGTGCGAAGGTGTCCGTGGAGGTGGCACGCGCATGAGCGACAGCAACGCGTACGACGACCACGACGACCCGACTGGGGACGGCATCGAGATCCCCGTCGGCCCGTCCGGCGACCAGACCCCGGCCGAGGCCCTGCCGTACGGCGGGGACGACGACGAGGTCCGGCGCGTCGAGGCGGCCCTGTACGCCCGGATCGGCGAGCAGGCCCCCGAGCGCCGGCTGACCGCGACCCGACGTGCCGTCGAACTCCTCGGCGACCCGCACCTGGCGTACCCGGTCATCCACGTCACGGGGACGAACGGCAAGACGTCGACCGCCCGCATGACCGAGAGCATCGTCCGCGCGCACGGGCTCCGGACGGGCCTGATGACGAGCCCGCACCTGGTCTCGATCCGCGAGCGCATCGTCATCGACGGCGAGCCGATCGCGCCGAGTCGGTTCGTCGAGAACTGGGACGACATCACGCCGATCCTCGCGATGACCGACCAGGAGCTCACCGACCGGGGCGAGCAGCCCCTGACCTTCTTCGAGGCGCTCACCGTCCTCGCCCTGGCGTGCTTCGCCGAGGCGCCGGTCGACGTCGCCGTGATCGAGGTCGGCATGGGCGGGGAGTGGGACTCCACGAACGTCGTGCAGAGCCAGGTGCAGGTGATCACGCCCGTCGCGATCGACCACGCCAAGCAGCTCGGGTCGACCGTCGCCGAGATCGCCCGCACGAAGTCCGGGATCATCAAGCCGTCGTCGTCCGTCGTGTCGAGCGCGCAGACGCCCGAGGCGCTCGCGGAGCTCGAGCGTGCGGCCGAGCTCACCGAGTCGACGCTCGCCGTCGAGGGCACCCGGTTCTCGGTCGTGTCGGACACCCCGGCGGTCGGCGGCCAGCTCGTCACCGTGCAGGGCATCGCCGGCCGGTACGACGACCTGTTCGTCCCGCTGTTCGGGCAGCACCAGGCGCACAACGCCGCGGTCGCGATCGCCGCGGTCGAGTCGTTCCTCGGTCGCGGGTCGCAGGCCCTCGACGAGGACGTCCTCGTCGAGGGCCTCGCCGCGGCGACGAGCCCCGGTCGCCTGCAGCCGATCGCACAGGAGCCGACCGTCGTGGTCGACGCCGCGCACAACCCGCACGGGGCCCGCGCCCTGGCCGAGGCGCTGCCGGTCGCGTTCCCGTCGGAGCACGTCGTCGGCGTCGTCGGGATCCTCGGCGACAAGGACGCCCGCGGCTTCGTCCGCGCGCTCAAGGACACCGTGCAGACCTTCGTCGTCACGCAGCCGCCCGGCGACCGCGCCCTGGACGCCGACGCGTTCGCGCGCGTCGTCGTGGCCGAGGTCGGCGAGGACCGCGTCGTCGTCGAGCCGTCGCTCGAGCAGGCGCTGCAGGAGGCGCGCGACCTGGCGGACGAGGCGGACGCCGAGGACGCCCTCGTGCTCGTCGCGGGGTCCATCGTGATGGTGGGCAAGGTCATGGACCTGGTCCACGCGGAGGGGCTGCGTCCCGGGGGAGGCGAGGCGGAGTGACGGACGCACCACGGGCCTCCCGGCCGGGCCGCCAGCCGCGCGTGCGGAAGCCGCGTCAGCAGCGCGGTGCCCGCGAGAGCCTGCTCGCCATCACCCTCGGACTCGAGGCCGTGATGTTCTTCTTCCCGATGCTCGTCGTGTACGGGAAGGGCACGCTGCCGCCGCTCGCGGCGTTCGGCGGCGGGATCCTCGCGATCATCGTCCTCGCAGCTTCCTCACGCCTGACGGGCAAGCCGGCCGGTGTATGGTTCGGGTGGCTGCTGCAGGCGGCCATCCTCGCCACCGGTTTCATCGAACCGTTCATGTTCGCGGTCGGCGCGGTGTTCCTGGCGCTGTGGGTGTTCTGCTTCGTCAAGGGCGGTCAGCTCGACCGGCAGAACGCCGCGTTCCGAGCCGCGCAGGGCGAGGACTGACGACCACCGAACCACAGGAGAACTGCGTGTCCGATCTCGAAGAGACCCTCGTCCTCGTCAAGCCCGACGGCGTCGCCCGCCAGCTCACCGGAGAGGTCCTCCGCCGGATCGAGGCCAAGGGCTACGAGATCGTCGACCTGAAGATGGTGACCGCCTCCCGCGAGCTGCTCGACTCGCACTACGAGGAGCACCAGGGCAAGCCGTTCTTCGAGCCGCTCGTCGAGTTCATGCAGTCCGGACCCGTCGTCGCCGTGCGCGTCGCGGGCAACGGTGTGATCCAGGGCTTCCGCTCGCTCGCCGGCACCACCGACCCGACCTCGGCGGCCCCGGGCACCATCCGTGGCGACCTCGGTCGTGACTGGGGCCTCAAGGTGCAGCAGAACCTCGTGCACGGCTCGGACTCCCCGGAGTCCGCCGCCCGCGAGCTCGCCCTCTGGTTCGCGTGACCCCCGGCCCCGACAGGATCCCGAAGCGATGACGAACAACGACCGACCGACCAAGAACGAGCGCCGTCAGCACGCCCGCGACGTCGCCCGCCAGCGCGCCGACGCCGAGAAGCGTCGCAAGCGCCGCAACAAGTGGTTCCTCCAGGGCGGCATCGGCCTGGGCATCGTGGCAGTCGCGGCCATCGTCGCGATCGTCGTGGTGAACGTCAACAACGGTGGCGGCTCCGTGTCGGCCGCCGGCCCGAAGAACATGGTCACCGGCGGCATCCAGTTCACCGGTGCCGACGGCAAGATCGAGCCGGTGACGACGGGTGGTGTCTCCGCCGACGGCACCCCGTCCCCGGTCCCGACCGCCGACAGCGACGGCAAGGTCAAGGTCGTCGAGTACGTCGACTGGGCCTGCCCGGTCTGCAAGCAGTTCGAGGGCGCCTACGCCGACCAGATCGCCGACTACGTCAAGAACGGCCAGGCGACGCTCGAGATCCACCCGGTCTCGATCCTCGACCGCAGCTACCTCGGGTCGCGCTACGCCAGCCGTGCCGCGAACGCCGCCATGTGCGTTGCGAACAACGAGCCGGACAAGTTCCTCGACGTGCAGACGCAGTTCTTCGAGAAGCAGCCGGAGGAGGGCACGAAGGGCCTGACGAACGCCGAGATCGCCGACCTGGTGAAGGCCGGCGGCGCCACGAGCTCCGCGGTCTCCGAGTGCCTGTCGAACGAGACGTACAAGGGGTGGGTCACGAAGGTGACGAACCAGGTGCTCGCCGACGAGAGCCTCAAGGGTCCGCAGGGCTTCGGCACGCCGACCATCCTCGTGAACGGGCAGCGCGTGAACACGCTCACCGACGTCGTGCCGACCATCCAGGCCGCCGCGAAGTAGTCGCTCCACGCCGTACGGCCCCGTACCCCGCTCCCGGGGGTGCGGGGCCGTCGTCGTGCCCGGGGTCGCCGGGGTCGCTCGTGCGGGAGTCGGTCGGGCGCGCTCGCGTGCCTGGTCGTCCCGGGCGTACCTGGTCGTTCCGGGCGTACCTGGTCGATCTGTCCGACCAGGTACGCCCGTTCCCGCCGGGTACCGCACCTGTCATGGGAAGGAACGGGCGCGCACGTGGTCGACGGTGGGCAGCAGCGCCCGCGGGGCACACGGGCGCCAGCAGCGCGCGCGGCGCGGAGGAGCGGGTCGGTCGAGGGACAGGGCCGCGGGCGCACGTGGTCGTTCCGGGCGTGCCTGGTCGATCTGTTCCGCCAGGGACGCCCGTTCTCGCCAGGTACCGCACCTGTCATGGGAAGGAACGGGCGCGCACGTGGCCGCCCGCGGCCAGCAGCGCGCGCGGCGCGGAGCGCCTGCCGGCGTCAGAGCGTGGTGAGGACCCGGGGGAAGACGATCAGGATGCTGACCACGATCACGGCGTAGTTCGCCAGCACGAGCGCCCACGAGTAGGGCAGCAGCGCACGCCCGAACCGCTGGAGCCCGGCGCCGAAGCGTCCCTGCGCCGCGTTCCAGGTCGTGAAGATCCAGAACATCGGGATCGTGACGCTCCAGACGAGCAGGCACCAGGGGCACAGGTAGCCGATGACCCACACGGTCTGGGTGAAGAGCCAGGTCACGAAGACCCAGGCGAGGAACACGCCCGCGTTGAACAGGACCCAGAACCACCGGTGTCCGTTCCGCATGCCGGCGAGCAGCATGACGCCCACGGCGATCGGGGCGACGAAGCCCATCACGCCCAGGAGCGGGTTCGGGAAGCCGAAGAGCGACCCCTGCCAGCTCGTCATCACCTGCGAGCAGTTCACGAACGGACTGACGTCGCAGGACAGCGCCTTCGACGGGTTCTCGTACTTCGCGAACTCGTCGATCACCAGGTTGAACGCGGCGAAGAGGCCGACCGCGCCGGTCACGACGAGGAAGACCGCCATGGCGACGGGGCGGCGGGGCGAGGTTGCGCTCGTGCTCACGCCGTCATCATCGCATGCCCGTTCCGGTACTTTCCTGGCACGTCGTGCGACAATGGCTGGAGTCGCGCGGCCGATCCGTGCGGCGTGAGAGCTTTCCGGGCGCAGCCCGGACGATCAGGTGCGGTGAGAGCGCGCCGTGACCGGGACTCGCGTCACCTGGGACGCCGAGCCGGACGGGCCGGGTGCCCGACACGGAACGGCCGAGGACCACAACCCCAGGGCGGTGCGCACCGGTCGCAAGGAACGAACACGGGGACGTCGACGCCACCCGTGACAACCACAGAATTCCCGCCGTCCGACAGGGCGCGAGTGGGGCCGAGGAGTGCACCAGATCCATGGTGGAGCAGAACACCGACAACACGAACAACGAAGAAGTCGCACCGAAGCGCCGGGGACGCCTCTTCGGCAACCGCCGTGCGCGGTCCACCGGCCTGGAGGCCCGTGGTGACGTCGACGAGACCACCGCGGACGCCGAGACGGTCGCCGACGAGTCGATCGCGCCGACGGCGCCCGACGCCGTCCCGGCGTCGACGCCCGTGGCGGTCGAGCAGGTCGCGGTCGCCGCGACCGAGCCGCAGGACGTGTCGACCGTGACCGGCAGCCAGCCGGTCGTCGGGACGCCGCCGGTGTCCGAGGACGCGAGCCCCGCCGCGGTGACGCCCGTGACGGAGGCGACCCCTGCCTCCCGTCCGGAGCCCGCGTCGGCAGCCGAGCCCGTGTCGGCAGCCGAGCCGGAGGAGTCGGCCGCCGAGCCCTTCGTCCCGCGCGCGACCAGCACGCTCAGCCTGATCTTCCACGCGCCGGTCCTGCCGGACCTCCCGGTCCGCCCGGCCCGCGACGAGCACGACGACGAGGACGAGGACGACGAGCAGGGCGGCAACCGTCGTCGCTCGCGCCGCCGTGGCAGCAGCGCCGACCGTCAGGAGCGGGGCGTCCGCGAACCGCGCGACCACCAGGAACCGCGTCGTCGCGAGCCCGAGCTCATCACCGAGCCGCAGCGCATCAAGGGCTCCACGCGCCTCGAGGCGAAGAAGCAGCGTCGCCGCGACGGCCGTGACGCCGGTCGTCGTCGCACGGTCATCACCGAGGACGAGTTCCTCGCCCGCCGCGAGAGCGTCGACCGCCAGATGATCGTGCGGTCGAGCTCGTCGAAGATCGAGATCGGCGTGCTCGAGGACAACGTGCTCGCCGAGCACTACGTCACGAAGTCGCACAACGTCTCGCTCATCGGCAACGTCTACCTCGGCAAGGTGCAGAACGTGCTGCCCTCGATGGAGGCGGCGTTCGTCGACATCGGCCGCGGCCGCAACGCGGTGCTCTACGCCGGCGAGGTCGACTGGAACTCGGTCGACACCGGCAACCACGGCCGTCGCATCGAGGCCGCGCTCCGCCCCGGCGACAAGGTGCTCGTGCAGGTCACGAAGGACCCGGTGGGCCACAAGGGTGCCCGCCTCACCTCACAGGTCTCGCTGCCCGGTCGCTACCTGGTGTACGTGCCGAACGGCTCGATGAACGGCATCTCCCGCAAGCTGCCGGACACCGAGCGCGCTCGCCTGAAGAAGATCCTCAAGGAGGTCCTGCCGGAGCACGCGGGCGTCATCGTGCGCACCGCGGCCGAGGGCGCGACCGAGGAGCAGCTCACCCGCGACGTGCAGCGCCTGACCAGCCAGTGGGAGGCGATCCAGAAGAAGGTCGCGAACGGCCAGGCACCGGTCATGCTCCACTCGGAGCCCGACCTGCTCGTGAAGATCGTCCGCGACGTCTTCAACGAGGACTTCACGAAGCTCATCATCGACGGCGACGCCGCCCGCGGCACGATCGAGGAGTACCTCGACGCCGTCGCGCCGGACCTCAAGGACCGCGTCGAGATCTACGACGGCCCGGACTCCTTCGAGGAGTACCGCCTCAACGAGCAGATCGAGAAGGCGCTCGACCGCAAGGTCTGGCTGCCGTCGGGTGGCTCGCTCGTGATCGACCGCACCGAGGCCATGACGGTCGTCGACGTCAACACGGGCAAGTTCGTCGGCTCGGGCGGCAACCTCGAGGAGACCGTCACGAAGAACAACCTCGAGGCGGCCGAGGAGATCGTCCGGCAGCTCCGGCTCCGGGACATCGGCGGCATCATCGTCGTCGACTTCATCGACATGGTGCTCGAGTCGAACCGTGACCTCGTGCTCCGTCGACTCGTCGAGTGCCTGAGCCGCGACCGGACGAAGCACCAGGTCGCCGAGGTCACGTCGCTCGGTCTCGTGCAGATGACCCGCAAGAAGATCGGTGTCGGCCTCCGCGAGTCCCTCGACGAGGTCAACGCGAAGGTCAACGACAACAACGCGGACCCGGGGCCGTCGAAGAGCCGGCGGAAGGCCCGCGGGAACAGCGGCCCGAACGGCGGCAACGGCAACGGCAACGGCGCGTCGGGCAACGGCTCGCACGGGTCGAACGGCCAGTCGTCCCAGGCGCACCAGATCACCGAGGACGTCAAGAACGCGCTGTCCCGCATCGCGGCCTCGACGCTGCCCCACGACGAGGCCGCCGCCGGTGTGACCGGTGTCGCGGCTCCGAACGGTGGCCAGGCTCCCGCCGCGTCGACGGTCTCGCCGGTGTCCGCGCCGGAGCAGGGGACCGAGCAGGACGCGTCGACCCCCGCCGCCGACGGCCAGGGTGGCGAGCAGCCGTCCGGCTCGAAGCGTCGTCGTCGCCGTGGTGGCCGCGGCGCCGGTGCCCCGGGTGCGGAGCAGGCGTCGTCGTCGAACGACGAGCTGCCCTCGGCCGCTGTGGAGAAGACCGCTGTGGAGCCGACCGCTGTGGAGCCGACCGCTGCGCCCGAGCCCGCCGCCCGTGCGGACGTCCCCGCGGTCGCCGAGGCGACCACTGCCGGCGAGCCGACCGGCGCGCCGACGAAGAGCGCCGCGCCGGCCCGACGTCGCGTGAGTTCGAGCGCTCCGGTCACCCCGACGGAGAACACGGTCGCGATCCTCGACATCCCCGTCGCGGTCACGAAGCGCGAGCCGCGGCCGGTCCGCGACGACGCCGAGTCGCTGCTCGACTCGGTGCTGCAGGCGCTCCCGGAGCCGAAGCAGCCCGGTCAGGGCCGTTCGCGGTCCCGGCGGGTGTCGTCCCCGAGCATCAGCGCGCCCGCGTCGTCCGGTGACGACGTGCAGGACGACGGCGCCGTGATCGTGGGGAACTGAGGTGACCGACCCGGGCGACCCGCGCGGACGGCAGCCGGACCGCGGGTTCTACGGTGCGGGCTGGTCGCAGCCCGCACCGCCCGGGCCGGGGCCCTCCGCCGGGAACGCCTGGGCGGGGCAGCAGGTCCCGCAGCAGCCCGCCGGGCAGCAGGTCCCGCACCAGCCGTACGGGCAGCAGCCCGGCGAGCAGCAGGCGCCCGGGCTCCGGCCGCGGGGACGGTCGGGGCGCAGCAGCGCGGACCCGCGTCGTGCCTTCGCACCGGGTGCCTCGGTCGCCAACACGACGGGCGCGCTCATCGCCGTCGTGTCCGTCGTGCTCGTCGAGTTCGTCTCCGGGGTCCTCGGACTGCTCGGGACGTCCCTGGTGGTGCACCCGTTCTCGACCTACGGCACCGGTGCGACCCTGCTCGGCAGCTTCGTCTCCGGCGTCTTCGCCTCGCCGTTCCCCTTCTACGCCGGGGCGTTCACGGCGCTGGCCTTCCTCACGCCGATCGCCCGCCGCAGCCCGCTGCCGACGGTGCTCCTCCGCGCTGTCCTCGCCGGTGCCGCCGGGACGGTCGCGCTCGCCCTCGTCGGGGTGTTCACCGGGTCGTGGGCGGCCGCCCGCACCGGCTCGGGAGCCCGGCTCGTCATCGACGTCGTCACCGCCCCGCTGCAGAACGGCGTCCCCTTCACCCTCATGCTCCTCGCGACGTCCACCGCGGCGTGGCTGTGGCTCGGCCGTCCCCGCGGACAGCGCGCGGGACAGCAGTCCGGTGCTGGCCGCCCCGGGACCGTGCGCCCGGCCGACGCGGTCCCGCCGTCGACCGTGCAGCCCGTACCGGGTCCGCCGCTGCCGCGGGACCCGGGGCCGTCCGTGCCGCCCGTGGGTGGCCAGCAGCCGGGGCAGCCCAACGTGGGCGGACAGCAGCCGGTCCCGGGACCGGACGACCGCTGGATGCCGCCGAGCCGCTGACCGGACCCGTCCCGCCGGAGCGGGGCGTGCCTCCCGTCCGGCGCCGTCTGGACTCAGCGTCGGGGCGCGACCTCAGTGCGCGCGCTTGTCCCGCTGCGCCACCCGCAGTCCGCTCGCGATGAGGCGGAGCACCAGCTCACGCCCGGTGACGGCCGTGGCACCCGCGGCGACCAGTTCGTCGTAGCGCGCGAGGGGGACGTCGTAGTGGTCGTGGTCGAACGCCCGGCGGGGGATCCCGGCGCGTGCGGCGAAGGCGTGCAGCTCGTCGTAGGATCGGTCACTGACGAGGTGCGACCAGACGGTGTCGTGGGCGGGCCACGTCGGCGGGTCGATCAGCACGGTCACGCGGCAATGCTACGTGTGTCGCCGTTTGACCGGAGCCGGGGACATCGAGTAAACTCGATCCCTGGTGTCAGCGGGCCGTTCTGCCTGCGTCGCCGATCGGGCCCGGGCTCCGGGAGCCGCTCGTGCAGAAGTGGGCACCCGAGACTTCCCTCAAGCAGAGTACGTAAGGAATTCCACGTGGTTTACGCAGTAGTGCGCGCCGGCGGCCGTCAGGAAAAGGTCGAGGTCGGGACGATCATCACGCTCGACCGAGCCAAGGCCGACGACAAGGGCAACATCGACCTCGCCCCGGTGCTCCTCGTGGACGGTGACAAGATCACGTCGGCGGCCTCCGAGCTCGCGAACGTGACCGTCACCGCCCAGGTGCTCGAGGACCTCCGCGGTCCGAAGGTCGTCATCCAGAAGTTCAAGAACAAGACCGGGTACAAGAAGCGTCAGGGTTTCCGCGCTGAGCTGACCCGCGTCAAGATCACCTCGATCGCGTAAGGCGGGAGTAGAAGATGGCACACAAGAAGGGTGCGAGCTCCACTCGCAACGGTCGTGACTCGAACGCACAGCGCCTCGGCGTGAAGCGCTTCGGTGGCGAGGTCGTCAACGCCGGCGAGATCATCCTCCGCCAGCGTGGCACCCACTTCCACCCGGGCGCCAACGTCGGCCGTGGTGGCGACGACACGCTGTTCGCCCTCTCGGCCGGTTCGGTCGAGTTCGGCACCAAGGGCGGCCGCAAGGTCGTCAACATCGTCAACGCGTAACACCAGCGACGACAGACTCTGCGGGAGGGGCGGGCCACGTGCCCGCCCCTCCCGTTCTTTCGTGCAACACCCGGCGGCACCGCTGCGACACCTCGTGGCCCCGCTGCAACACCTAGGAGTGGACCCATGGCGACCTTCGTCGACCGCGTGACCCTGCACCTCACCGCGGGGAACGGCGGCAACGGCTGCGTGTCGGTCCGCCGTGAGAAGTTCAAGCCCCTCGCCGGCCCGGACGGCGGCAACGGCGGCGACGGTGGCGACATCGTGCTCGTCGCCGACCCGCAGGTGACGACCCTGCTCGGCTACCACCGCTCGCCGCACCGTTCGTCGCGCAACGGTCAGCCCGGCATGGGCGACCACCGCAGCGGCGTGAGCGGTGAGACCCTCGAGCTACCCGTGCCGATCGGCACCGTCGTGCACGACGAGGGCGGCGAGGTCCTCGCCGACATGACCGAGCCGGGCATGCGGGTCGTCGTGGCCCCCGGTGGCCAGGGTGGCCTCGGCAACGCGGCGCTCGCGACCACGAAGCGCAAGGCCCCCGGGTTCGCGCTGCTCGGCACGCCCGGGTGGACCGGTGACGTCAGCCTCGAGCTGAAGACCATCGCCGACGTCGCGCTCGTCGGCTTCCCGAGCGCCGGCAAGTCCTCGCTCATCGCCGCGGTCTCCGCCGCGAAGCCGAAGATCGCCGACTACCCGTTCACCACCCTGACCCCGAACCTCGGCGTCGTCGAGTCCGGTGACGTCCGCTTCACCGTCGCCGACGTCCCCGGGCTCATCGAGGGTGCCTCGGAGGGCAAGGGCCTCGGCCTCGAGTTCCTCCGCCACGTCGAGCGCTGCGAGGCGCTCCTGCACGTCATCGACTGCGCGACGATGGACCCGGGTCGCGACCCCCTCAGCGACCTCGACGTCATCCTCGGCGAGCTCGAGCGCTACCCGGTGCCCGAGGGACAGACGCCGCTGCTCGAGCGTCCCCAGCTCGTCGCGCTCAACAAGGTCGACGTGCCCGAGGCCGCCGAGCTCGCCGAGTTCGTCACCGCCGAGCTCGAGGAGCGCGGCTACCGCGTCTTCCCGATCTCGACGGCCTCCCGGCAGGGCCTGCGCGAGCTGACCTTCGCCATGGCCGAGGTCGTCGAGCGCGCCCGCGCCGAGCGTCCCGCGGCACCGGAGCAGGAGCGCATCGTGCTCCGGCCGAAGGCGGTCGACGAGAAGCCCTTCACCGTGCGCGCCGAGGGCGGCGAGGAGCACCGCTTCTACCGGGTCCGTGGCGCCAAGCCGGAGCGCTGGGTCGTGCAGACCGACTTCACGAACGAGGAGGCGATCGGCTACCTGGCCGACCGGCTCGCGAAGCTCGGCGTCGAGGACGGCCTGTTCAAGGCCGGTGCCGTCGCCGGCTCCACCGTCGTGATCGGCGGCGACGGCGGCATGGTGTTCGACTGGGAGCCCACGCTCACCTCGACCGCGGAGCTCATCACGAGTGCCCGCGGCACCGACGCCCGGGTCGGCGGGTCCTCGCGACCCACCCGCAACGAGCGCCGCGAGGACTACTTCGAGCGCATGGACGCCAAGGCGGCCGCACGCGCCGAACTCGAGCAGGAGCGCATCTCCGGCCTGTGGGCCGACGACGACGAGGACTGATCCCGGCATGACCGACACGAGCGCGCGCACCGACCTCGGACCCGTCACCCGGCGGCAGGACGTCCCGCGTGCACGTCGGCTCGTGGTCAAGGTCGGGTCGTCGTCGGTCAGCGGGGAGAACACCGGGCAGATCGCGGCGCTCGTCGACGCGATCGCCGCCGCGCACGCCCGGGGGACCGAGGTGGTCCTGGTGTCCTCCGGAGCGATCGCCACGGGCTTCCCGTTCCTCGGACTCGAGGGACGGCCGGACGACCTCGCGACGCAGCAGGCGGCGGCGGCCACGGGCCAGAACGTGCTCATGTTCCGCTACCAGAAGGAACTCGACCGGCACGGGGTCGTCGCGGCGCAGGTCCTGCTCACCGCCGGCGACCTGCAGAACCCGACGCACCGGGTGAACGCCCAGCGCGCCGTGGACCGCTTGCTCGCGCTGCGGGTGCTGCCGATCGTCAACGAGAACGACACGGTCGCCACGGACGAGATCCGCTTCGGCGACAACGACCGACTCGCGGCGCTCGTCGCCCGGCTGCTCGGCGCCGATGCGCTCGTGCTCCTGTCCGACGTCGAGTCGCTGTACACGCGACCCCCCGAGCACCCGGACGCGGAGCCGATCGACGAGGTCCCGTTCGGGGACGAGCTCGCCGGGGTCACGTTCGGGTCCACCGGGAAGGCCGGGGTCGGCACCGGGGGAGCGGGGACCAAGGTCGCCGCGGCACGGCTCGCGGCCGAGGCCGGCACCGCCGTGCTCGTGACGGCGACGGCGCTGGTGGACCGGGCGCTGACCGGCGAGCACGTCGGCACCTGGTTCCACGCGGCTCCGCGCGGCTGACGCAGCAGGCAATGGCGAGCGGCCGGGAGGCGCGGTGCCGGTCCAGCGTGTGGCCAGACACCGCCACGTGGCCGAGACGCCGCCGGATCCGGGCCCGTCTCGGCGCCGCCGGACCGTCTCGCATTGAAGGTGGCGTCTCGTCGCCGTCACGACGGGCGTCACGATGCCGGCGGCGACCTATCATCGGACCATGTCGCCGACGGTCACCGCTCCCACGCTCACCGACAAGCTCGTCGCCGCCCGTGCCGCGTCGACCGCACTGGCGACGGCCACGACCGCGGTCAAGGACCGGGCACTCCGGGCCGTGGCGGCGGCCCTCCGGGACGGCACCGACGCGATCGTCACCGCGAACCACGACGACCTCGTGGCGGGCGAGGAGCGCGGCACGTCCTCCGGACTCCTCGATCGGCTGCGGCTCGACGCGGGACGGATCGACGCCCTGGCGGCAGCGGTGGAGCACGTCGTCGGCCTCACCGACCCGGTGGGGGAGCACGTCCGCGGCTCCCGGCTGCCGAACGGCCTGCAGCTCACCCAGGTGCGCGTGCCGTTCGGGGTGGTCGGGGCCATCTACGAGGCGCGCCCGAACGTCACGGTCGACATCGCCGCCCTGGCACTGAAGAGCGGCAACGCCGTCGTGCTGCGCGGCGGGTCGGCGGCGCAGCGCACCAACGCCGAGCTGGTGGAGCGGATCCGCGCCGCGGTCGCCTCGGTCGGGCTGCCGGCGGACCTCGTGCAGACGATCGACGAGTTCGGGCGACAGGGCGCGACGGACCTCATGCGCGCCAGGGGCCTGGTGGACGTGCTCGTGCCCCGGGGGAGCGCCTCGCTCATCCAGACGGTGGTGACCGAGTCGCAGGTGCCCGTGATCGAGACCGGCGCCGGCGTCGTGCACGTGTTCCTCGACGCCTCGGCACCGCTGGCGCGCTCGGTCGACATCGTGCTCAACAGCAAGGTGCAGCGGCCGAGCGTCTGCAACGCGCTCGAGACCCTGCTCGTGCACGAGGGTGCCGCCGAGCGGCTGCTGCCCGAGCTGGCCGACCGGCTGCGCGCCGCGGGCGTCACCCTGCGTGGGGACGACGCCACCCGGACGATCGTGCCGGGCGTGCTGCGGGCGACCGAGGCCGACTGGGCGACGGAGTCCATGGACCTCGACCTCTCGATCCGCGTCGTGCCCGACGTCGACGCGGCGATGGCCCACATCGCGCGGTGGTCGACGCACCACACCGAGTCGATCGTCACGGACGACCTCGTCACGGCCGAGCGGTTCCTCGCCGAGGTCGACTCGGCCGTGGTGATGGCCAACGCCTCGACCCGCTTCACCGACGGCGGGGAGTTCGGCTTCGGTGCCGAGGTCGGCATCTCCACGCAGAAGCTGCACGCCCGCGGCCCCATGGGGCTGCCGGAACTGACGAGCACCAAGTGGATCGTGCGCGGGCAGGGTCAGATCCGCGGCTAGACTGGGCGGCGACTTCCCACCCGATCGAACGGAGCACCGGACCGATGACCTTCCTCGCTGAAGCCGCAGAGCACGCCTCCTCGGTCCCCGCGTTCGTCTTCCCGATGTGCGGCGCGCTCTTCTTCATCTTCCTCGGGTTCGTGACCTGGAGCTTCCGCGACGTCGCCTACCGCCACTCGCACAAGTTCGAGGCCACCCGCCACCACGAGACGGGTGTCGACGAGTTCGGTCACACCAAGCTCTGACCAGCCGCTCGATGCTCGAGAGCACGGGGCGCCCCCGCATCGGCGTGATGGGTGGCACGTTCGACCCGATCCACCACGGGCACCTCGTGGCGGCATCGGAGGTCGCCCGCGCCTTCGACCTGGACGAGGTCGTGTTCGTCCCGACCGGCCAGCCGTACATGAAGTCCGACGTCACCGACGCCGAGCACCGCTACCTCATGACGGTGATCGCGACGGCGTCGAACCCGATGTTCACCGTCAGCCGCGTCGACATCGACCGGCCCGGTCCGACCTACACGATCGACACCCTGCGGGACCTCCACGACCAGCGACCGGACGCCCAGCTCGTCTTCATCTCGGGCGCTGACGCCGTTCAGCAGATCCTCGACTGGAAGGACCACGATGAGCTGTGGGACCTCGCGCACTTCGTCGCGGTCACGCGGCCGGGGCACGACCTGAGCATCACCGGTCTCCCCGAGCGTGACGTGAGCGTGCTCGAAGTCCCCGCACTGGCGATATCCTCGACCGATTGCCGCGACCGGGTCAGGCGTGGCCACCCGGTCTGGTACCTGGTCCCGGACGGGGTCGTCCAGTACATCTCCAAGCACCACCTGTATCGGAGCGTTGCATGAGTTCGTCCGACGCGCAGCCGCCACTGTCGCGGCGCGAGGCGCGCGAGCGGGAGCGTGCCGCCGCAGCCGGCGGGCAGCCGGTCACGCCGCCGCCCACCGTCGCCGCCCCCACCACCGGCGAGGCCGACGGGCCGCGTCGCCCCGGCTCGCACGTCGCGCCGTCGCCGAGCGGACCGGCGCAGTCCGCCGTCCGCCCGGGCAGCGAGAGCGGGCCGCGTTCCGCGGGCACCGCTCCGTCCGCGGGCGTGTTCCCGCTCACGCCGGCACCCGCCTCCGCGACCGAGATCGTGCCGGGGACCGGGGGTCTCACCCGCCGACAGCTCCGACTGATGCGCGAGGCCGAGGGGCAGGCGGTCCAGCCCGTGCCCCTGCGTGCGCCGACGCCGCACTCCTCCGACCGCACCGTGCAGGACGTCATCGGATCCGTCGACGACCTGCACGGCGGCGCGCACGACGACCCCGCGCAGGAGTCGTCCGCCGAGCCCGAGCAGCTCGACGCCGCGACCGTGGCGCAGGCCACCGAGGCCGACGGCTCGCCCGACGCCGTCGAGCCCCTGAGCGAGGCCGCCGCACACGCCGAGGAACCGCGCCGGCACCGCTCGACGTGGGCGCCGCCGGAGGACGACGACGCCCAGGACCACGACGCGCAGGACCACGACGCCCAGGGCCACGACGCTCAGGACCACGACGCCCAGGACGACGACGTGCAGGACGCCGGTACCGGGTCGGTCGCTGCGATGCCGACGACCGCTGTGCCGTCCTCCTCGACGCCCGTGGTCTTCCCGCTGTCGCTCGACGACGACACGAACGAGGTACCGGTCCAGCGGCCCACGCCCGCGACCGACGACCGCGACGACGACCGGAACGGTCGCGACGTGCCGGAGGCTCCCCGTCTGCCCGCCGCGTTCCAGCGGCCGACCGAGCCCAAGCCCGTCACCACGGCCTTCGAGCCGCCCGCCGGTCACTGGTCGCAGCAGGCCCAGGACGGTGACGACGTGCACGACGCGACCGGGGTCCGCCGCCTGGCGGTGCAGGACACGAACTCGATCGTGCTGCCCGACTCGGCCCTCGCGGACCCGACGGGCGCGTTGAACGCGACCGGCGAGGTCATCCTGACCGGGTCGATCGACCTGCCCGCCTCGCTGTCGTCGACCGGGTCGCACCGACCGATCGACGGTGCCGAGGTCGACCGGTTGCTCGAGCAGCACGACGAGCAGCCCGAGACGGACGCCAGCCCCGTGCGGGCGAGCCGTGCGGTGTCGAGCCACACCTCCACGCGACAGGTCGTCCTCGCGGCGGCGAAGCCGAAGGAGTCCCGCACCCCGGTGATCCTCGGCGTCACCGTCGGTGCCGTCGGCCTCGCCGCGGCTGGCGTCATCATCGTCGCGCTGCTGACCACCCACTTCGGCGGCTGACCGCCCCCGACACCACCTCGGGTCCTCGTCCACCCCGCCGCACCGGCCTGGCCGCTGTCGGCGGGGTGGCCTATGATCGGGACCCACCACACGGAGCCGCACACGGCGGGTCCGTCGACCGGAAGGACTCCGTGACCGCCTCCCCACGTGCACTGGAACTCGTGCAGATCGCCGCCCAGGCGGCCGACGCGAAGCAGGCCGAAGACCTCGTCGCCCTCGACGTGACCGCCCCGCTGCAGCTCACCGACGTGTTCCTGCTCGCGACCGGTCGGAACGAGCGCAACGTGCTCGCCATCGCGGACGAGGTCGAGGACCGGCTCATCGCGGCCGGCGCGAAGCCCCTCCGTCGCGAAGGACGGACCGAGGGTCGCTGGGTCCTCATCGACTTCGGGGAGATCGTCGTGCACGTCTTCCACGAGGAGGACCGCCAGTACTACTCGCTCGAGCGGCTCTGGTCGGACTGCCCGACGATCCCGCTCGAACTGCCGGTCGACCACACCGCGTAGGTGCGACGCGCCCGGGTGGCGGCGACGATTTCGTCACCCGGGGTCCGCGTGGTGTACGCTTCCATGGTGCCTCCGGGAACGGTGGCACGGAAGAACGGCAAGACGAACGGCAGTACCATCACGGGTCTGTGGCGCAGCTGGTAGCGCACCTGCATGGCATGCAGGGGGTCAGGGGTTCGAGTCCCCTCAGATCCACCCACAACGGAACACGCAGGAACCCCGTCGCGATGCGGCGGGGTTTCGTCGTTCCCGGGCGCCGGCCTCCGCGGTCCGGCGCGGCTCCCGCCCGCCACTACGCTGATCCGCATGAGCAACGACGCGCCCCTGTCCGGATCCGCCCTGACGATCACCGCCGGCGGGTACACCGCCGAGATCGCTTCGGTGGGGGCCTCGCTCCGGACCCTCCGCGTCGAGGGGCGTGACCTGGTCGTGCCGTTCGCCGCCGACGAGGTCCGCCCGGCCTTCCGCGGTGCCGTGCTCGCGCCGTGGCCGAACCGGGTCGTCGACGGTCGCTACACGTTCGACGGCCGGGAGCACGAGCTCGCCCTGACCGAGCCGAAGCGCCAGCACGCCCTGCACGGCCTCGTCGCGTGGACCGACTTCCGCGTCGTCGCGCACGAGCCCGACCGTGCCGTCCTCGCCACCACGGTGCCGGCGCAGGAGGGCTACCCGTTCCGCGTCGAGGTGCTCGTCGAGTACCGCCTCGACGCCGACGGCCTGCACACGACGATCACCGGCACGAACACGGGCGCCGACGCGGCACCGTGGGGGACCGGGCCGCACCCGTACCTCGTGGCCGGTGCCGGCCGGGTCGACGACTGGACGCTGACCCTGCCCGCGTCCGAGGTGCTCGAGGTCACCGAGGACCGCCTGGTGCCGACCGGTCTCGCGCCCGTGCACGACGCGTTCGACCTCCGCACCGCGACCCCGATCGGCGACCGGTTCATCGACCACGCCTTCACCGGGTTCGACCGCGACGCCGCGGGGACCGCCACCATCGTGCTCACCGCGGCGGACGGGCACGGCGTCCGGGTGTCCTTCGGTCCGGAGTGCGGCTGGGCGCAGGTGCACACCGCCGACCACGTCGTCCCCGAGTACCACCGTGTCGGGCTCGCGGTCGAGCCGATGACCTGCGCGCCGGACGCCTTCAACGCCGGGTCCGGGTCCGGCCTCGTCGTGCTCGCCCCCGGTGCCGCACACGCCGCGTCGTGGACGATCGCCGCGGTCTGAGCCGAGCGCGGGTCGTCGCGCGACGGCTCGACCGGACGCCGGACCTCGGCGCGCTCGCGGCGGCGACGACCGCTGACGTCGTCTGGCTCGACTCCGGTCTGCCCGACGGCGCCCCCGACACCGCCCACGAGCGGGCCGCCTGGTCGGTCCTCGCGCTGACGGACGGTCCCTTCTCGACGCGGTTCCGGCACGAGGACCGCCGGGCCGTCCTCGATGTCCCACCCGCCGCCGAGCTGTGGTTCGGGGCGTCCCGCACGGAGGACCGCCGGGCGTTCGCCGTGCTCGGCGACCTGCTCGAGCGCACGCCGGTGCTCGACGCGCCCGTGCCCGGCTGCGGCTTCGCGCTCGGGTGGGTCGGGTTCCTCGGGTACGAGCTCGGCCGGGAGTCGGACGGTCCGGACCGCACCGCCGACGGGCACGCCGACGCGGACCTGCGGTTCGTCGACCGCGCGGTGGTCGTGCACGCCGACGGGCGCGCCTGGGCGCTCGCCCTGGTGGGCGAGGACGAGCCGACGGCCGGTGCGGCGAACCGGGCGTGGCTCGAGGACCCGCACGGGTCGCGGACGCGGGGCGCCGCGCCGGACGCGACCACGGGCCTCCCGGCCGTCGCCACCGGGCGCGTGACGCGCGCCGCCTACGAGGCGGCCGTGGAGGACTGCCGCACCGAGATCCGCGAGGGGAACGCGTTCCAGGTGTGTCTCACCACCGCCTTCGCGGTGGGGACGGTCGGACGGGAGGCGCGGGTCGGCCCCGGCACGGACCCCCACCTGGACGAGTACCTGCGGGTGCGACGGGCGGACCCCGTGCCGTTCGGTGCGTACCTGCGGCTCGGCCCCCTGCGGGTGGCGAGCCGGTCGCCGGAGCGCTTCCTGCGCGTCGACGCGGCGGGCACGGTGGTCGCGGAGCCCATCAAGGGGACCCGGCGGCGTGACCCGGACCCGGCGCGCGACGCGGTCGTCCGGGCCGGACTGGCGACGAGCGCGAAGGACCGGGCCGAGAACGTCATGATCGTCGACCTGCTGCGGAACGACCTGCTCCGGACGGCGGTGCCCGGGTCGGTGCACGTCGAGCGGCTCTGCGCCGTCGAGACCTACGCGAGCGTGCACCAGCTCGTGTCGACGGTGTCGGCGGTGCTGCCGGAGGGGGTCTCGCGGGCGGCGGTCGTGCACGCGGCGTTCCCGCCGGGGTCGATGACCGGCGCGCCGAAGCGCAGCGCGACGGCGATCGCGGACCGGCTCGAGGGTGCTCCGCGGGGCGTGTACTCCGGGGTCATCGGGTACTTCTCGGCGGACGGCTCGGTCGACCTGTCGGTGGCCATCCGCACACTGGTCACGGTCCTCGACGGTCGGGGCGTCGAGCGGTCGCGGTCGTTCGGCGCCGGTGGTGCGGTGACGTGGTCCTCGACGGCGGCGGACGAGGCCGACGAGGTCGAGACGAAGACCCGGTCGGTCCTCGGGGCGCTGGGAGCCACCCTGTCCTGGTGACGCCGGGCGTGTCGAACGCGTGTTCGACCAGGTTGTCCACGGATGTCGGACCCGGTTGACATCATCGAACACATGTTCGAATATGAGGGCATGCAGTCGGCGGCGGCACTCCTGTCGCCCGGGTCCGAGGGGACGTCCGGGCGGACCGGTCCTGCCCGGGCGGGCGCGGTGTCGCCGGCCTCCGCGCGGCCGACCCGGCGCGTGGACCACCTCGGTGACGCGCGGGCGGCGCTCGAGCGCATCACCGCGTTGCGCTCCAGGGTGTCCGAGATGGAGGCAACCCGCGTCGACGTCCAGGGGCTGCCCACCGCCGCGGCGCTGCAGTCCCTGCTGCCCGGCGGTGCGATCCGCGTCGGCGGGTCCTACGCGGTGCAGGAGTCGGTGCTCCTCGCGATGACCATGCTCCAGGCCGCGTCGGCCGAGGGTGCCTGGTGCGCCGTCGTCGGCGTGCCGTCCTTCGGGGTCGAGGCCGCCGCCGCGATGGGGATCGACCTCGAACGGCTCGTGCTCGTGCCCGACCCCGGGGACCAGTGGCTCACCGTGACGGCCGCACTCGCCGACGTCGCGCAGATCGTCCTCACCCGACCGCTCGGCCGCGTGGTGCCCGGCGACGTCTCGCGGCTCGCCGCTCGGCTGCGGCAGCGCGGCGGGGCGCTCGTCGCGCTGGGGTCCTGGCCCGGTGCCGACGTCACGCTGCGGGTGACGGAGTCGGTGTGGAGCGGGATCGGGGACGGCCACGGGCACCTGGCGGAGCGCCGGGCGACCGTGACGGCCTCGGGGCGGGCGGGAGCGGGACGGCCGGTCAGCGCCGACCTGCTCCTGCCGGCGGCCGACGGCGCGGTTCGTCCCGCGGTCGTCGGTGCGGTCGGGGCTGCCGGATCTGTCGGTGCTGCCGGTGCTGCCGGGTCGTCGTCGCCCGTGCTGCGTCCCGTCGCGGTGGCGTCGTGAGTCCCCGCGGGCGCTCGCGGGCGACCGCGCCGCGGGTGGCGGCACGGTCGAGCGCCGCCGTGCCCGGTGCCGTGTCCGTGCGGGCCGATGCGCTGGCGCGCGGTGGAGCACTGCCGGAGCCGCCGCCCACCCGCACGATCGTGCTCTGGTGCCCGGACTGGCCCGTGATCGCGGCGGCCCGTGCGGCGGGCTCGCCACCGGACCACCCGTTCGCCCTGGTGGCGAAGGGGACGGTGTTCGCCAGCTCGGCCAGCGCCCGGCAGCAGGGCGTGGTGCGCGGGCTCCGCGTGCGGGAGGCCCAGGCGCGCTGTCCCGAGCTCGTGGTGGAGCCCTACGACGACGCCCTCGACCACCGGGCGTTCGAACCGGTCATCCGGGCGATCGAGGAAGCCGTCCCCGGGGTCGAGGTCCTGCGGCCCGGCACGGTCGCCCTGCGCTCCCGGGGGCCGGCCCGGTACTACGGCGGCGAGCGTGCGGCTGCGGCGACCCTCGCCGGCATCGCCGCCGACCACGGCGCCCCCGGGGTGCGGGCCGGGGTGGCGGACACGCCGTTCGCGGCGGAGCAGGCGGCGCGTGCCCGTCCCGTGCGCCCGGGCGAGCGGGTGCGGATCGTGCCGGTCGGCGGGTCGGCGCCGTTCCTGGCAGACCTGCCGCTCGGCGTGCTCGGCGACCCCGACCTGGCGACGGTGCTCGGGCGGCTGGGCCTCGGCACCCTCGGCGACTTCGCCGCGCTCGGCGACGAGCAGGTGCGTGACCGGTTCGGCGTCGCCGGGGCGTTCCTGCACCGGCTCGCGGGCGGCCGTGACCCGCGCGAGGTCACGTCGCGTGCGGTCCCGCCGGAGCTCCAGGTCGAGGCGTCCTTCGAACCGCCGCTCGACCGCGCCGACCAGGTGGCGTTCGCCTTCCGGCGGTCGGCGGACGACTTCGCCGCCCGGCTGCGATCGGCGGGTCTCGTCGCCACCACCATCCGGGTCGGCATCGTCGACGAGCGCGACCTGCTGCTCGAACGGACCTGGGTGCACCCGCGGTGGTTCGACGCCGCCGACGTGGTCGACCGGGTCCGGTGGCAGCTCGCCGGCGGGGTGGACCCCACGGGGCTCGAGGCACCCGTCGTCCAGGTCGTGCTCGAACCGGTCGCGGTCGACGACGCGGCGAACCACGAGCGCGGGCTCTGGGGCACCGGACCCGACGAACGGGTGCACCACGCCCTCGCCCGTGTGCAGGGACTCGTCGGGCACGAGGGCGTGGTCACCCCGCGGATCGGCGGCGGGCGCACCCTGGCCGAACGCGTCGTGCTCGTCCCGTGGGGCGACGCCCCCGTGGGCGGCGAGCGTGCGCTGGCGACCGTCCGGGACCGACCGTGGCCCGGCCGGCTCCCCGGACCGCCGCCCGCCACCGTGCTCGAGCGGCCCCGACCGGTGGACGTGGTCGCCGCCGACGGTGAGACCGTGGACGTCGACGACCGCGGTGCGCTGACCGGTGCGCCCGAGCGCTTCCGGGCCGAGGGGGAGCGCGGCGGACGGTTCGCCCCGGTGACCGCGTGGGCGGGCCCGTGGCCGCTCGTCGTGCGCTGGTGGGAGTCCGGCGGCCGGCGCCTGCACCGGCTGCAGCTGGTCGACGGTGACGGCCGTGCCTGGTACCTGGTGCTCGCCGACCACCGCTGGTGGGCCGAGGCGGTCGCGACGTGAGGGAGCACTGATGGGCTACAGCAACCCCCCGATCCCGTGGTCGGAGTTCGAGCGAGCGCTGTCCGACAAGCGTCCGGACAGCGCGCACGCCGGCGACGGCGGGGACAGTCCGGCCTGGTCGCGGAAGCGCTCCCGGTACGTCCCGCCGCCCTCGGCGTCCGACGACGACGTCCCGGTCGTGCCGTACGCCGAGCTGCACGCGCACTCGACCTTCAGCTTCCTCGACGGTGCGAGCGGTCCGGAGCACCTGGTCGAGGAGGCAGCGCGCCTGCACCTGCACGGCCTGGCGCTCACCGACCACGACGGCTTCTACGGGGCCGCCCGGATGGCCGAGGTCGCCGAGGCGTACCCGACCGTCGCCACCGTGTACGGCACCGAGCTGTCGCTCGGGCTGACCGAACCGCAGAACGGTGTGCCCGACCCCGAGGGCACGCACCTGCTGCTGCTCGCCGACGGCCAGGACGGCTACCACCGGTTGGCGGCGGCGGTCACCCGGGCGCACCTCGCCGCCGGTGCCGAGAAGGGGCGGCCGCAGTACGACCTCGACGAGCTCGCAGCACAGGCGGACGGGCACTGGCGGGTGCTCACGGGCTGCCGCAAGGGCACCGTGCGCCGGGCCCTCGAGCAGGGCGGCGAGTCCGCCGCCGACGAGGCCCTGCGGGCCCTGCTCGACCGGTTCGGCACGGCCGGGGTCGTCGTCGAGCTCACCGACCAGGGCGAGCCGCTCGACAGCGCGCGGAACGACGTGCTCGCAGCCCTCGCGGCACAGCACGGACTGCCCGTCGTCGCGACCGGGAACGTGCACTACGCGACACCCGACCGGTTCCCGGTGGCGACCGCGCTGGCAGCCGTGCGGGCGCGGCGGAGCCTCGACGAGATCGACGGCTGGCTGCCGGCCGCGCCGACCGCCCACCTGCGGTCGGGGGCCGAGATGGCCCGGCGGTTCGCGCGGTGGCCCGGGGCTGTGGAGACGAGCGTCGAGCTGGCCGACGAGCTCGGCTTCCGGCTGCGGACCGCGAAGCCCGGGCTGCCCGACGTCGAGGTCCCCGAGGGACACACCACGATGTCGTGGCTCCGCGAGCTCACCTGGCGCGGGGCACGGCGGTTCTACCCGGGCAGCGCGGACGGCGTCGACCCGCAGAAGCGCGAGCGCATCGAGCGGGAGCTCTCCGTCATCGCGGACAAGGACTTCCCGGGGTACTTCCTGATCGTGCGGGACATGGTGCAGTACGCCCGCGACCGCGGCATCCTCTGCCAGGGGCGTGGGTCGGCGGCGAACTCGGCGGTCTGCTACCTGCTCGAGATCACCGCGGTCGACTCGATCCGGTACGGACTGCCGTTCGAGCGGTTCCTGTCGGCGATGCGCGACGAGGAGCCCGACATCGACGTCGACTTCGACTCGGACCGCCGTGAGGAGGTCATCCAGTACGTCTACGAGAAGTACGGACGGTTCAACGCCGCCCAGGTCGCGAACGTCATCACCTACCGGCCGAAGGGCGCCGTGCGCGACATGGCGAAGGCGCTCGGGCACAGCCCGGGGCAGCAGGACGCCTGGTCGAAGCAGGTCGAGCGCTGGGGGTCGGTCACCGAGAGCCAGGACCACGACATCCCGGACACGGTGGTCGACATGGCGCAGCAGGTGCTCGGGTTCCCGCGGCACCTCGGCATCCACTCCGGCGGCATGGTGCTCACCGACCGACCGGTGGGTGAGGTCGTGCCGATCGAGCACGCCCGGATGGACGGCCGGACCGTGCTGCAGTGGGACAAGGACGACTGCGCGTACATGGGGCTCGTGAAGTTCGACATGCTCGGGCTCGGGATGCTCGCGGCGCTGCAGTACTCGTTCGACCTGGCCGACGAGCACTGCGGGGAGCGCTGGGACATGCACTCCATCCCGAAGGAGGAGCAGGGCGTCTACGACCAGCTGTGCCGCGCGGACACGATCGGGGTGTTCCAGGTCGAGTCCCGTGCGCAGATGGGGACGTTGCCGCGCCTGCTGCCCCGACGGTTCTACGACCTGGTGATCGAGGTCGCCCTGGTGCGCCCCGGGCCGATCCAGGGCGGGGCCGTGCACCCGTACATCCGGCGTCGGACCGGCGAGGAGCCCATCACCTACATCCACCCCTCCTTGGAGCCCGTGCTCGAGCGGACGCTGGGGGTGCCGCTGTTCCAGGAGCAGCTCATGCAGATGGCGATCGCGGTCGGCGGGTGCTCCGGCGACGACGCCGACCTGCTCCGCCGCGCGATGGGGTCGAAGCGGGGGCACGAGAAGATCGAGCGGCTCCGCGAGAAGCTCTACGCGGGGATGGCGTCGAACGACATCCACGGCGCGGACGCGGACGCGATCTACGCGAAGATCCAGGCGTTCGCGAACTTCGGGTTCGCGGAGAGCCACTCGATCAGCTTCGCGCTCATCGTCTACGCGAGCGCGTGGATGCGCCTGCACTACCCGGGGGCGTTCCTGGCGGCGCTGCTCCGGGCGCAGCCGATGGGGTTCTACTCGCCGCAGACGCTGGTGGCCGACGCCCGGCGGCACGGCGTGCGCGTGCTCCGGCCGGACGTCCTGCGCTCGGGTGTCGACGCGACGCTCGAACCGCTCGACGAGCACGACGGAGCCGTGCACCACGGTGCCGACGCGTGCCTGGCCGAGGAACAGCCCCCGGTGCTGCCGTTCGACGGCTCGCGGCCGGACGACACCGCCGAGCACCGCCGCGACGGGGCCTTCGCGGTCCGCCTCGGACTCGCCGAGGTCGCCTCGCTCGGCCGCCGGAGTGCCGAGGCGATCGTCGCCGAGCGGGAGGCCCACGGGCCGTTCACCGACATGTCCGACCTCGCCCGGCGGGTCCGCCTGACGACGGCGCAGCTCGAGGCCCTCGCGGCGGCGGACGCGTTCGCCGGACTCGGGATCGACCGGCGGAGCGGCATGTGGTCCGCCGCCCAGGCCGCGGCGGAGCGTCCCGACCAGCTGCCGGACACGCAGGTGACGGTGCAGCCGCCGCTGTTCGGGCAGATGACGAGCGGGGACGTCCTCATCGCCGACATGTGGTCGACGGGCATGTCGACCGACGACCACCCCGTGCGACACGCCCGCCCGCGGCTGGACGCCCGAGGGGTGCTGAGCGTGCTGGACACGGCCACGGCCGAGACCGGGCGTCGCGTCGAGGTCGGCGGGATCGTCACCCACCGGCAGCGTCCGGCGACGGCGTCGGGGATCACGTTCCTCAACGTCGAGGACGAGACCGGGTTGGTGAACGTCATCTGCAGCGTCGGCGTGTGGGGACGGTACCGACGGGTGGCGCGGGAGTCGCCGGCGGTGGTGGTCCGGGGGATCCTCGAGCGGTCGCCCGACGGTGTGGTGAACCTGGTGGCCGACCAGATCGAGCACCTGCCGCTGGGGGTGCGGACGCGGTCGCGGGACTTCCAGTGACCGCCGCGGGCGGCGGTGGCGGTGCCGACGGCTGACGGTGCGCGGGTGCCGGTCAGGCGGTGGTCTGCGGAGGCACCACGGGTACCCGGACGGTGACCTCGAGCCCACCGGAACGCACGTTGCGGAGGGAGGCCGTGCCTCCCGACCGTTCCGCGATGGCGCGCACGATCGCGAGCCCGAGGCCGGAGCCGCCCGGCAGCGGGACCCCGCCCGTCGCCGGGTCCGGGTCGCGGCGTGACGTCCGCGCCTCGTCGGGGCGCGTGAACCGGTCGAAGGCGACCGGGATGAACGACTCCGGCACCCCGGGGCCGTCGTCGGTGACCTGCAGGACGCCCTCGGCCCCCTCGACGCGCCAGGACACGAACACGCCACCCCCGCGGGGGAGTGCCGCGACCGCGTTGCTCGCGGTGTTCGTCACGAGCTGCGCCATGCCGCCGGTGTCCAACCGGAAGCGCGGCTCGCCCGCGTCCGTCCCGTCGCCACCGGGGACCGCGCCGTCGGATCGGTCCGACGACGCGTCCGAGCGCGGGGCCGCGACCGGTGCACCGTGCGGCTCGGACGAACCGGCCGGGCTCGTGGGTCCGGGCGGCTCGAGGTCGAAGTCCACCGTGATGTCCTTCGCCGACGCGATGAGCCGCACGCGGTCGACGGCGGCCATGACCTCGTCACCGAGGTCGCTCCACGTGGTCGTCGGCTGCGGTCCGCCGTCCTGTTCGCGTCGCTCCGAGTCCTCGATCCTGGAGAGCGTCAGCAGGTCGTTCGCGAGTCGGGACAGCCGGGCCACACTGCGCTTGGCGCGGTCGATGTGGGCCGCGAGCGCCGCGGCGTCGTCGCCGTCGAGTGACGCGAGGTCGAGCTGCGTGGTGAGGATGGCGAGCGGGGTGCGGAGCTCGTGGCTGGCGTCCGACACCATCTGTCGTTCGCGCTCGGTGGCCTGCCGCGTCCGGGCGAGGAAGGCGTTCAGCGTGGTGGCGAGCGAGGCGAGCTCGTCCTGGGCCGGACCGACCGGGAGCTCGGCTCGCTCGGGGGCGACCGAGAGCCGCTCGGCCTCGCGGCGCATCCGGTTCACCGGGCGCAAGGCGGCAGTGGCGAGGATCCACGAGGCGACACCGAAGGCGATGAGGATCGCGAGTCCGGTGAGCGACAGGGTGGTGGTGAGGTCGTCGACGACGATCGCCTCGGCCTGGGAGTTGCGGGCGGCGACGACCGTCCAGCGGCCGGCCTGGTTGACCGGGTGCTCGATGACCACGCGGTACTCGGAGCCGGACACGTCGATGACCGAGGCACCGGCCTGGGTGCTGGTCAGGCTGCCGAGGGCGCGCTCGACCCGGGGCGGCATCGTCGACAGGCGGATCTGTCCCGACGGGGCGACGACGGCGACGAGCTGGGCGTTGCCGGGTGCGGACAGGTCGGGATCGCTGTCCACCTCGAGCGTCGCCACGTACGGGTCGACGTCGGCGTCGAGGAGCGTCCTCGTGGCGCTCGCGACGACGCTGACGACCTGGAAGCGCATGACGAGCACGAGCAGGACGATGACGACCGCCGCGATCGCGGTCGAACCGATCGTGATCCGCGAGCGGAGCGACAGGTTCCGCAGCGGACGGGGCAGCCCGTGTCGGGGTCCGGGACTCCCGGGGGTCGGCGCCGTGTCGGTCACGCCCCGAGCAGGTCGAGGCGGTACCCGCGACCCCGCACGGTCGAGATGGCGACGGTCGCCTCGTGCGACGTCAGCTTCTTGCGGAGGTACGAGATGTACTGCTCGACGACGTTCGGGTCGACGTGCTGCGAGCCGTCCCAGACCTCCTCGAGGATCTTCGGGCGGTCGACGACGGAGCCGACGGAGCGGGCGAGGAGCCGCAGGAGCGCGAACTCGGTCGGGCTCACGGCGACGCGCTGCCCCTTGATGGAGATGCGGCGGGCCTCGGAGTCGATCGCGACGTCGCCGACCTCGATCGTGCGCTGGCCGGCGGTCGACTCACGGCGACCGAGGGCCCGGAGCCGGGCGGTGAGCTCGGCGAAGGCGAAGGGCTTCGTCAGGTAGTCGTCGGCGCCGGCGTCGAGGCCGAACACGCGGTCGTCCACGGCGTCGCGCGCGGTCACGAGCAGGATGCGGACCGGGTCCTCGCGCTCGCGGATGCGTCGCGCGAGCTCGAAGCCGGACATGCCGGGCATCATGACGTCGACGACCGCGAGATCGAAGGCCTGCTCGCCGAGGGCGATGAGCGCCTCGACCCCGTTCTCGACCGCGGTGACGCGGTACCCCTCTGCTGCGAGTCCCCGCTCCATGAGCGCACGCATCTCGTCGTCGTCCTCGACCACCAACAGGCGCATGATCGACCTCCTCGGACCCCATCGTGGCAGGGAACGGGCGGTTCGGGGCCGTCGGACCTCCGAAGTCGCTGAATCTCGTCTCAGTGACCCCGCGGGCACCGGGCTGCCGAGCGGCGCCCGGACGACGGGGCTGCCGTGCCGGTGTCACCCGGCCGGGGGCAGGACGGTGCGTCCCGTGGAGTGGGGAGTGATACCGAGCGGTACTCGTTGCTAGGCTCCGGACCGGACACGGCGTACCCGACGCGGTGTCCGTGGGGGGAACCGTGCACGACCGATCAGACCACGCCGACACGCCAGCGCAGCACCACCCGGCCGTCGAACGCCTGCTGGCCGAGCTCGACGCCGCGCGCGTCGGCATCGTCGTCCTCGACGAGCTCGACGCCCCGCGGCGCGAGCGTGTCGTCGCCGAGCTCCGCACCGCGGTGCCGGACCTGGCGAGCCGGGCCGCGCACGAGGCCGGAGCGGAGCACGTCGTCGCGACCATCCGTGCCGTGGCCGGTCACGTTCCGGACGGTGTCGGGCCTGCAGGGGCCGCGACCGGGCTGTGGGAGGACATCGTGCACACGGCGGTCGAGGCAGCCCGGGCGGTCGGACGTCCGGAGCCCGTCACCCTGGTCCGCTGACCGCAGCGACGCAGCGACGCAGCGACGCAGCGACGCAGCGACGCAGCAGCGACGCAGCGACCAGGCGACCCAGCGGAGCGTCCTGCCGCCGTCAGTCGTCCTCGCCGAGCAGCTCCTCGCGCACGCGTCGGATGTCCTCGAGCAGCGCCCCGATGAGCACCCAGTGCCGCGAGTTCGGGCGGACGACCGCGAGCGGCGCCGTGAGCGCCGGCTCCACCGCGTCCGTGTCGTCCCGCTCCGCGCCCACGAAGCCGTCGTGCTCCGCGTGGTGCAACCGCGTCGCCTCGACGCGTGCGCTCAGCGCCCGGACGTCCGCTCCGATCCGGGCGACCTCGGTCGCGATGCTGCCGACGACGGGGTCCGAGCGCAGGTCCGGCGCCGTGTTGTCGCGGACGGCGCGCGTCATGCCGGTCACCCGCGTCACGAGGACCCGCAGGTGTTCGGCGACGGCGACGTCCCGCTCGAGGATCGTCCGGTGCCGACCGCCCCGCGGGTTCATCGTCAGCGACTCGCCGGCGGCCGTGAGGGAGGCCTCGGCGCGGGCGTGCTGCTGCCGGAGCGCACGGGCCTGCAGGAGTGCCTCGTGCCACCGGTCGGCGTCCCACCCCTCGGTGAGCCCGATCGCGATCCGTTCGAACGCGGCCGCGGTGTCGCGGGCGAGTCGGGCGACCGCCAGGTGTGCCGGTTCGAGGAGCACGGGCGGCACGACGACCGCGTTGACCACGAGCGCGACGACCGCGCCGATCACCGTCTCGAGGATGCGGTCGGCCGAGTAGTTCGGCGTGACAACGCCCGCGGTGAGCACGAGCATGCCGCTGATGCCCACCTGGGTCGCCGACGTCGGGGTGAGCCGGAGCGCCCAGCTGAGCAGGATCGCGAGCACGATGACGACGAGCACGACCCAGACAGCGTCGCCGAACAGCAGGTGGAACCCGGTGGCCAGCACGACGCCGAGCACCACCCCGGCGCTCCGCTCCAACCCCTTCACGAAGGACTGGTTGATGCTCGGTTGCACGACGAGCAGCGCCGCGATCGCGGCGAAGGTCGGGAACGGTCCGTCGACGAGCACCCGGCAGAGCAGCACCGCCGCGACCACCGCCACCGCGGTCTTCACGACCTGCAGGAACGGCGTGCGGCTGGAACTGCGGAGGCGCGCGACCGGGTTCACGACGACCACGCTAGCCACGAGCCGCACGCCGAGCCGTGCACGATGGCGACGAAAGCACGTCCGCACGGTTGACTGGTCCCGTGTGGCCCAACCATGAGCGCGTCATCCCGCAGGCCTTCGCCGGCTCCGGGACCTCGGTGGTCGCCGCACGCGCGCACTCCGTCGAACCGTCGGGCAACGGCTACCTCTACGGGTACGAGGTCGACACGGTGGACCGGGCCGGCCAGCGCGCCACCGTCCTGACCTACGTCGACACCGGCGGCGCCCACGACCAGAACAGCGCCATCGTCACCGATCCCGCGACCGGCGAGCCCGTGTCCGTGTGGGCGTACCCGAACGACCCCGGCCTGCCCGTGCTGCCGCAGGTCACCTACCGTGACGCCGTGGCCGAGCTCCTGGCCGGCCTCGGCATGCCCGTCACCGACCCGGTGCTCTCCGTCGCGGCCTACCGCCCGGGCAAGCGGGCGGTCGTCCGCGTCGACGCCCCGGAGCGCACCCTCTTCCTCAAGATCGTGCGACCGCACCGGGTCGCTCCGATCGTCGAGTCCCACGAGCAGTTCACCGCCGCCGGGCTGCCGGTGCCGCGGGTGCTGTCGAGCCGCGGGGACGGCCTGCTCGTGCTCGAGCGGATCCGCGGGGTGCCGGCCGGCAGCCGCATCACCGAGATCGCCGACGACCCGCGCTTCGTCGCCTCGCTCGCGGCGCTCACCGGGCGGATCGCGACCGTGCCGATGACGCAGCAGGCACGCGCCGACGCGATGGACCACGCCGACTGGCACCGTCGCACGCTGGTCACCGCGCTGCCGCAGGACGCCGCCGAGATCGACGCGCTCTACGACGCGATCGGCCGCCGCTCGGTCGGCTGGGGGAGCGCGACGAAGCAGGTCGTGCACGGGGACCTGCACCTCGAGCAGGTCTTCGTCGACGAGGACGAGCCGTGGCGCATCTCGGGCCTGCTCGACATCGACACCGCCGGGTGGGGCTTCCCGGTCCGCGACATCGGCGCCGTGGTGGCGCACCTCGTCGTCACGGGACTCTGGCACCGGTCGCGCGGCGACGCCGAGCGCGGTGCGGCCGCGGAGCGCCTCGCCGATGCCGTGGCGCGCGACTGGGTCGCGCGGAACCCCGGCGAAGCGGACCGCATCGGTCCGGCGATCGGCGCGCAGCTCCTCGCGCACGCGGGCGGACAGGCGACGACCGGTTCGGCGAACGGGATCGAGACCGCGCAGCACCTGCTGACGGCGACGCGGGCGGCGCTCGCCGAGGCGTCGCCGGTCGTGCCGTCGGACGGCACGCTCCGCCCGCGGTCCGCGCCGCAGGCCTGACCGCACCGCACCGCCCCGCATCGCACCGCACCGCCGCGTCCCGTCGGGCGTGCACCGCGCCGGACGGGAGGCACGCGGCGGCGTCGACCCGTGCCTCCCGTCCGACGCCCGGTCACCGTCGAGAGCCGCCCGCGCGACCGCGCACCGGGGCCGGCCGGTGGTCGCGACGCGCGCGGGTCCCGTGGACTCGCCTCCGTCGGTCGTCGGGGAGTAAACTGTGCATGCACGCACCGTGTCGTCACGTGCCGCGTCGATTCCGGACGCGACAGTCGGTCGCTTGACCGACGTGGGGACCGGATCCGTGGATGCCCGACGGGCACCACGTGCGTGCGACGGCGCCGGATCCCGGCGCGGACCGTCGTGCCGGACACCCTCGGGGTGCGGGCGCGGGCGGACCGCGGGACTCCACCGGACGTCCTGTGACGGGACCGGCGAACGAGCGGGCCAGGGTGGCCCGTGGGCCGGAGCCGCGCCAGGCGCCGGTCGATGACTTCCCGCCGAGACGGCGGCTCGCCCGGACACGGGCGGAACAAGGAGGAGCGTTGGCTCGATCAGGCACCCGGCGAGCAGCCGGCGGGACGCGGACCGCGTCGCGCCGCACCCGGCCGCTCGACAACGACGGCGTCATCCCCGTCCTCGCCCGCGCCGTGCGCGAGGTCGAGGCGGCGGCGCAGCGTGGACCGCTCAAGGCGTCGAACCGGTCGAAGTTCCAGGCCGTCGCGCTGCTCATGCGCGAGGAGCGTGCGCGGGTCAAGGCCGACCCGGAGCTCTCCGACGCGCAGCGCGCCGAGCAGCTCAAGCGGCTCGACGGGGTCGCGACGATCCTGGCGAAGACCGCGGCGCGCGACACGAGCGTCATCCAGCTGCTCACCGAGGAGGCCTCGGTCGGCGAGGCGACCCGGACCGCGAAGCGCGACATGATGATCGCCGGCGGCATGGAGCTGCAGCCGGAGGACCTCGTGATCGCCGCCGAGCCGTCGCCGGTCGTCGAGACGCCGGTGCGCTCGGTGCTGCCACAGGCGGTCGTGCAGCGCCAGCTCGCGAACCCGTTCCTCGCGCCGGACTTCGCCCTCGCCGACCAGCCGGTCGCGCACCCGCGGCGCCTGGCGAACTGGGAGCTGTTCGGTCCGCTCTTCAAGTCGTTCGAGTACGGCGCCGGCGGGGGAGCGGCCTCGATGCCGCTGCCCGAGCCGTCGTCGCTGCACTCGCGGTCCGGCACCACGCTCATGAAGCACCAGGCGGAGCTCGTGGCGGCCGCCTCCCAGGGGCACCGCTCGTTCCTGCTCGCCGACGAACCGGGCCTCGGCAAGACCGCGCAGTCCCTGCTCGCCGCCGACGCCGCGAACGCGTTCCCGCTGCTCGTCGTCGTGCCGAACGTCGTGAAGACGAACTGGGCGCGCGAGGCCGCCCGCTGGGTGCCGAACCGGACCGCGACCGTCATCCACGGCGACGGTGACGACCTGGACGGCTTCGCCGACATCGTCATCGTCAACTACGAGATCCTCGACCGGCACGCCGGCTGGCTCGGGAACTTCGGGTTCCGCGGCATGGTCGTCGACGAGGCGCACTTCATCAAGAACAAGGAGTCGCAGCGCTCCCGGTTCGTGCTGCAGCTCGCCGAGAAGATCCGCTCGCGGGTGTCGTCGCCGCTGCTCATGGCGCTGACCGGGACGCCGCTGATCAACTCCGTCGAGGACTTCCGCACCATCTGGGAGTTCCTCGGCTGGATCGACGACAAGAAGCCGCGCGCGAAGCTCATGAACGAGCTCGAGGAGATCGGGCTGACCCCGGCCGACCCCGGGTTCTTCGTCGAGGCGCGCAAGGCCGTCATCGACCAGGGCATCGTCCGCCGCCGCAAGGTGGACGTCGCCGCGGACATCCCCGCCCGACGCATCGCCGACATCCCGGTCGAGCTCGACGGGGAAGAGGGCCGGTCGATCCGCGACGCCGAGCGCGAGCTCACCGCGAAGCTCGTGCGCCGCTACCACCAGGCGCTCGACGCCCGCACCGGGCAGGACCCGGTCGTCGGCATCGACCACAAGCTCGTCCGCCAGGTCGCGCGGTGGGAGCTCGAGGACCAGGACGCCTCGTCGACCGGCGAGAACGTGTTCTCGATGGTCCGACGCATCGGTCGCGCGAAGGCGCAGCTCGCGGCGGACTACGCGGCGCAGCTCGCCTCGAACGTCGGCAAGGTCGTGTTCTTCGCGAAGCACCTCGACGTGATGGACCAGGCCGAGGAGGTCTTCGCCCGTCGGCACCTGAAGACCGCCACGATCCGCGGCGACCAGACGCCGGCGCAGCGCACGGCCGAGATCGACTCGTTCGTGAACGACCCCGACGTGGCCGTCATCGTCTGCTCGCTCACCGCGGCGGGCGTCGGCCTCAACCTGCAGGTGGCGTCCAACGTCGTGCTCGCCGAGCTGTCCTGGACGAGCGCCGAGCAGACCCAGGCGATCGACCGCGTGCACCGCATCGGGCAGGAGGAGCCCGTCACCGCGTGGCGCATCATCGCCGCGCAGACGATCGACACCAAGATCGCCGAGCTCATCGACTCGAAGGCGTCCCTGGCCGCCCGCGCGCTCGACGGCTCGGACGAGGAGGTCGCCGACTCGGGCGACATCCAGCTCGACGCGATGGTGGCGCTGCTCGAGGACGCGCTGGCGCGCTGACGCGGGGCGCTGGCGCCTCACACGCGGTGTCGAACCACGAAACCGACATTGAACCGGGGCTCGCGCCTGGTTCGATGTCGGTTTCGTGGTTCGTCAGGGCCAGCCGGCCCCGCGCCGCGCCTCAGACGCGCGACTGCACCTCGGCCAACGAGGGGTTCGTCGCCGTGCTCCCGTCCGGGAACACCAGCGTCGGCACGGTCTGGTTGCCGCCGTTCACCTCGGCGACGAGCTCGGCCGTCCCCGGGGTCTGCTCGATGTCGACCTCGCGGAAGGGGACACCGGCCTTCGTCATCTGGTTCTTCAGCCGGGCGCAGTAGCCGCACCAGCTCGTGGTGAACATCGTGACGCCGCCGGCCTCGGGCACGAACGCGTCGCGGGTGATCGTCTCGCTCATGTCCACAGGCTAACCCCGCCGGTTCGGGGAACCCCGGACGCCCTGGTAGACAGGAGCGTGTGACGGACACCCACCTCGAGATCGAGCGCACCTACGACCTGCCCGAGGGCGACGACCTCCCCGACCTGGTCGGGATCGGCAGCATCGCCCGCACCGAGCACGAGGAACCGTTCGTCCTCGACGCCACCTACTGGGACACCGAGCGGTACGACCTCGTGGCGTCCCGTGTCACCGTCCGGCGCCGGACGGGCGGCCACGACGCCGGGTGGCACATCAAGCGCTCCGCGTCGGACACCGTCCGCCACGAGCAGCACTTCCCCCTGACCGAGGACGCCGACACCGTGCCGGACGAGGTCCTCGGCGCGCTCTTCACCGAGCGGCGCGGACGCGGCCTGCGCCCCGTCGTGCGCATCACGACCACGCGGACGGTCACCCGGCTGCTCGACGAGGACGACGAGCAGGTCGCCGAGCTCGCGGACGACGCCGTCGTCGCGCAGCGCCTCGACGACGCGGCACCGGCGACCCCCCGGACGTGGCGCGAGGTCGAGGTCGAGACGGTCGGCGACGTCGACGAACAGGTCGCGCACGAGCTCTTCGCCTCGCTCGACGGACGGTTCGCTGCCGTCGGTGCCGCGCCGGCAGCGGTCGCGTCGAAGCTGGCGCGGGGGCTCGAGGGTGCGCCGGCGGCACGCCTCCGCACCGCCGACAAGCCCGTGAAGGGCACCGCGGCCCGTGCGCTCACGAAGCGGTTGCGCAAGCTGCGGACGGCACTCCTCGGCCAGGAGGCCGTGCTCCGCGCCGGCGGGTCGGCCGACCTCCGCGGGACGGCCCGGACCGCCCTCGGCATCGCCGCCGTCCTGTCGGCCTACCGTCCGGCGTTCCCCGACACCGCCGCGGCCGACCGCGCCGCCGAGGCGGCGGACGCCCTGGCGGCCGTCACCGCCCGTGCCGCGCTCGCAGAGCACCTCGTGGAGCGCCTGCCCTACGCGTCGTCACCGGCCCAGGACCTGCTCGTCGACGCCATGACCCGCGAGCGGATCCTCGCCGCGACCCGGGAGCGCCGCTCCGTCGCGGTGGGCGAGGTCACGGCCTTCCTGCACGGTGAGCCGTACCTCGAGCTGCTCGACGCCCTCGACGACGCGGTCGAACGGCCCGCACCGACCGCGTGGGCGCTGCGGTCGCCGAAGCACGTGGCGCAGGACGTGTCGGCGGTCGAGAAGCCGCGCGTCCGTGAGCTCGTGCGACAGGCCGTCGCGGACGACGACGAGAGCGTCGGGCTCGTCGACCGCGAGGCGTCGGAGCGCACCGCGACCGAGGAGGCCTGGCGCGCGGCCACCCGGGCCCGCGCGGCGATGGACGTGCTCGGCGACGACGCCTTCCCGCACGCGCTGTGGACGCGCACCGGGGACGCGGCCGACGTGCTGACCGAGCGGGTGCGCTCGTTGCACGCGCTCGACGTCCTGCGGGTGCACGCGGGGATCGCCGAGCGCGGTGGGGAGGGGACGTTCGGGTACGGCGTGCTCGCGGGTGACCGCGTCCGCCTGGCCGAGGAGTCCTACGACCAGGCGGTGCACGCGCTCAACCGCGTCTGAGTGGCCGGGCCGGGACGCGTCGTCCCGGCCCGCGGACCTCAGCCGGCGGCGATCGGCCGGGCCGAAGCCGCCGCCGGGTTCACGTCGGCGAGACCGAGCACGTCGAGCAGCCAGGCCAGTTCGAACGCCCGCTCCCGCCACGAGTCGTAGCGGCCGCTCACGCCGCCGTGCCCCGCGGCCATCTCGGTCTTGAGCAGCACCGGGGCACCGACCTCGCGGAGCCTGGCGGTCCACTTCGCCGGCTCGACGTAGAGCACCCGCGTGTCGTTGATGGACGTGACCGCGAGGATCCGCGGGTACTGCACGCCCTCGCGGACGTTCTCGTACGGCGAGTACTCGCTCATGTACCGGTAGACCTCGGGGTCGTGGAGCGGGTCGCCCCACTCGTCCCACTCGATCACCGTCAGGGGCAGGTCCGGGTCGAGGATGCTCGTCAGCGCGTCGACGAACGGCACCGCGGCGAGGATGCCCGCGAAGCGTTCCGGCGCCAGGTTCGCCACGGCGCCCATGAGCAGGCCGCCGGCGCTGCCGCCCTCTGCCACGAGCCGGTCGGCGCTCGTGCGACCGGACTCGACGAGGTGCTCGGCGACCGCCACGAAGTCGGTGAAGGTGTTCTTCTTGGTGAGGGTCTTGCCGTCCTCGTACCAGTGCCGCCCCATCTCGCCACCACCACGCACGTGTGCCACCGCGAAGACGACCCCGCGGTCGAGCATCGACAGGCGCATCACGCTGAAGCCCGGGTCGATCGAGTGCTCGTACGAGCCGTACCCGTACAGGTGCAGGGGGGCCGGCTCGTCGGCGTCCACGGCGTCCCGTCGCCACACGAGCGAGATCGGCACCTTCGTGCCGTCGGGCGCGGTCGCCCAGTCCCGCTCCTGCACGTAGTCGTCCGGGTCGTAGCCGCCGAGGACCGGCTGGCGCTTCAGGACCGTCACCTCGCCGGTGGCCAGGTCCAGGTCGCTCACCTCGGACGGGGTGACGAACGAGGTGTACCCGATGCGGAGGGTCGGCTGGTCCCACTCGGGGTTGCCGCCGAGTCCGGCCGAGAAGAGCGCCTCGTCGAAGGGGACCTCCTGGGCGTCGCCGTACCCGTCGCCCTCGATCGGGATGATCGCGACGCGGGGGAGTGCCTCCGACCGGTACTCGAGCGCGAGGTGTCCGGCGAAGGCGTCCACGGACTCGATCCGACGCTCGGGGTGGTGCGCGACGACCACGCGGCGGTCGTGCTCGTCGGTCGGGTCGTCGGCGGGCACGTCGACGAGCTCGAAGTTCTCGGCACCGTCGTTGTGCAGCACCAGGAAGCGGTCGCTCCCGCCCACGACGGCGTGCTCGATCTCGTACTCGACGCCCTCGCGCCGCGGCCACACGACGCGGAACTCGCCGGTCGGGTCGGCGGCGTCGAGCACCAGGGCCTCGGACGTGATCTTCGATCCGAGCTCGATGACGATGTACTGCGACGACCGGGTGACCCCGACGCCGACCCAGTACCGGTCGTCCGGCTCATCGAAGACGACCACGTCGTCCGCCGCGGCGGTGCCGACGGTGTGCCGCCAGATGCGGTCCGGACGCCAGGACTCGTCGACGGTCGGGTAGAACACGAAGCGTCCGGACGGGTCGAAGGTCGCACCGGCGCCGGTGTTCGGGATCTCGTCGCCGAGCTCGGTGCCGTCGGTGAGGTCGCGAACGTGCAGCGTGTACCGCTCGTCGCCCTCGACGTCGACGCCGTACACGAGCCGCGTGCCGTCGTCGCTGATGTCGTAGCTGCCGAGCGAGAAGAAGTCGTGGCCCTCGGCGAGGGCGTTGCCGTCGAGGACGACCTCCTCGCCCGGCAGGGCCGCGCCGTCCTCGTCGACGGCGGGCGGGGTCCAGTCGTCCGGACCGGCGATCGGGGCGCGGCAGTGCACGCCGTACTGGCTGCCCTCGGCCGTGCGGGTGAAGTACCACCAGCCGCCCGTCCGGACCGGCACGGAGAGGTCCGTCTCCTGCACGCGGTCCTTCACCTCGGCGAAGATCCGGTCCCGCAGGGCGTCCAGGTGCCCGGTCTGCGCGTCGGTGTACGCGTTCTCGGCCTCCAGGTACGCCAGGGTGTCCGGTGACTCCTTGTCCCGGAGCCACTCGTAGTCGTCGACGAAGTCGATGCCGTGGTGGGTCCGCGTGACGGGCCGCTTGGCGGCGGTCGGCGGGGTGACCTGGACGTGCTCGCTGCTCACCCCGCCACCCTACGTGCACGGGCCTCGACGCCGTCCCGCACGCGCTCGGTGAACGCGTCGAGCTCGGCCACCACGGCGGGGGCGACCCAGGCGCGCCGGGAGCGGCGGGTCGTGACCGGGCGGAGCACGCCGGCGCGACAGAGGTCGGCGACCGTGTCGTCGAGCACGGCAGGTGGCAGGTCCGCGCGAGGGTTCCCGAGCAGGTCCGCGGCGTGTTCCTCGGTCAGCACGGCGTCCTGCTCGAGTGCGCGCCCCAGGACCGCGTGCGGGCCGGTCGCGCACGTGGTCGCCGCACGGTCACGCGCGACCTCGTCGAGGAGCAGGCCGGTGACGACCCCCTCGTCGGACACCGTCCCGACCGCGATCGCCAGGTCGCGCACCCACCCGTCGACCGCCCCGTCGCGGTACCGGGCCAGGTGGGCGAAGTACCGGTCGCGTTCGGCGACCAGGACGGTGGCGACCGGTGCACTCACCGTCCGGGTACAGCCCCGTCGGCGCAGCACCGCGGCCACGAGCGCACGCCCCGTCCGCCCGTTGCCGTCGGTGAACGGGTGGATCGACTCGAACTGGGCGTGCGCGATCGCCGCCTGTGCCACGGGGTGCAGGTCGTCGCGCTCGAGGAACGCGAACAGGTCGGCCATGAGCGCCGGCACGAGCTCGGGCGGGGGCGGCACGTGGTCGGCGTCCCGCGGGGTGCGGCCGCCGCCGATCCAGTTCTGCACCGCGCGGTAGCGGCCGGCGTACCGGCCGTCGACCGGGTCGTGCCGCATGAGCCGGCGGTGCGCGTCGAGCAGCGTCGTCTCGTCGAGTCGGCCGTCACCCGCGTCCGCGACGAGGCGCTCGAGTGCGTCACCGGCGTGCACCACCGCCGAGGCGCTCGGGTTCGCCCGTGACCCGACGAGGGCCCGCGCGACGTCGTCGACCCCGGCGGACTCGTGCTCGATGCGCGAGGTCGCCACGGCGTCGGTCCGGGCGAGCAGCCGGTGCAGCGGGCCGGCGCCGTCCGTGCGGTCCAGGGCGGACAGGGCGTCGAGACTCCGGTCGAGCAGTGCCTCGGTGCCCTCGTCGGGTTCCCACCGGGCACCCGCGATCGAGGGCGGGACGGACACCCGCACGGTCGTGGTCGTCCGGGTGGCCCGGTCGCCCCGGACACTGCTCCGCCACGGGCGGTCCTCGGTCCGGTGCGCCGGCCATGCAGGGGGTGCTGCGGACGAGCGGGAACGGCGACGGGCGTGGGTCACGGCACCTCCTGGGTCGTGGTCGTCCCCGGACGGTACGACTCGGCAGCCCACGGGCGCCAGCGATCCGCATGTCGCATGCAGACCCGCGATCCGCGATCCGCGTGGCGCCTGCCCGCAGCGGACGTAGCGTGGTGGCATGACCAACTCCTTCGTCGTCACCGGTGCCCACGTCGTCCCCGTCACCGCCCCCGCGTTCGACGGCGGCGCCGTCGTCGTCGAGGACGGCCGTGTCACCGCGGTCGGCCCCGACGTGACCCCGCCGCCCGGGCTGCCCGTCGTCGACGCCGCGGGCGCCTGGCTCGTCCCCGGCTTCGTCGAGGCGCACGGCCACGTCGGCATCCACGAGGAGGCGAACGGCTGGGCGGGCAACGACACGAACGAGATGACGGACCCGAACACGGCCGCCGTCCGGGCGATCGACGCCGTCGACATCGACGACGAGGGCTTCCGCGACGCCCTGTCCGGCGGCATCACGAGCATCGTGGTGAAGCCCGGCTCCGGCAACCCGATCGGCGGACAGACCGTCGCGATCAAGACCTGGGGCGGGCGCACGATCGACGAGCAGCTCATCTCCGACGCGGTCAGCGTGAAGAGCGCCCTCGGCGAGAACCCGAAGCGCGTGTACGGCGAGAAGGGCAAGACCCCCTCGACGCGCCTCGGTGTCGCGAAGGTCATCCGCGAGGCCTTCGTCGCCGCGCAGGACTACCGTGCCGCCCGCGACGCCGCCGCCGCGAAGGGGGAGCCCTTCACCCGCGACCTGACGAAGGAGACGCTCGTCCGCGTGCTCGACGGCGAGCTCGCCTGGGACCAGCACGTGCACCGGCACGACGACATCGCGACCGCGCTGCGCCTCGCCGACGAGTTCGGCTACCGGCTCGTCGTCAACCACGGCACCGAGGCGCACAAGATCGCCGACCTGCTCGCCGAGCGCGACGTCCCGGTCATCTACGGCCCGCTGTTCACGAGCCGCTCGAAGGTGGAGCTGCGCGACCGCGGGATCCCGAACCTCGCGCGGCTCGCCGCCGCGGGGGTGCGCGTCGCGATCACCACCGACGCACCGGTCGTCCCGATCAACATGCTCGTCGACCAGGCCACCGCCGCCGTCAAGGAGGGCCTGCCGTGGCAGACCGCCCTCGAGGCGCTCACCGTGAACCCGGCGGACTTCCTCGGCTTCGGCGACCGCGTCGGTCGCATCGAGCCGGGCTTCGACGCCGACCTGGTGCTCTGGGACGGCGACCCGCTGGCGGCGACCAGTCGCGCGACGCGCGTCTGGATCGACGGCGCGTCCGTCTACCAGTGGGCCGACGGGACGGGCGTCACCACCCCGCGCTGGTGACCCGACGACGGCCTGGAGGCGTCCGGCGAGCCCGCCACGCGCCTCCAGGCCGTCCCGGGGTACCGGCTACTGCTCGCGGGAGAGCAGGAAGTCGTTGATCCGCTCGGTCATCGGCAGGTCCATCCCGCGCGCGACACCGTTCACCGAGCGGATCGGCGCGGCCTGGCGGACGCTCGACAGCAGCCAGAGCGCGTCCGCCGCCTCGAGGTCGGCGAGCGTCAGGAGCTCGTACGACGTCGCGATGCCCTCCGCCTCGGCGAAGCGGAAGACGTCGGCCTGCGTCGTGCCGGCGAGGATGCCGATGTCCGTGCGCGGCGTGACGAGGCGCCCCCCGATCGAGGCGACGAGGTTCGCGCGGGTGCCCTCGAGGACGTAGCCGTCCGTCGAGACGAACAGCGCGTCGTCGGCCCCGCGCCGCTCGGCCTCGCGCAGTGCCGCCATGTTCACGGCGTACGACAGTGTCTTGGCACCCTGCAGCAGCCACGGCGAGGTGCGCTCGACGTCGTGCCGGTAGCCGCGGTCGAGCGTCACGACCGCGATGCCCTCGGTGCGGGCGGGGGTCTGGTCGCCCGACGGTGCCGCGTACACCCAGCCCGTCGGACGCCCGGAGCCCTCGACGCCACGGGTCATGACGGTCTTCGCGAACGCCTCGTGCACCGGGTCGAGTCGGGCGCAGACGGCCTCGATGGCCTGCCGCCACGTGTCGACGTCCGGCTCCGGCAGGTCGAGCATCGCGGCGCTCCGGACGAACCGTGCCAGGTGCGGCTCGAGCGCCTGCGGTCGGCCGTCGACGACCGTGATCGTCTCGAAGACGCCGTCGCCGCGGATCGCGCCGAGGTCCTGCACCTGGAGGTGCTCCTCGAGCGGTTCCACCCAGGTGTACGCGTCGGCCGAGGGGTCGTGCGGGTCGGCGTGCCGCGAGGGCTGGTTGAGGACGGCGAGGACGGTGTCGGTCATGCCCCCATCCAACCGCAGCCGGCGTCCGTGCGGGTCAGCCGGCCCCGGGCAGCGCGCCCATGAGCTTCCACACCGCGGGCGTCAGCTCCGGGTGCAGCAGGGCGATGCGGCGCAGGCGGTGGTACTCCTCGCCGAGCTCGGTGCCCTGCCCGGACGCCGGGTGCCCGGCCCAGTGCGCGCTCCGCTGCCCGATCGCGGCGTCGAGCTCGACCGCCTCGGCCCGGAGGATGAGCACGACCTGCTCGTCGACGGTCGGCAGCGTCGGCATGAACTCCCACGGGTCCTCGCCCGCGCGGCTCCGGTGCTCGACGAGCACCGCGATCTCCTCGGCGGCCTCGGCGCGCAGCACTTCGAGGCTGCGCCCGGTCCTGCGGGGCTCAGCCATGGTGCCCCCGCAGCACGCGTGCCATGAGGAGAGCGTACGACAGATCGTCCGACAGACTGGACGCGTGACCGAGCGCGACGAGAGCAAGTCCCAGCACGCCCCGGTGGTCGTCGTCTACCTGCTGCGCGACGGCGTCGCGGGGCCGGAGGTGCTGCTCGGCGAGAAGCGTCGTGGCCTGGGGACCGGGCGGCTCGTCGGCCCCGGTGGGAAGCGGGAGCCGGGCGAGCCGCCGGTGGCGGCCGCCGTGCGGGAGGTCCGGGAGGAGGTCGGCCTGCGGCTCGACCCCACCGACCTGGAGGCGCGTGGCACGTTGGACTACCGGTTCCCGTACCGCCCGTCCTGGTCCCAGGTCTCGGACGTGTTCGTCTGCCGCCGCTGGCAGGGGAGCCCGACGGGCAGCGACGAGCTGGAGCCGCGGTGGATCCCCGTCGACGCGGTGCCGTACGACGCGATGTGGGACGACGCGCGCTTCTGGCTGCCCGGCGTGCTCGCCGGGGGGACGGTGGACGCGCGGTTCACCTTCGCCGCGGACGACGCGACGGTGTCGGGCTTCAGCGGTCGCGGGGTCTGACCCGGCGCCCGTTCAGCCCGACGGGCGCGTCCGGGACACGGCCGGTGCGGTCGCGGCTCAGCGCGACGCGTGCGTCCGGGTGCTGCCGGTCCGGGCCTCCTCGGCCGCCGCGAGGACGTCGGCGTCCCCGCTCCGACCACCGAGCGGGCGGACGAAGAAGTCGACGATCCCGACGACGATCGCACCGATGACCGCGAACATCGCCCACCCCACGAAGAGGCCGGCGGTGTTCCGCCCGTCCGCGGGCGCCAGCAGCACGCTCGCGGCGTACAGCACGGCCGCGAGCACGAGGAACACGACGACCACGGTGACGAGCGTGCGGTGCCAGACGGTGCGGGAGTCCATCCGGCCAGGATACGCCGGGTCGGACGCGCTCAGCGGTCCGCGTGCCGCCCGTGCGCCCGCTCCGCGGTGCGGGCGACCTCCGTGCGCGGTGCCTCCGGTCGCGCGACCGGGCGGGTGCGTGGTCCGTTCCCCGCTCCGGGCGTCCGCGCCGGACCGGGTCGGTCCGCCGACCGCACCACGGGGATGCGACCGGTCTGCGGCGCCTGCCCCTCGAGCCCGTCGCGGGCACCGGTGAAGACGTCACCGCCCACGCGTTCGTCCTGCCAGTCCTCGTCGCGCAGGATGCTCAGCGTGCCCGTCTCGGTCGACGTCAGACCGTGCCGCTCGAGCTCGGCGTCGCGCTGGCGGCCGAGGAACTCCCGGTTCGCGGTCTGCGCGTCCTGGAACATCGTCGTGCGGTTCCCGACGATCGCCGCGATGCGCCGGCGCTCCCACCACGCCTTGCCGAAGAACATCAGCACGAGGCCCGCCGCGGCGTAGCAGGCCATCGTGACGAGACCGCGGCCGAACCCGGGGCCGACGCCGTAGATCTCGTGCTTGATCATGTCGACCATGCTCGAGCCGACCACGACGTGGTTGAGCCACGCGAAGGGCTCGGGCATGAACCACTTCGGGTACGCGCCGCCGGACGACGGCATCGAGAGGAAGACGAAGCAGATCATCGCGGGTGCGGCGATGAACCGGCCGACGAAGTAGCTCAGGCCGTTGACCGCGAGCCCGATCGCCACGATCCACCCCCAGGCGATGAGGACGAGCTCGACCCAGTGTCCGTGGATCGCCCCGAGCACGGGCCCGGCGAGCGTGTTCGTGATGAGCGAGATGACGAGGCCGCCGACGACGATGACCGCCATGCGGACGCGGTGGCGGAGCGGGCCGCCCATGATGCCGATGAACATCGCGACCATGTAGCCGCCGATGCACCAGGCGAGCATGACGTACATCGCGACGGTGCCGTACTCGTCGTACGCGGGCAGGGGCGCGAGCTCGGTGATCGTCGGTGCGGCGACGCCGATGCCCGTCAGCACGCCGGACAGCGTCGCGGGGACGAGCGAGGCGACCTGGAACTGGTGGGCGCTGGCCTTGAAGACCTCGTTCGTCGAGGGGTCGTAGGCGACGGCCATCGTGCCGGCGAGCACGTCCCGCTTCGCCTGCGCGAGCGAGTCGACCACGTGGAAGACGTACTCACCGGGCAGGGCCTTGTCGACGGCGGCGACGAGCGTGGGGTCGCTCCCGACCAGTGCGACCGGGACGTCGTGCGGGTGCGGGGCGTGGAAGGCGAAGACGTAGCAGAGGCAGAAGCCGACGATGAAGAACAGCGGCATCCAGAGCTGCAGGCCGATCAGCTGCAGCGAGGGGTGGAGCGTGCCGTACCAGCGGCGGTACCGGCTGATGTGCTGCGGCTCCGGCACGGGGGCCTGGCGTACGCGGGAGCGGCCGCCCGCGCCGGTCCGGCTGCCGGCGACCGGGGCGCCCCGTCGGGGTTTCGAGCCGCCGCGGGTCGAGGGCCGGGTCTGCCGCTGCCTGGAGGCGGCGGTCTGCCGCGGCGCTCCGTCTCGTTCCGGGAGGTCGGTGTTCCTGGGGACGTCGTTCCGCGGCTCGCTCACTCGGCGCTCTGCTCCTCTTCCTGGGATCGGAGCGCCACGATACGCCCGGTCCGCTCACGGTGCGCCGAGAGCGGGACGCCGGTCAGGAACGACTGCGGGAGGCCTGCGCCGAGTCCATCGCGAGCTCCTCGGCGTCGAGCGTCACGAGCACGCGGCGCATGACCTCCTCGTCGAGGTTGCCCTTCTCGCGCTCCTCGAGCACGATCTCCCGCCGCCGGTCGAGCAGCTCGCGCCGGATGTCCTGGATCTGCGCCCCGCGGAGGCGCATCGGGGCGTTGCGCTCCTCGTCCTCCTCTTCCTCCGCGTCGCGGCGGAAGGTCTCGGCCTGCCGCTCGAGCCGGGCCTTCAACCGGTTCACGACGCTGTCGACCGCCTGGTGCCCGTACTGCTGGGCCCAGGCCGGACGCCGGCGCTCGAGCAGCGCGATCGCGGCCTCGGTCGTGCGCTGGTTGAGGCGCATCTCGCTCCGGACGTCCTCCTCGCCCTCCGCCGGGTCCTGCACCTTGAGCGCGCGGATGACGAAGGGGAGCGTGAGGCCCTGCAGCAGGAGCGTGCCGACGGTGACGACGAACGCGATGATGAAGATCGTGTCCTGCGCCTTGATCTCAACAGGGTCGGCGACGACGGCCACCGCGGCGGCGAGCGTGACCACGCCGCGCATGCCGGTCCACGAGATGACGGTGAGCTCCCGCCAGTTCAGCTTCGGTTCGGCCGTGCCGCGGAGCCAGCGGAGCGACCGGTGCCCCCGTGACAGCCGGACCCGCAGGGGTCTGAGCCACAGCCGGTTCAACCGGTTGCGCGCGTACGACTCGAAGACGAAGAGGGGCCGGACGAGGATCACGACGGCGAGCACGACCGCGGCGGCGGTGAGCGTCTGCGTCAGGCTGCGGTCGCTCTCGAGGAGGTCCTGGACGACGGTCTTGAGCTGCAGCCCGATGAGGGCGAAGACGAACCCCTCGAGGATGACGTCGATGCTCGTCCACAACGGGCGTTCCTGCAGCCGGGTCGCGTAGCCCTCCTTCGGCGAGTTGTAGCCGATGTAGAGCCCCGCGGTGACGACCGCGATGACCCCGGAGCCGGACAGGTGCTCGGCGAGGACGTAGGCGACGAACGGCAGCAGGATGCTCATGATCGTCTCGACGACCGGATCGTTGATGCGCATCCGGATCCAGTGCACCGCGACGCCGAGGACGATGCCGACCACCAGGCCGACGCCGATCGCGAGCCCGAAGATGCCGAGGTCCTGCCAGATCGTCAGCGACGTGCCCGCGGCGATGAGCGTGAACACCCGGACCAGGGTCAGCGACGCCGCGTCGTTGATGAGGCTCTCGCCGGACAGCACCGTCATCACGCGGCGGGGGAGGCCGAGCTTGCGCCCGATCGCGGCGGCGGACACGGCGTCCGGCGGCGCGACCACGGCGCCGAGCAGGATCGCGGCCGGCCAGTCCATGTCGGGGATGAGGACGTACGCCGCGAGTCCGACCGCCGCCGCCGTGACGATCACGAGGAAGATGCCGAGGCGTCGGATCTGCTTGATCGACTGCCGGAAGCTCTGCCACGAGACGTCGAGGGCCGCCGAGTAGAGCAGCGGCGGCAGGACCACGGTGAGGATGACCTCGGAGTCGATCTCGATCTCGGGCAGTCCGGGGAGGAACGACACCGCCAGCGCCACGGCCGTGACGAGCAGCGGTGCGGGGAGCCCCTTGGCGCGCGCGAAGCCGGTCACCGCGAGCGAACCGATCAGCAGGATGAGGAGTTCCGCGGTGTCCATGGGGTCCATCCTCCCATCCGGGTCGTTCCGATCCTGAACGATCCCGCAGGCCCGGTGAACAACGGGTGAACGGCAGGGTTTGTGCTCAGCGGTCCTGCCTGGGACACTTGCCCGCGGTGGACATCACACTCATAGTCGTCCTGGTCATCGCGTTGGCCCTCTTCTTCGACTTCACAAACGGATTTCACGACACCGCCAACGCGATGGCGACGCCGATCGCCACCGGTGCCATGAAGCCCAAGGTAGCCGTCACGGTCGCCGCGGTGCTCAACCTGGTCGGTGCGTTCCTCAGCACCGCCGTCGCGACGTCGATCTCGCACGGCCTCATCAACGAGGGACCTGGTGGGGTGGCGATCACCCCCGAGATGATCTTCGCGGGACTCATCGGCGCGGTCGTGTGGAACATGATCACGTGGCTGCGCGGCCTGCCGTCGTCGTCCTCGCACGCGCTGTTCGGCGGGCTCATCGGGGCCGCGATCGTCGGCGCCGGTTTCGACTCGGTCAACTACGCCGCGCTGCTGACGGTCGTCATCATCCCGGCCTTCCTGTCGCCGGTGATCGCCGCGCTGGTGTCGTTGCTCGCGACGCGCATCGCCTACCGGGTCACCCGCCGTCCGGTGTTCCCGAACGAGCGCGGCGGGTTCCGCATCGGCCAGGTCTTCACGAGCTCGATGGTGTCGCTCGCACACGGCACGAACGACGCGCAGAAGACCATGGGCGTCATCACCCTGACCCTGATCGCCTCGGGCGCGCAGTCGGCTGACCAGGGCGTCCAGTTCTGGGTCGTCGTGGCGTGCGCCCTCGCGATCGCCCTCGGTACCTACACCGGCGGGTGGCGCATCATCCGCACGCTCGGGTCGGGCATCACCGAGATCCGCGCCACGCAGGGCTTCGCGGCCGAGGCGTCGACCGCCGCGACCATCCTGGCGTCGAGCCACCTCGGCTTCGCCCTGTCGACGACCCAGGTCTCCTCGGGCTCGATCATCGGCGCCGGTCTCGGCCGCCGCGGGTCGAAGATCCAGTGGTCGACCGCGGGCAAGATCGTCATCGCCTGGTTCATCACGCTGCCGGCCGCCGCGGCCGTCGGGGCCGTCGCGTCGGGCATCGCCCGGCTCGGGATCGGGGGCCTCGTGATCGACGCGGTCGTCGGTGCCGCCGTGATCCTGGGGCTGTACCTCTGGTCGCTCCGGAAGCCCCACGAGCAGGCCTCGGCCATCGAGGTCGACGTCGCCGCGAACGCGGTCTTCACCCGCAAGGAGCTGCGCGACCTGCAGCGCAAGAAGCGCGCGGCCCGGGTCGCCGAGCGTCGCGCCGAGCTCAGCCGCGAGCGCACCCTGCGCCGCATGGCCGGACGCAACGGAGGACGCCGCTGATGGGTATCGACTGGTTCGCGTTCCTCACCGTCGCGATCGTCGCGGTCGTCGCCGCGTGCTTCGTGGTGCTCGTCTACTCGATCGGCCTCCGCCTCTGGAGCGCCGCCGACACCCGCGCCGGTAAGTACACCGTGAAGGACGACGGCACGGTCGGCCCGGCCACGGCCGGCTTCCCCCAGCCCGGGAGGGTCCAGTCCGGCGTCCGGGCGTTCCGCGCGCTCGCCGTCGCGTGCTTCGCCCTCTCCGGTCTCGCCGTGCTCTACGGGATCTACCTGATCGTCCCGCAGTTCCACTGACGGACGTCACCACCTGACGGACGGGAGGCCCGTGGCGACGCCGCCACGGGCCTCCCGTCCGTCCACCGGTCACCACGCGCGCCGACCTGCCGGACCGCACCGACCGGACGGGCTAGCCTCGGCAGGGTGACCGGCAACGAAGCACGCACCCGCACCGAGACCGACTCGCTGGGGACCCTCGAGGTCCCGGCCGACGCCTACTGGGGCATCAACACCCTGCGGGCCCTCGAGAACTTCCCGATCACCTCGGTGCCGATCGCGGTGTACCCGGACCTGATCGAGGCCCTCGCGACCGTCAAGCAGGCCGCGGCACGCGCCAACAAGGCGATCGGCGTGCTCGACCCCGAACGGGCCGATGCGATCGACCGAGCCGCGCAGGAGGTCCGCGACGGGGCGCTCCGCGAGCAGTTCGTGGTCGACATCGTGCAGGGCGGGGCCGGCACCTCGACGAACATGAACACGAACGAGGTGCTCGCCAACCGCGCTCTCGAGATCCTCGGTCGCGAGAAGGGCGACTACGCGTACCTGCACCCGATCGACCACGTGAACCGCAGCCAGTCGACGAACGACACCTACCCGACGAGCATCAAGCTGGCGATGATCCTCGGCGTGCGGCGCCTCACCGAGCAGCTCGAACTGCTCTCCGACGCCTTCGCCGAGCGCGGTCGGGCGTTCCAGGACGTGCTGAAGATCGGTCGGACCCAGCTGCAGGACGCCGTGCCGATGACCCTCGGGCAGGAGTTCACCGGGTTCGCGCACACGATCCAGGAGGACGTCCTGCTGCTCCGGACCGTGACGCCGCTGCTCGCCGAGACGAACCTCGGTGCGACGGCCATCGGCACCGGCATCACCGCGGACCCGCAGTACCGCGACGAGGTCCGTCGGCAGCTGCAGGTCGCCAGCGGGCTCGACATCGTCACGGCACCGGACCTCATCGAGGCCACGAGCGACGCCGGCGCGTTCATGACCCTGTCCGGCACGGTGAAGCGCAGCGCCGCGAAGCTCTCGAAGATCTGCAACGACCTGCGCCTGCTCGCGTCCGGGCCGCAGGCCGGACTCGGCGAGATCACGCTGCCGGCGCGGCAGGCGGGGTCGTCGATCATGCCGGGCAAGGTCAACCCGGTGATCCCGGAGGTGGTGAACCAGATCGCGTTCGCCGTCGCGGGTGCCGACACGACCGTGACGATGGCGGCCGAGGGCGGGCAGCTCCAGCTCAACGCCTTCGAGCCGATCATCGCCCACTCGATCCTGCAGTCACTGCAGTGGATGGCCAGCGGGTGCGCGACGCTGCGGGTGCACTGCGTGACCGGGATCGAGGCGAACGAGGCCAAGCTCGCGGCGCAGGTCGACACCAACGTCGGCGTCGTGACGGCCCTGACGCCCTACATCGGGTACGCGGCCGCCGCGTCGATCGCGCACACGGCGCTGACGACCTCGACGCCGATCGCGACGCTCGTGACGGCGGCGGGGCTCATGGACGAGGACCAGGTGCACCGCGTCCTGTCGCCGGCGCGGCTGTCGGGCATCGAGCTGGCGACGGGCGCGATCCCGGTCGTCACCGAGGAGATGCTGGACGAGGCCGCTCGCGAGCGCTGACGGCGAGCGCCGGCGGCAGCGCCGCGCCCTACGGCAGCGGGCGCTCGCCGACGCGGACCTGCTGCGACAGCTCGCGCAGGCGCTCGGCCTCGAGGTCGGGTTCGTCGTCCTCCGCGGCCCGCTCGAGCGCGGCGGTGCGGACGTCCTGCGCCGCGCGGACGTCCTGGTCCCGCCACCGGGCGAGCGTGAAGTTCCGCGTGACGTCGCGGAGCGGGAGCCGGATCGTCTCGTCGGCCTCGATGCCCGCGAGCAGCTGCCGCAGCCGGATCACCTCGGAGTCGAGCTCCCCGCCGACCACGAGCACGAAGTTCGAGATGTACAGGTAGACGAGCAGCAGGATCGCGCCGCCCAGCCAGCCGTACGCACGGTTCCCGCCGCTGCCGACCGTCTCGACCCAGACCGAGAAGCCGACGGTCGCCAGCGCCCAGGTCAGGATCGCGAAGGCCGCCCCGGCCGACACCCACCGCAGCCGCGGGGTCTTGACGTTCGGCGTCGCGGTGTAGAGCACCGCGACCATCACGACGAGGACGACCGCGAGCACCGGCCACTTCGCCACGTTCCACAGGTCGTCGATCCAGGGCGCCCACCCGAGCTGCCGCACGATCGCGGCCGAGACCGTCGGGGTGCCGAGCAGGATGACGATCGCGATCGCCCCGCCCACCATCACGAGCAGCGTGACGAGGAGCATCATGCTGCGGAACTTCCAGATTCGGCGGCCCTCCTCGACCTCGTACGCCGTGTTCATCGCGCGACCGAACGCCGTCGCGTACCCGGAGAGCGACCAGAGCGTCAGCACGAGCCCGATCGAGAAGCCCACCCACGGGTCGTCGAGCGTCAGGAGCTGCCGGAGCGGCCCTTCGAGGTGCTGCGCGGTCTCCGGTCGGACGATGAAGCCGAGCACCTCGACGATGTCGTTCACGCTGTCGCCCTGTCGGTCGACGACGGACAGGGCGGACACGACCGCGAGCGCCGCCGGGAACGCCGTGAGCAGCGCGAAGAACGTCAGCGACGCAGCGGCGTCGACGACCCGGTGCCGGATCACCGAGTGGTAGGTGCGCCGGACGACCGCGCGGACACCGGTCCGCTGCAGGTCGCGCGAGGCGCTGTCGGGCATGGAGTGAACGGTACCGGACCCGCTCCACGAGACTCGGCCCGGCGGACACTTCCGCGGCGTCCGCGCGCGAGTCTCGTCCGCCGGGGCGAGTCTCGTCTCCCCGCCGGGCGCGACGGGGGTCAGTTCGCGTGCGGGTGCAGCGCGTCGTAGCGGCGGAAGGACGGCACGGCGCGCAGGAGCAGCGCGACGAGCCCGATGATGAGCACGCCGCCGATGACCGGCGGGTACGCGATGCCGGCCGCGACGACCAGGCCGGCGTAGAGGTCGCCGAGCCGCGGGCCGCCGGTGACGACGACGATGAAGATGCCCTGGAGCCGCCCGCGCATGCCGTCGGGCGACGCCGCCTGCAGGATCGTGTTCCGGAACACCGAACTGACGTTGTCGGCACCGCCGGCCGCGGCGAGGAACAGTGCCGCCAGCCCGAGCGCGGGCAGGATCCCGGTGCTGAAGGCCTCGCCCGATCGACCGCCGAGCACGTGCGCGAGCGCGATGACCACGCCGAACGCCGCGATCGCCGCTCCGTACGCGGTGATCGCCCATCCCACGGCCTCGCCCTGGCGCCGCACGTGGCCGAGCGGACCGGAGAACACGCTCGACAGCAGCGCGCCGATCGCGTAGGCGGCGGTGAGCGTCCCGACCGTGATCGACCCACCGCCGATCACGAGCGCGCCGATCGCGGGGAAGAGCACGCGGGGCTGCCCGAACGTCATCGCGACGATGTCGAGCACGAACGTCATCGTGATGTTGCGGGAGCGGCGGAGGAACCGGGCGCCCTCGACGAGCGAGCCCAACCCCGGCCGCAGGGCGTCGCGGTCGGCGGCCATCCGCGGCAGGGTGAGGACGCCGAGGAACGCGAACGTGAACAGGACGACGTCGATCGTGTAGGTCGGCGCGAAGCCGACGCTCGCGATGAGGACACCGGCGATCGCCGGACCCACGGTGACCTGGAACCCGGAGGCGATGCCGCCGAGGGCGCTCGCCGCGGGGAGCAGGTCGGTGCCGACCAGGCGCGGGACGATCGCCGACCGCGAGGCGTTGCTCACCGTCGCGGCCACGGCGTTGACGGTCGCGAGCACGTAGAGCAGCGCGACCCCGTGCAGCCCGAGCCAGGCGTGCGTGGCGATGAGCGCGACCGCGCCCCAGGCGACGATCGACGACACCAGGGCCACGAGCCGCCGGTCGAAGGCGTCGGCGAGCATGCCGCCGTAGAGCCCCGCGACGATCATCGGCACGAGGGCGATGACGCCGACGAGTGCCACGGCGAAGGTCGAGCGGGTGATCTCGTAGACCTCGAGGCCGACGGCGACGGTGGTCATCTGCGTGCCGATGCCGGCGATCGCGGTACCGGCCCAGAGCCGCGCGAAGGCGGGGGAGCGGCGGAGCGGGGTGAGGTCGGCGAGCAGGCGGCGGCGCGGGGCGGTGTCAGGTCGTGTCACGGTGGAACCATTCTGGTGCCCCCGCCGCACGAGCGGGCGGAATCGGTCGCAACGGTCCGTCCACCGCGACGGATCGTGCCCGTTCGCGGGCAGCGAGACCACCGCGCGGCCCGGATCGGCCGCGCACCGACCTGGTTGACTGGCCGGCATGACTGACCTCAACAGCAAGCCCGAGTTCGACGCCCCCGAGGGCCCGGCCCCCACCGAGCTCGAGATCACCGACATCGTCGAGGGCTCCGGCGACGAAGCCACCGCCGGCTCGACGGTCAAGGTGCACTACGCCGGCGTCGAGTACGAGACCGGCGACGAGTTCGACAGCTCCTGGAACCGCGGCGAGCCGATCGACTTCCCGCTCGCGGCGCTCGTGCGCGGCTGGCAGGAGGGCATCCCCGGCATGAAGGTCGGCGGCCGCCGCAAGCTCGTCGTCCCGCCGGAGCTGGCCTACGGCCCCGCCGGCGGCGGACACTTCCTGTCCGGCAAGACCCTCATCTTCATCATCGACCTGCTCGGGGTCCGCTGATGCAGGTCGGCGCGCCCACCATCGAGCTGAACGACGGCCACCGCTTCCCGGAGCTCGGCCTCGGCACCTACGGGCTGAACGGCGACGAGGGCACCGCTGCCGTCGGTGCGGCGATCACGAGCGGCTACCGGCTGCTCGACACCGCGCTGAACTACGGCAACGAGGACGCCGTCGGCCGTGCCGTCCGCGAGTCCGAGGTCGACCGCGAGGACCTCGTCGTCACCTCGAAGCTGCCCGGTCGCCACCACGGCTACGACGAGGCGCACCGTTCGATCGACGAGACGCTCGGGAACCTCGGGCTGGACCGCGTCGACCTGTACCTCATCCACTGGCCGAACCCGTCGGTGGGCAAGTTCGTCGACACGTGGAAGGCCTTCGTGGACCTCCGGGACAGCGGCAAGGTCCGTTCGATCGGCGTCTCGAACTTCACGCCCGAGCACCTCGGGGCGATCATCGACGCCACCGGTGTCGCGCCCGCGGTGAACCAGGTCGAGCTTCACCCGTACTTCCCGCAGGCCGAGCTCCGCAAGGTGCACGCCGAGTACGGCATCGTCACCGAGAGCTGGAGCCCGCTGGCGAAGCAGTCCGAGCTGCTCACCGAGCAGCCGGTGCTCGACGCGGCCGCCGCGCACGGGGTGACGCCGGGCCAGGTCGTCCTGCGCTGGCACGTCCAGCTCGGTGCCGTCCCGGTGCCGAAGTCCGGCGACGCGGACCGGCAGCGCGAGAACCTCGACGTCTTCGGCTTCGAGCTCTCCGACGACGAGGTCCGCGCGATCTCCGGGCTCGAGCGCGGTCGCCTGTGGGACGGCGACCCGGACACGCACGAGGAGATGTAGGGCCGAGTGCCCTGGACGGGAGGCGCGTGGCGGGGTCCGCCACGCGCCTCCCGTCCGTCCGGCGTCACGACGCCCCTCGTGGTCGCCCGGCGGGACTACACTGGACACCCCTGTTTCCCGAAGGGTGGCGTGTGTCCGAACCGACCGAGATCGACCGTGAGCGTGGGTACGTGGACGGGCTCTTCGCCCGTCTCGACGAGCTGACGGCCGACGCCGAGCAGCGCCTCGCCGAGACCCGCCGCCAGGCGGTGGGCGGCAACCACCAGAGCCGCAGCGAACGCGATGCGTACGCCCGGCTCTACGAGGACACCGTCGCGACGCTCGAGCGGGTCGGCGACCGGCTCGTGTTCGGTCGGCTCGAGGTCGCGGACCCCGACTCCACCGAGGACGCCTTCCGGTACATCGGCCGCGTCGGCCTGCGCGACGACGAGCACCGGCCGCTCCTGCTCGACTGGCGCGTCCCCGGTGCGAGCGCGTTCTACCAGGCGACCGCGGCGCACCCGATGGGGATGCGCGCCCGCCGACACCTGACCCTCGAGGGCCGCACGGTCGTGGGCGTCGAGGACGAGGTGTTCGACGCCGCGCTCTACGACGACGAGCGCACCCACCTGCAGGGCGAGGGGGCGCTGCTCGCGGCCGTCACCGCCGAGCGCACCGGCCGGATGACCGACATCGTCGCGACCATCCAGGGCGAGCAGGACCGCATCATCCGGTCGCCCCTCGAGGGTGTGCTCGTCGTGCAGGGCGGCCCCGGCACCGGCAAGACCGCCGTGGCGCTGCACCGCGCCGCCTACCTGCTCTACTCGCACCGCGAGCGTCTCCGTGGCTCCGGCGTGCTCGTGGTCGGTCCGTCGCCGGCCTTCCTCACCTACATCGAGCAGGTGCTGCCGTCCCTCGGCGAGACCGGCGTCGTGATGGCGTCGCTCGGGTCGCTCTACCCGGGCGTGCACGCGACGACGCACGACCACGGGGACGTCGCCGCGGTCAAGGGGTCGGCGCAGATGGCCTCGCTGCTCCACCGGGCCGTGCGGTCCCGCCAGGTCGTCCCGACGACGTCGGTCACCCTGGAGGTCGAGGGCGAGCGGCTCACCGTGCCGCCGCAGCTCGTCGCCGACGCGCTCAAGCGCGCGCAGGACCGCGGGAAGCCGCACAACGTCGCCCGCGTCACGTTCAACAAGATCGCGCTCGACGCCATGACCCGCCTGCTCGCCGAGCAGCTGCGGGCGCGCGGCACGACCGTGGACGAGGCCGACGAGAAGGTCCTGCGCGAGGACATCCGCAGCTCCTACGACGCCCGGGTCCTGCTCAACACCGCGTGGCTGCCGCTGCCCCCGGAGAAGTTCCTCGAGGACCTGTACGCGCGGCCGAACTGGCTCGCCTCGCTGACCCCCGACTGGACGCCCGAGCGCCGCGCCCTGCTGCAGCGGTCCCGTGGTACCGCGTGGACGATCGAGGACGTCCCGCTGCTCGACGAGGCCGCCGAGCTCCTCGGCCCGTTCGACCCGACCGGCGGGGCCGCGAAGCGCGCCGCGAAGGCGAGCCGGAACCGGGACATCGAGAACGCGCGCCAGGCGATCGAGAACATGGGCGTCGAGGGCATCGTCAGTGCCGAGCAGGTCGCCGGCTCCTTCGCCGAGGGCGGCGACCCGCGCACGACCGCCGAGCGCGCCGCCGAGGACCGCGAGTGGACCTACGGACACATCGTGGTCGACGAGGCGCAGGAGCTCTCGCCCATGCAGTGGCGCGTGCTCGCCCGTCGGAACCCGCTGCGGTCCTTCACGATCGTCGGCGACACCGCGCAGGGCTCCTCACCGGCAGCCGCGCGGACGTGGGACGACGTGCTCGGCGCCCTCGCCCGCCGTCGTCGGGGCCGTGCGCCGGCCGTGCCGCTCGACCACCGCATCGAGGAGCTCACGGTCAACTACCGGACCCCGCGCTCGATCGTGCAGGCCGCCGGGGCGTTCGCCGCCGCCGCCGGACTGACCGTCACCCGGACCGAGGCCGTGCGCGACGGCGACCCGGTCGACCGCGTCACGGTGTCGCGTGCGGCGCTGCTCGACGCGGTCGCCGAGCGGGTCGACGCCGAGCGCGACCGGATCGGCTCGGGCACCATCGGGGTCGTCGTGCCCGAGGCCGACGTGGCCGTGGTCCGGGAGCGCCTGGCACGGACCGACGCCGACGTCCGCGGGCTCGGTTCGCCGCGTCCCGGCTCCGTCACGGTGCTCACCGGCGCCGACGCGAAGGGCCTCGAGTTCGACGGCGTGCTGCTCGTCGACCCGGACCGGGTGGGTGCCGACGCGGCGCGCGCCGCGGCCGCCGTCTACGTCGCGATGACGCGTCCGACGCGACGGCTCGTGGTCGTCGACGTCACCGACTGACGGACGGGAGGCACGTGGCGGCGGCGCCGCGCGCCTCCCGTCGGGCACAGAGCACGACGGCACCCGGCGTGCCGGCACCCGGCGCGTGCTCCCGCACCCCGCTCAGTCCGGGTCGCCCTCGTCGCGGACGCGGCGCACCAGGGCCGCCCACGGGCCGTCCAGCTGGCTGCCGGGGATGGTCACGGTGGTCCTGGCGACCGTGACCGTCCAGGTGAAGTCGTCGGGGACCGCGCGTCTCCGGCGCACGGGCTCCTCGCGGGGGAGCGCGCCGACCAGGTCGTACCAGGCGTCCGGGTCGTCGCGCGACTCGGTGTCGACCCGCCAGCCCCGCGAGGTCCCGGCGAGTCCACCACTGCGGCGGACGACGATGTGCATGCTCCGGTTCTACGCCGTCACGACGCGGCGAGCACACCCACCGTGCGCCAGGCGTCCCGCACCGCGGTGTGCTCCGCCGAGCCGTCGCCGAAGCGGTCCGCGGCGGCGCGCACCGTCACCCCGGCGAAGCCCGCGAAGTCGATCCCGGCGGTCGTCTCCGCCGAGGTGAGGGCGTCCCACCAGACGGCGCCGGCACCCTCCCACGCGTGTCCGCCGATCGCGGTGGCAGCCAGGTAGAAGGCGTGGTTCGGGATGCCGGAGTTCAGGTGCACCCCGCCGGAGTCCTCGGTCGTCTCGACGTAGTCGGCCATCGTCGCCGGCTGCGGGTCCTTGCCGAGCACCGGGTCGTCGTAGGCGGTGCCCGGTGCCCGCATGGACCGCAGCGCGACCCCGTGCACGGCGTCCGTGAAGAGGCCCTCGCCGATGAGCCACGTCGCCTGGTCGGCGGTCTGTCCGGCGGCGTACTGCGCGACGAGCGAGCCGAAGACGTCGCTGACCGACTCGTTGAGCGCGCCGGACTGCCCCTCGTAGGTCAGGTCCGCGGTGTACTGGGTGACGCCGTGCGCGAGCTCGTGCCCGATGACGTCGAGCGCGACGGTGAAGCGCCGGAAGACCTCGCCGTCCCCGTCGCCGAACACCATGCGGCTGCCGTCCCAGTACGCGTTGTCGTAGTCCTGCCCGTAGTGCACGGTCGCGTCGAGGGGGAGACCCGCGCCGTCGATCGACACCCGTCCGAACACGTCGAGCCAGAACGCGTGCGTCGCCCCGAGGCCCGCGTACGCCTCGTCGGTCGCGGCGTCGCCCGATTCCGGGTCGCCCTCGCGCCGCACGACGGTGCCGGGCAGCGTCGTCGAGCCGTGCGCGTCCGCGACGGTGCGCTGCGGGGACCGGTCGACGGTGCCCGTGACGCCCTGCGGCCGGACACGGTGCTCGTGCTTGGGTGCGGCGACGGCCGACATCTCGGCCAGGGCGGTCCGTGCCGCCGAGGCGGCGCGGGGGTGCTCACCGGCTGCGGCGACGGCGCGCAGCAGGTAGGGCGGGACGACGGAGCGGCGACGGTCGGTGGCGGTCATGGCGACATGCAACCACCGACGTCCGACGGGCGGTCAGTCGCGGACGCGGTGCTCGACCAGGGCCAGTGCGTACGACTCCCACCACCGCCCGGCCGCCGGTCCACCGTTGCACGTGCCGTCGCTCAGCCCGGGCGTCTTCACCCAGAGCAGGGCGTCGAGGCGGGTCGTCCCACGGGTGACGTGCGGTGCCTGCCCGAGGCCGGCGCCCTCGGGGTTGCACCAGGTCCCGCGCCACCCCTGCCCGTTCCGCGAGACGTCGATGACGTAGTGGGGATCGTCGCCGACGGCGTCCGCCAACCGGTCGGCGTAGGCACGCTCCTGGTCGACCCGGTAGAAGTTCGAGACGTTCGTGGCGAAGCCCTGCGTCCGGTCCACCCCGGCCCGGCGGAGCCAGTCGGCCATGGTCGCCACCGGCACCCGGTCCTCGTTGCCGCCGTCGAGGTAGACCGTCAGCCCGTGCCCGGCGAGCTCGTCGACCGCCCGGTCGAGCAGCCGCAGCCGGTCGTGCCCGAGGCGCTCGCACACGTGGATCTGCGCGATCGAGTCCGGTTCCACCAGGACCACGGCGTGCGACCCGGCCATCGCCCGGACCGCCGACCGGACCCACGGCAGGTACGCGTCGTCGCTCGTGCCGCCGGCCGAGTAGCTGCCGCAGTCGCGGTCCGGGATCGCGTAGAGCACGAACACCGGGGTGCGGTCCTGCTGCTCGGCGCTGCGGACCACCCGTCGGACCGTCTGCGCCGTGGCCCGCTCGGACGGGTCGGTCAGCCAGGTCGCCACCGGCTCGTCGGCGATGACGTCGATGCGTGCGGCGGTGGTGTCCCGCCCGTCCGCACGCGCCTCGGCCGCCTGCCGCGCCGCCTGGTTGACGGCGGACGGCTGGCGCGCGAGACCGCCGGGGAACGCCTCGGCCGCCGTGGCCCTCGCCGCGACCGGCCGGTCGCTCGAGCGTCCGTCCGGGCCGAGCCCGTCCGGATCGCGCGCGGGCAGGACGGCGAGCACGACGGCGGCGACGAGCCCGCCCGCGACCAGTGCGCCGACCCCGAGCCACGCCCACTGCCGACGACCGGCACCGGACCGGACCGACGTCCGGTGGTCGCGTTCCCCCTGGTGCGGCATGCCCCCATGCTCGCAGGAGCGGGAGCCTCGGTGCCAGCGGAGCCGGGCGTCCACCCAGGTGGGACGCGGGCTCCTGCCAGGACGGCACGGCGATACTGACCGGATGTTCCGGAAGCTCCTGCTGCTCGCCGTCACCGTCGGCTACGCCTGGGTGATCTGGCGGATGACGCTCACGCCGCAGGTCTTCACCCACGCGCAGGGCGAGCTCGTGCAGCACGCCATCGCCTGGCTGCAGCGGCTGCCGCACGGCACGTGGTTCTCGTACGACCGCGTGGAGTTCCTCGCGAACATCGGGATGTTCGTGCCCGTCGGCATGCTCGCGGCGCTCTGGTTGCCGCGGCGCTGGTGGCTGCTCGGCGCCGTCGTCGCCGTCGGGCTCTCCGTCGGCATCGAGGTGGCGCAGGCGCTGTACCTGCCGTACCGGGTCGCCGACCCCCGCGACGTGCTGTCGAACGGGCTCGGCGGCATGCTCGGCGCGACGCTCGTCGGACTGTTCCGGAGTCTGCTGCCCGCACCCCGGCGTCAGCGGCTCCGCGCCCGAACAGCCTGAACTCTGGTAGTCTCGTCCGGTTGCCGTCGAACGGCCGCGGATCAAGAGCGCTCGTGCATCAGGTACGGGCACCGCGCAACGGACAGAGAGGGGATCATCCATGGCACTTGACGCGAAGGTCAAGCAGGAGATCATCGAAGAGTACGCGACCCACCCGGGCGACACCGGATCCCCCGAGGTCCAGGTCGCCGTTCTGACGCGTCGCATCAACGACCTGAACGAGCACCTCAAGGAGCACAAGCACGACCACCACTCGCGTCGTGGTCTGCTGCTCATGGTCGGTCAGCGTCGCCGTCTCCTCGGTTACCTCTCCGACGTCGACATCAACCGCTACCGCGCGCTCATCGAGCGTCTCGGCCTCCGCCGCTAGGCAGTAGCGCCACTGGTCGACTCGCAGACACTGCGTGACCGAACGCCCCGGTCCTCCTCGTGAGGGCCGGGGCGTTCCTCGTTCCCGGGGAATGTCGCCGTGGGCGGCGCGGTTCGGTACGATGTCCATGCAAACGCATCGAAAGACTCCCGAAGGGCAGTGCTCCCGTGACCACCATCGCCGTCGTCTCCGCCGGACTCTCCGAGCCCAGCTCCACCCGTCTGCTCGCCGACCGCCTGGCCGGCGCCGCGGTCACCGCCGTCGAGGCCGACCAGCCCGGCACCGCGGTGGACGTCCGGCACGTCGAGCTGCGCCCGATCGCCCACGAGATCGTCGACGCGATGCTCACCGGGTTCGCCGCGCCGGGGCTCGCCGCCGCGCAGGCGACCGTGCTCGAGGCCGACGCGGTCGTGTTCGTCACGCCGGTCTTCACCGCGGGCGTGAGCGGTCTCGCGAAGTCGTTCCTCGACGTGCTCGACAAGGACGCCGTGGCGGACCTGCCGGTGCTGCTGGCCGCGACGGGTGGCACCGCACGCCACTCGCTCGCGATCGACCACGCACTGCGACCGGTGTTCGCCTACCTGCGTGCCGCCGTCGTGCCGACCGGCGTCTTCGCCGCCACGGACGACTGGGGGAGCCCCGAGGACGCGGCCGCGCTCGACGCACGCATCCGCCGGGCCGGGGTCGACCTGGCCTGGGCGATCCGCGCCTCCCGGCGGGCGCCGCAGCAGGTGGACGTGCTCGCGGCACCGACCGACTTCGCGTCGCTGCTCGGCGGCCTCGGCCACTGAGCGGGTCGCCCCGTGGGGGTCAGTACCAGTGCGGGTTCTCGCTCATCTCGTGGTTCCACGCGGCGCAGGGGGAGCCGTAGGCGTCGTGGATGTACGCGAGCCCCCAGTCGATCTGGGTCGCGGCGTTCGTCCGCCAGTCCGCCCCCGCGACGGCCATCTTGCTCGCCGGCAGTGACTGCGGGATGCCGTAGGCCCCGCTCGAGGCGTTGAGCGCGTTCGCCCGCCAGCCGGACTCCTGGTTCCACAGCGACACGAGGCACGAGAACTGGTCGCCGCCCCACCCGTAGGAGCCGATGGCGCCGCGGGCGTACGCCTGCGCGCCGGCGGGGTCGACGGCGACGCCGTCCGTGCTCGGGTAGGACGTGCCCGATCCGCCGCTCGTGGCGGCGGGCGTGGACGCCGCTGCGGCAGCCGCGGCCGCCGATGCCGCGGCTGCCGCGGCGGCTCGTTCGCGGGCGCGCTGCTGTGCCGCCTTCTGGGCCGCGACCTGCACACCCAGCTCGTACCGCTGCTCGGTCTCGGCGGTCGTGTCCCGCAGTTCCGCGAGCTGGGCGTAGAGCTCGTCGCTGTGCTGCTGCGTGTCGGCGACGCTCCGTGCGGCCGCGTCCGAGGCGGAGCGGGCGTCGGCCGACCGTTCCTCGGCGGCGCGCGCGAGCGTCGTCCGCTCGGACTCGGCCCGCTCGGCCTGGTCGTGCAGGGCGGACGCGGTGTGTCCGGCGACCGAGGCCTCGTCGAGCACGCCCTCCCACGTCGTCGAGAGCTGGTCCATCGCTCCGAGCTGGTAGAGCAGCTGCCGGGGGTCGTCGGCGGTCGCGATCCGCGTCGTCATCGCGTTGCCGCTGCCGTCCCGGTACAGGGTGGCGGCGAGCTGGCCGGCTCGTTCCCGGGCGCGGGCCGCCGTCCGGTCGGCGCTGTCCGCCTGGGACCGGAGGCTCGTGGCCGCCTGGGTGGCGGAGGCCAGGTCCGCCGCGGCGCGGTCGGACGCCGCTGACGCCTCGAGCGCGGCCTGCGACTTCGCCGCCGCGTCGGCCTGCACGGACCGGAGGGCGGACTGCACCTTCGTGGCCTCGGCCGCCGCGGCCTGCTCGTTGCCCTTCGCCCGCTGCACGTCCTGCCAGCTCGGGTACTGCTGGGTGTCCGCCGTCGCGGGGAGGGCGGTGGCCACCGGGGCGACGAGCGCGCCGACGACCACGGCCGCCGCGACGAGCACGCCCCGCGAAGGGGTGAAGCGCATGGCGGCAGGCTACCGGGGACACGCCCGTTCGCCGGGAGCAACACCCGCGAGCGACCTGAGGACTGGTAAAGTCCTCCTCGTCCGGGGACCGTTTCCCCGGGCGTCACAACACACACTGCGCAGACCGGGCACGGAGCTGGTCATCGGTGGTGGCTCGCGGGCAGTCCGTCCGTCCCGAGTGCTTCTACTGCTGACCAGACATGCGTCCCGACCCCTCGGCGCGCACGCACCATCGAGTGCCGTCGCCCAGGTCTGCCGAACACGTCAAGGAGGCACCCTTTTGGAGGGTCCCGAGATCAAGTTCGCCGAGGCCGTCATCGACAACGGCAAGTTCGGCAAGCGCGTCGTCCGGTTCGAGACCGGCCGACTCGCACAGCAGGCCCAGGGCGCGGTCGCCGCGTACCTCGACGAGGAGACCATGCTCCTCTCGGCCACCAGCGCCGGCAAGCACCCGCGCGAGGGCTTCGACTTCTTCCCGCTGACGGTCGACGTCGAGGAGCGCTCGTACGCCGCGGGCAAGATCCCCGGCTCGTTCTTCCGCCGTGAGGGCCGTCCGAGCACCGAGGCGATCCTCGTCTGCCGTCTGATCGACCGGCCGCTGCGTCCGTCGTTCGTCGACGGCCTGCGCAACGAGGTCCAGATCGTCATCACCGTCCTGAGCATCGCGCCGGACGAGTTCTACGACGCGCTGGCGATCAACGCCGCGTCGGCGTCGACGCAGATCTCCGGTCTGCCGTTCTCCGGCCCGATCGCCGGTGTGCGCCTCGCCCTCATCGGCGACCAGTGGGTCGCGTTCCCGAAGGCCTCGCAGCTCGCCGAGGCCGTGTTCGACCTCACCGTCGCCGGGCGTGTCGTCACCGACGACCAGGGCAACGAGGACGTCGCGATCATGATGGTCGAGGCCGAGGCCACCGAACACGCCTGGGGTCTCATCCAGGGCGGCGCCACGAAGCCCGACGAGGCGATCGTCGCGCAGGGCCTCGAGGCGGCCAAGCCGTTCCTCAAGGTCCTCGTCGAGGCGCAGGCGAAGATGGCCGCGCAGTCGGCCAAGGAGATCCAGGACTACCCGGTCTTCCCGCCGTACGCCCCCGAGGTCTACGACGCCGTCGAGGCCATCGCCCTCGACGAGCTCAAGGACGTCTACCAGATCGCCGGCAAGCTCGAGCGTCAGGACAAGGACGACGCCCTCAAGGCCCGCGTGAAGGAGGCCGTCGCCGCCAAGGTCGAGGCCGGGGAGCTCCCCGACAGCGCCAACGGCCAGGTCAGCGCCGCCTACAAGTCGGTCACGAAGAAGGTCGTCCGCGGCCGCATCCTGACCGAGCAGGTCCGCATGGACGGTCGCGGTCTCGCCGACATCCGTCCGCTCGACGCCGAGGTCGCCGTGATCCCGCGCGTCCACGGTTCGGCGATCTTCCAGCGCGGCGAGACGCAGATCCTCGGCGTCACCACGCTGAACATGCTCAAGATGGAGCAGCAGATCGACTCGCTGTCGCCCGTCACGAAGAAGCGCTACCTGCACCACTACAACTTCCCGCCGTACTCGACGGGTGAGACCGGTCGTGTCGGTTCGCCGAAGCGTCGCGAGATCGGGCACGGCTTCCTCGCCGAGCGCGCCCTCGTGCCGGTGCTGCCGTCGCGCGAGGAGTTCCCCTACGCCATCCGTCAGGTGTCCGAGGCCCTCGGCTCCAACGGTTCGACGTCGATGGGCTCCGTCTGCGCCTCGACCCTGTCGCTCCTCAACGCCGGTGTGCCGCTGCGCGCGCCGGTCGCGGGCATCGCGATGGGCCTCGTCTCCGACACCGTCGACGGTCAGACCCGCTACGCGGCGCTGACCGACATCCTCGGTGCCGAGGACGCCCTCGGCGACATGGACTTCAAGGTCGCCGGTACCTCGGAGTTCGTCACGGCGATCCAGCTCGACACGAAGCTCGACGGCATCCCGTCGTCGGTGCTCGACGCCGCGCTGAAGCAGGCCAAGGAAGCGCGCTCCGCGATCCTCGGCGTGCTGACCGAGGCGATCGACGCCCCCGACGAGATGGCCGACACCGCCCCGCGCGTGATCTCGGTGCAGATCCCCGTCGACAAGATCGGCGAGCTGATCGGCCCGAAGGGCAAGACGATCAACGGCATCCAGGACGAGACCGGTGCCGACATCTCGATCGAGGACGACGGCACGGTCTACATCGGCGCCGTCGACGGTCCGTCGGCCGAGGCCGCCCGCGCCCAGGTCAACGCGATCGCGAACCCGACGAACCCGGAGATCGGGGACCAGTTCCTCGGCACGGTCGTCAAGATCGCGACGTTCGGTGCGTTCGTGTCGCTGCTCCCGGGCCGCGACGGTCTGCTCCACGTCTCCGAGGTCCGCAAGCTCGCCGGTGGCAAGCGCGTGGAGAACGTCGAGGACGTGCTCGGCGTCGGCCAGAAGATCCTGGTCGAGGTCACGAAGGTGGACGACCGCGGCAAGCTGTCGCTCGCGCCGGTCGTCGCCGACGAGGTGGACACCGAGGGCCGCGACGACCACGCGACCCACGCCGAGGCGCCCGCCGAGGGCTGATCCCCGGACACCCGAACGGCCGCCGCTCCTGCTGGAGCGGCGGCCGTTCGCCGTTGCGGGCCGTGTGGGCGGTGCGGGTCAGGACGCGGGGGTCTCCTGCGTGCCCATCAGCTGCGCGCGGCCGAGCAGGTGCTCGCGGAGCACGAAGCCGACGACCGCCGGGGTGGCGTCCGCCGGGGCCTCGAGCACGGGGACGTCGAGCGCGCTGAGCGTGAAGAAGTACCGGTGCGGACCGTGGCCGGCGGGCGGTGCGGCACCGAGGAACGTGTCGGTGCCGTACTCGTTGCGGCGGCGCAGGGCCTCCGCGGGCAGCAGCGCGTCGTCCGTCCCGGCGCCCTGCGGCAGCGAGGTCGCCGAGGCCGGCAGGTCCGTGAGGCTCCAGTGCCAGAAGCCCGAACCGGTCGGGGCGTCGGGGTCGTACACGGTGAGCACGTAGCTCTGGGTGCCCTCGGGCGCGCCCTCCCACTCGAGGGCGGGGGAGCGGTCCTCGCCACCACCGCCGGCGTCGGAGCCGCGTGCCCAGTCGGGCAGGACGCCGCCGTCGGTGAAGTCGGGGCTGGACAGGGTGAAGGACGGGACCTCCGGGAGGTTCCAGTTGGGGTCGTTGGCCATGTGCCCAGCCAACACCCGGGCCCTGGTGCGTGGGTGGGACGCCACGGGAGGCGCGTGGCGGCGCCGCCACGCGCCTCCCGTCCGTCAGGTGGCCACCGTCAGGCGGTCAGCGTCAGACGGTCAGGACCCGTTCGGCGACCCGGCCGAGCGCCGCCGTCGCCGCGATCGCGTCGCCGGCGTACGCACCGGCCATCGCGCCGTCGCGCGCGAGCATGAGCTCGTCGGCGCCGTCGCCCGCGAGCGGGTGTCCGGCACGCTGCAGCAACGACGCGAGCTGCTCGGTGTACCAGTCGCGGTGCGCGGCGACGACCTGGCGGACCGGGTCGCGCGGGTCGTGGTACTCGGCAGCGGCGTTGAGGAAGGCGCAGCCGCGGAACTCGGAGCGGCCGACCTCGTCGGAGACGGCGGCGACCCACGCGCGGACGGCGTCCGTCGGGCTGTCCGCGTCCGAAACGAGCTGCTCGAAGGCGCGCTGGACCCGCTCGTCCTGCGACCGGATGTAGGCCAGGATCAGGTTGTCCTTCGACCCGTAGTGCTTGTAGAACGTCGCCTTCGTGACGCTGGCCTCGGAGATGAGGCGGTCGACGCCGACGCCGCGGATGCCTTCCTCGTAGAAGAGCCGCGTCGCGGTCTCGAGGATGCGGACCTTCGCGCCGCCGGAACGGGGAGCCGGGGGGACGCTCGACCCGTCCGGCGACGCGAGGTTCGTGCTCGGGCCCGGGAGACGCTGGACGGCCGGTTGGGGGGAATCGACCGTCACAGCGCTGCTCCTCGGACTCATCGGCTCCGCGGGGGAGTGGGGGGACTCCCGCGCGCAGGACTGATGTCCCGAGCCACCGGGTCGGAATCTAGGGGGGCTTCCGACCCGATGGAAGAAACTGTACCACAGGGAGGACAGACAGACGAGTCTTTCTATCCTCACTCGATGTACCCCACTTCGAGGCACGTGGGTCCGGGCTGGGGAAACTGGGCAGCGGGCCGTGGCGGATCAGTAGGCTCCTACCCGATGAACCAGCCAGTGCCGTTGCCGCTCGGGTCGCAGGACACGTCGTTCCTGACGTCCGGCGGCGCATTCGTCCGTCGAACCGTGTTGTCGTCCGGGGTCCGGGTCCTGACCGAGTCGGTCCCGGGGGCGAGCTCGACGAGCCTCGGCTTCTGGGTCGGTGTCGGCTCCCGCGACGAGCGCGAGGGGCAGTTCGGCTCGACGCACTTCCTGGAGCACCTGCTCTTCAAGGGCACCGCGAGCCGGAGCGCCCTGGACATCGCGATCGCGTTCGACTCCGTCGGTGGCGAGCACAACGCTGCCACCGCGAAGGAGTACACCTGCTACTACGCACGCGTGCGGGACACCGACGTCCCGATGGCGGTGGAGGTGATCGGCGACATGGTGACCGGCTCGGTGCTCGAGGCCGACGCGTTCGACGTCGAGCGCGGGGTCATCCTCGAGGAACTTGCGATGGCCGCGGACGACCCGGCGGACGTCGCTGGCGAGGCCTTCTTCGCCGCCGCCTTCGACGGGCACCCGCTGGGCCGTCCGATCGGCGGCACCCCGGAGAGCATCCGCGCCGTCGGCCGCGACGAGGTGCTCGACCACTACCGCGAGCACTACGCGCCGAACGGCATCGTCGTGACGGCCGCCGGTGCCGTGGACCACGACCGCTTCCGCGAGCTCGTCGAGCGGGTCTTCCGTGACGCCCCGAAGGCGTCGCCGCTCGCCCGTCGGACCCCGCAGCCCGTCGCCGACCCCGCCGTGCCGCGCCTCACCGTCGCGCACCGTCCGACCGAGCAGGTCAGCATGCTCCGCGGGTCGCAGGGCCTCGACCTGCGTGACGACCGGCGACCGGTGCTCAGCGTGCTCAACGCCGTGCTCGGTGGCGGCATGAGCTCCCGGCTGTTCCAGGAGGTCCGGGAGCGTCGCGGACTGGCCTACGCCGTCTCGTCGTTCGCGCCGGCGTACCTCGACAACGGCGCGTTCGGCGTGTACGCCGGGTGCGCGCCGGACAACGTCGCCGGGGTCGTCGAGATCATCGACGCCGAGTTCGCCCGCATGGTCGACGACGGCATCACGGAGGACGAGCTCCGACGCGCGAAGGGGCAGATCGAGGGGGCGCTGACCCTCTCGCTCGAGGACTCCGACGCCCGCATGACCCGGCTCGGGCGCTCCGAGCTCGGCACGGGCGAGTTCACCGACCTCGGCACCGCGCTGCAGCGGGTCGACCGCGTGACCGCCGCCGACGTGCTCGACCTCGCGCGGGACCTGCTCACCCGTCCGACGATCACCTCGGTCGTCGGCGCGGTCGAGCGGGACCGACTCGCCGCCGCCATCGGTGCCGAGGGGTGACGGACGTGTCCCACTACCTGTACCTCGTGCGCCACGGTGAACACCAGGACGCCGAGCACGGGCTCCGCGACGGCAAGCTGTCCGAGCGGGGCAAGCGCCAGGCGATGCTCGTCGCCGACCGGCTCGGCGGGGTGCCCTTCGACGGCGTGTACCACTCGCCGCTCGACGCCCCGAGCGAGACGGCGTCGTTCCTCGCGCAGCGGCTGCCGGCCGTCCAGCCCGAGGCGTCCACGCTGCTCTTCGACTGCATCCCCTCTGGTCCGACCCCGGACATGCCGCACGCCTACCAGGGTTGGTACGGCGGCGTGACCGAGGAGGAGATCGTCGCCGGACAGGCGCAGATGGGCGACGCGGTCGCAGAGTGGTTCACCCCCGCGCGCGAGGACCGGCACGACCTGCTCATCACCCACAACGCGGTGATCGGGTGGTTCGTGCGCGAGGCGTTCCAGGCCCCGGAGTGGCGCTGGATGGGAACGAACGTCGCGCACACCGCGCTGACGATCATCCGCATCCGCTCCGCGAAGCCGGCCGAGGTCGTCACGCTCAACGACCTGGCGCACCTGCCCGTCGAGTTGCGCACGGGCCTGCCGGTCGACCAGCCCGTCTAGCGTCCGGCGTCCGGCGTCCGGGCGGGCACCGGCCTGGAGGCGCTGCTCGCCTCAGCGCACCGGCTTGCGGTACCAGGCGGTCGCGTTCGGGTTCTCGTTGAACCGTTCGACCCGCTGGTAGCCCCGACTCCGGTACATCGCACCCGCGGCGACCAGGGAGTCGTTCGTGTCGAGGACCACGCTCGTGGCACCGAGGTCCCGCGCCGCCTGCTCGAGCGCGTCCATGAGCGCGGTCGCGACACCCCGTCCGCGTCCGTCAGGGGTGACGTAGACGTGCTTGACCTCGAACCGGACGTCGTCGCCGTCGTCCGCGATCCGCCGGAGGCCGCCGCAGCCGACCGGGACCGCGGTGCCGTCCGCGGTGTCGACCGCGAGCGCGAAGGTGCCGTCCGGGGCGACGAACTCGGCCGCCGGGGTGCGCTTGCGCGTGTAGGAGCCCTGCGCGCTCGGGAACGTCGCCTCGCGCTCGTCGAGGTAGGCGTCGAGCAGGGCGTCCACCTCGGGGGCGTCGGCGGGCACGGACCTGACCTGGAGCGACATGGGTCGATCCTAGGATGGGGGCATGGTCACTCCCGTCGCCGTCGTCGGCGCCACCGGTCGTCTCGGGGGCCTCGTGGCCTCCGTCGTGGAGTCGCTCGACGGCTTCGAGCTCGTCGCGTCGCTGTCCTCGAAGGACGCCGTGCACGAGGCGCCGCCGTCGGTGTTCGGGGGAGCTGCCGTCGTGGTGGACGTGACCGTGCCGGCGCTCAGCCCGGCGATCGTCGAGCACGCGCTGGCGAGCGGCGCGAACGTGCTCGTGGGGACCTCCGGCTGGTCGCTCGACCGGCTGGCGTCGCTCCGTGCCGGGCTCGAGGACCGGCCCGAGCAGGGCGTCCTCGTCGTGCCGAACTTCTCCATCGGCTCCGTGCTCGCGACGCACCTGGCCACCATCGCCGCGCCGTGGTTCCCGTCCGTCGAGATCGTCGAGACGCACCACGCGGGCAAGATCGACAGCCCGTCGGGCACCGCCGTGCGCACCGCGGAGCTGATCGCCGACGCCCGGCGCGACGTGGGCCCGGTCGACGCCCCCCACGTGGACCAGCGCGCCCGTGGGCAGCAGGTCGCGAGCGTCCCGATCCACTCGCTCCGGCTGCCCGGCGTGAAGGCCGTGCAGGACGTGCTCCTGAGCGGCCCGGGCGAGACCGTCACGATCCGCCACGACACGAACGACGACGTCGCGTACGTCGCCGGCATCCGCGCCGCGCTGTCCGCCGTGGTCGGTGCCCGCGGGCTCACCGTCGGGCTCGGTAGCGTCCTCGGCGTGGGCTGAGCCGTGTCGACGCTCTGGCGGTCGCTCCGCTCCCCGTTCTGGGGCGCCGCGCTGATGACCCTGCTCCTCGCGCTCTACATCGTGCTCGTGGGCCAGCGCGCGGTCGCGTTCGTCCGCACCGGGCAGCCGATCGGCATCGGCATCGGCGTGGCCCTGTTCGTCGTCGCCGCGATCGGCGCGCTGCTCCTCGTGCTCGAACTGCGCTTCGGCGTGCGCATCACCCGGCTCGGCGCGCGGCTGGAACGGGAGGGCGGCACCCCGGACGACGTCGTCCCCGTCCGTCCGTCGGGCCGCCCCACCCGCGAGGCCGCCGACGAGCTCTTCCCGCGGTACCGGGACGCGGTCGAGGCAGATCCCGACGACTGGCGGGGGTGGTACCGGCTCGGGGTCGTCTACGACGCCGCCGGTGACCGGAAGCGTGCCCGGGCGGCGATGCGGACCGCGCTCGCCAGGGCGGACCGGACCGCCAGGGCCGGCTAGAACGCGGCGTCGACCGCGTCCTCGGCGCGCTCGTACCGGAACCGGTAGCCGGACTCGGTGAGCTTCCGCGGGACCATGCGCTGGCTCGAGAGCAGCATCTCGTCCGCGGCCTGGCGGAGCAGCGTCCGCAGCGCGAAGGCGGGCACGCTGAACAGGTAGGGCCGGTGCAGGTCCTCGGCGACCCGGCGCGTGATCCGGGTCGCGACCGCTGCCTCCGGTCCCGCCAGGTTGACCGGTCCCGTCACCCCGGCCGCGTCCGGACTGGTGGCGAGGTGGACGATCGCGCCCACCTCGTCCTCGAGGGCGATCCAGGGCCAGAACTGCCCGCCGGTGCCGAGCTTCCCGCCGAGGCCCGCCTTCGTCAGCGGCACGAGTGGCGCCAGCGCGCCACCGCCCTGTCCGACGACGATCCCGGTGCGGAGCAGCACGACGCGGACCCCCTCGGGAGCGGCGGTCGCGGCGGCCTCCCACCGGGTGCAGACCTCCGCGAGGAAGCCCGTGCCCGCGGTCGCGTCGTCGTCGAGGACGTCGACCGGGCGGTCGCCGTAGACGCCCGACGCCGACCCGGACAGGAAGAGCGCCGGGGGCGTCGTGGCGTGCCGCATCGCCTCGACGAGGGTCTCGGTGGCGTGCACCCGGGAGTCGAGGATCTCACGCTTGTACGACTCGGTCCACGGCAGCTTGCCGATGTTCGCGCCGGCGAGGTTGACCACGACGTCGGCACCGTCGAGGATCGCGGGGTCGAGCGGGCGGGTGCCGGGGGACCAGCGGAACTCGGACGCCGAGCGCGGGGCGCGGCGCACCAGGGTCGTGACGTGGTGTCCGGCGTCGCGCAGGGCACGGACGAGGGGGGTCCCGATGAAGCCGGACGCACCGGCGACGAGGATCGAGAGCGGCTGGGTCGACATGACCGCCACGGTACTCACGAGTCTTCGGCACTTCCCGCTGGACGACGTATGGTCGTCTGGTGACCGAGACCGTGCAGCCCGACCCCACCGTCCCCACCCCCTACGAGGACCTGCTGCGCCGGGTGCTCGAGGAGGGGACGCCCAAGGGTGACCGCACCGGCACCGGGACCCGCAGCATCTTCGGGGCGCAGCTCCGCTACGACCTGTCGCAGGGCTTCCCGCTCGTGACCACCAAGCGCGTGCACTTCAAGTCGGTCGCGTACGAGCTGCTCTGGTTCCTCCGCGGCGACGGCAACGCCCGCTGGCTGCAGGAGCACGGCGTCCGGATCTGGAACGAGTGGGCGGACGAGGACGGCGACCTCGGTCCGGTCTACGGCGTGCAGTGGCGCTCGTGGCCGACGCCCTCGGGCGAGCACGTCGACCAGATCGCGCAGGTGATCGAGCAGATCCGGACGAACCCGGACTCGCGGCGACTCATCGTCTCGGCGTGGAACGTCGCCGACGTGCCCGGCATGGCCCTCGCCCCGTGCCATGCCTTCTTCCAGTTCTACGTCGTCGACGGCAAGCTCTCGTGCCAGCTCTACCAGCGGAGCGCGGACATGTTCCTCGGCGTGCCGTTCAACATCGCCTCCTACGCGCTGCTCACGCACATGATCGCGGCCCAGACCGGGCTCGAGGTCGGCGACTTCGTGTGGACCGGCGGCGACTGCCACGTCTACGACAACCACGTCGACCAGGTCCGTGAGCAGCTGTCCCGTACGGCGTACCCGTACCCGACGCTCGAGATCGCACCGCGTGACTCGATCGACGACTACGAGTACGAGGACTTCTCCGTCGTCGGCTACGAGCACCACCCGGCGATCAGGGCCGCGGTCGCCGTCTGATGACCGGGACAGGCGCTTCCGGCTGGACCGAGCCCGTCCGCGGCGTCGGCATGGTGTGGGCGCGCACCGCCTCCGGGGTGATCGGTGCCGACGGTGGGATCCCGTGGCACGTGCCCGAGGACCTCGCGCACTTCCGGCAGGTGACCGGTGACGGTGTCGTCGTGATGGGTCGCCGAACGTGGGACTCGCTGCCGCCGCGCTTCCGTCCGCTGCCCGGACGCCGGAACGTCGTGCTCACGCGCGACGCGTCGTGGTCCGCCGAGGGCGCGGAGGTCGTGCACGACCTGGCGTCCGCGCTCGACACCGACGAGCCGGTGTGGGTGATCGGCGGGGGAGCGGTGTACGCCGACGCCCTGCCCTTCGCCGATCGGGTCTCCGAGACGATCGTCGACCTCGACGTACCGGGCGACACCCGCGCGCCCGCGCTCGACGACGCGTGGGAGCTCGTCGACGAGGGCCCGTGGCAGGAGTCCCGCGTCGACCGCACCCGCTACCGCTTCCTGGAGTGGCGCCGCCGCGCGTAGCGCGCCGCGCCGCTCGCGGTGCAACGTGCTCGCGCACGACCGGAAGCACGTCGCACCACGCGATCCCGCGGCGCGACGTGCTTCCGGTCGTGCAGCGTGGCGGGGGCGAGCCGCGCCTCCCGACCGCGCCTCCCGACCGTCCGGGAGCCGCGCACCGTCCGACCGGACGGCAGCCGCGGCGCGCATCCCCGGTACGCTGGTGCGCGTGTCCCAGCGTGAGAATCCCTTCGGTCAGGTCCTCGTCGCCCTCGTGACGCCGTTCACGGCCGACGGCGAGGTCGACTGGCCCGGCGTCGAGCAGCACATCGACGACTGCATCACGGCCGGCGCCGACGGCATCGTCGTGACCGGGACCACGGGCGAGACGAGCACGCTGACCGACCCGGAGAAGCTCCGACTGGTCGAGGTCGGCAAGTCCGTGGCCGCCGGTCGGGCGAAGATCATCACCGGCGGCGGCTCGAACGAGACCGCGCACGCGATCCACCTCTACAAGCAGAGCGAGCGGGCCGGAGCGGACGGCGTCATGATCGTCACGCCGTACTACAACAAGCCCACCCAGGCGGGCGTGCTCACGCACTTCCGGATGATCGCGGACGCCACCGACCTGCCGGTCATCCTGTACGACATCCCGGGGCGCACGGGCATCCCGATCACCTACGAGACCCTCGTGCGGGCGTCGAAGCACCCGAACATCCTCGCGGTGAAGGACGCCAAGGGCGACTTCGCCGAGGTCTCCCGGGTGCTGAACAACACCGACCTCATGTACTTCTCCGGCGACGACACGAACGTGCTCCCGCACCTGTCGATCGGCGCGACCGGGCTCATCGGCGTGACGGCGAACATCACGTCGACCCCGTACCGCACGATCGTCGACGCCGTGAACCGCGGCGACCTCGCGACCGCCACCGCCGAGCACAAGCGCGTCGAGCCGCTCGTCCGCGCGATCATGACCCACGTGCCGGGCACCGTCGCCGCGAAGTACGTGCTGCACGGGCTCGGGCGCATCGGCAGCCCGCGGGTCCGCCTGCCGCTCGTCGGCCCCGAGGACACCGAGGCCTACGCCATCGAGACCTCCCTCGAAGCGGTCCGGGACATCCCGGGCGCCGACTTCTCGAACTTCCGCCCGGACCGCAACGCGGCGGCCGGCGGCGCACTGCCGAAGGTGCCAGGCACCACACGTTAGGAAGACCGCGGCTCGCCCGGAGCGCGTCGCACGACAGTCAGGACCGAATGCCCACCCAGATCTCCACACCGCAGCCGCTCGAACCCGGCACCCTCCGCGTGATCCCCGTCGGGGGTCTCGGCGAGATCGGTCGCAACATGACCGTGTACGAGTTCGACGGCAAGCTGCTCGTCGTCGACGCCGGCGTGCTCTTCCCCGAGGAGCACCAGCCGGGCGTCGACCTCATCCTCCCCGACTTCGGGCCGATCCGGGACCGCCTCGACGACGTCCTCGGCGTCGTGCTCACCCACGGGCACGAGGACCACATCGGCGCCGTGCCGTACCTGCTCAAGCTCAAGGGCGACATCCCCCTGATCGGCTCCACCCTGACGCTCGCACTCGTCGAGGCGAAGCTCAAGGAGCACCGGATCAAGCCCTACACGCTCGTCGTGCAGGAGGACCAGACGGAGCAGCTCGGCCCGTTCCACCTCGAGTTCGTCGCCGTGAACCACTCCATCCCGGACGCCCTCGCCGTCGCGATCACGACCCCCGCCGGTCGGGTCCTGCACACGGGCGACTTCAAGATGGACCAGCTCCCGCTCGACGACCGCATCACCGACCTCCGTGCCTTCGCGCGGCTCGGTGAGCAGGGCGTCGACCTGTTCCTGCCGGACTCGACCAACGCCGACGTGCCGGGCTTCACCGCCCCGGAGCGCGACATCGGTCCGGTCCTCGAGAACATCATCACGCGCGCCCGCAAGAAGGTCGTCGTCGCGAGCTTCTCATCGCACGTGCACCGCGTGCAGCAGGTCCTCGACGCCGCGGCCGCGGCGAACCGCAAGGTCGCCTTCATGGGCCGGTCGATGATCCGCAACATGACGATCGCCGCCGAGCTCGGCTACCTGCGGGTGCCGGAGAACGTGCTCATCGACACGAAGAAGGCGAAGAACGTCCCCGACGACCAGATCGTCTACATGTCGACCGGGTCGCAGGGCGAGCCGATGGCCGTCCTCGCGCGCATGGCGAACCTCGAGCACCAGATCGAGATCGGCGAAGGCGACACCGTCATCCTGGCGTCGAGCCTCATCCCGGGCAACGAGAACGCCGTCTACCGCGTGATCGACGGGCTGACGAAGCTCGGCGCGAAGGTCGTGCACAAGGGCAACGCCAAGGTCCACGTCTCCGGACACGCCTCGGCCGGCGAGCTGCTCTACTGCTACAACATCCTGCGACCGAAGAACGTGCTGCCCGTGCACGGCGAGCACCGCCACCTGTACGCCAACGCGGACCTCGCGATCCAGACGGGCGTGCCGCCGCGGAACGTCATCCTCGGGCAGGACGGCATCGTCGTCGACCTGAAGGACGGCGAGGTCACCGTGGCGGGTCAGCTCGACATCGCGTACGTGTACGTGGACGGTTCGACCGTCGGCGAGATCACCGACGCCGACCTCAAGGACCGTCGCGTCCTGGCGGAGGAGGGGTTCATCTCCGTCTTCTGCGCCGTCGACTTCACCACCGGCCAGTGCGTCGTCGGACCGGAGATCCAGTCGCGTGGCTTCGCCGAGGACGACTCGGTCTTCGACGACGTCCGTCCGCAGATCGCCAAGGCGATCGCGGAGGCGGCCGCGAACGGCACCCGCGACGCGCACGCCTTCAGCCAGGTGGTCCGCCGGACCGTCGGCCGCTGGGTGAACACGAAGCACCGGCGTCGGCCGATGATCGTGCCGGTGGTCATCGAGGCGTAGGCACCGCGCAGCAGCCGGCCGGGAGGCACGGCGAGCGTTCCCCGCGGACGCTCGCCGTGCCTCCCGGCCGTTCCGCTCCCGGTGGCGGGGCGTCCACGGAATGTCCCGGACGGGGATTAGGGTCTGTCCCATGGCCGGAGGCACCAAGTCGACCACGCGCGCACGCGCGTCCACGTCGTCCCGCGGGAGCGGGGCGCGCGGTTCGTCGCGCACGCAGGCCACGACGAAGAAGCTGCCGCAGGCCGCACCAACCCCGGTGTTCCGCGAGCAGAACCCGCTCGTGACCACCTGGCTCGCGATGGCGCACGGCGTCGGCGCGCTGTTCCGGCTGCTCGGCAAGGAGACCCTGGCTCCCGAGGAACGGCGCGACGGCTTCCCGTTCCTGCTCTTCGTGCTCGCCATCGCCGGGGCCGTGGTCGAGTGGCTCAACCCGACGAACCCCGTGTCGATCGGCCTCGACGCGTACACGTTCGGCGGGCTGTTCGGCCGGCTGGCGTTCGCGCTGCCCGTGATCATGGTCGTCTTCGCGGGCTGGCTCTTCCGCCACCCGGCGTCCGTGCACGACAACACCCGGATCGGCATCGGGCTCGGGCTCATGCTCGTCTCGATCGCCTCGCTCTGCCACGTGTTCGGCGGGCAGCCGAGCGCCGCCGACGGCATGGTCGCCCTCGCCGCCGCGGGTGGCGTGCTCGGGTGGGTCGTCATCAGCTGGCTCGTCGCCGTCGCGACCGTGTGGGTCGCGGTGCCGGTCGCCGTGCTGCTCCTCGTGCTCTCGCTGTTCATCATCACGAAGACGCCGCCGAACAAGACCGGTCGGCGACTCCACGAGCTCTACGCGTACCTGTTCGGTGCGCCCGCGCCGGTCGACGCGGCCGAGGTCGACGCCGAGGACGCCCCGGCGCCGGCGGCCCCGCGTGCCCGGACGTCGAAGCGCCGGACGAAGGACCAGACCGACTTCCCGCTGTTCGAGGACATCGGGTTCGAGGACGAGCGGGCCGCCGCCGACGGCGACGAGGCCGAGAACACGATCCCCTGGTGGCGCCGGAACAAGTCCGGGCGCGAGGAGGACCCGGCGTACGACAGCCCCGTCCTGCCCGCGGCGGGTGCGCCGGCCGCCCCGGCTGCCGGTGCGAGCGCGGGTGCTGCCGCGGCGTCCCAGAACGCGGGCGCGGCCGCCGGGCTCGTCGACCACACCCCGGCCGAGCCCGCCTCGGTCAACCTCAACGACTCCGCCGAGCAGGACACCGTGCACGGGGCGGCGGAGGTCGAGCAGGACCTCGCCGTCGCCGAGCAGGCCCTGCGCGACTTCGGCACGCCCGTCCCCGAGCAGCCCGCCGCGGTCGCACGCCCCGAGGCCGCCGTCGTCCCGAGCGGCACCGGGCCCGTGGTCTCGCCGACCGCGCCCGAGCCGGCGTCCGAGGGGCTGCCGTCGGCCGACGCCGCCGACGAGGACCCGGCCGCCCCGTACCGCCTGCCCGCGGCCACGACGCTCAGCGCCGGGACGCCCTCGGTGGCCCGGAGCCAGGCCAACGACGACATCGTCGCCGCGATCACCGGCGTGCTCACCGAGTTCAAGGTCGACGCGAAGGTCACCGGCTTCTCGCGAGGGCCGACGGTGACCCGGTACGAGATCGAGCTCGGCCCGGGCGTCAAGGTCGAGCGCGTCACGGCCCTGTCGAAGAACCTCTCCTACGCCGTCGCCTCGAACGAGGTCCGGATCCTGTCGCCGATCCCGGGCAAGAGCGCGATCGGCGTCGAGATCCCGAACACGGACCGCGAGATCGTCTCCCTCGGCGACGTGCTCCGGTCCGGCGCCGCCACGAAGTCGAAGCACCCGATGACCATCGGCGTCGGCAAGGACGTCGAGGGCGGCTTCGTCGTCGCGAACCTCGCGAAGATGCCGCACCTGCTCGTCGCCGGTTCGACCGGTTCCGGCAAGTCGGTCTTCATCAACTCGATGATCACCTCGCTGCTCATGCGCGCGAAGCCGTCCGAGGTCCGCATGGTCCTCGTCGACCCGAAGCGCGTCGAGCTCTCGATCTACGCGGGTGTGCCGCACCTCATCACCCCCATCATCACGAACCCGAAGAAGGCGGCCGAGGCGCTGCAGTGGGTCGTGAAGGAGATGGACATGCGGTACGACGACCTCGCGTCGTTCGGCTTCCGGCACGTCGACGACTTCAACAAGGCCGTCCGGAACGACGAGATCGTGCTGCCCGCGGGCAGCGAGCGGAAGCTCAAGCCGTACCCGTACCTGCTCGTCGTCGTCGACGAGCTCGCGGACCTCATGCTCGTCGCGCCGCGCGACGTCGAGGAGTCGATCGTCCGCATCACCCAGCTCGCGCGTGCCGCCGGCATCCACCTCGTGCTCGCCACGCAGCGCCCGTCGGTCGACGTCATCACCGGCCTCATCAAGGCCAACGTGCCGTCGCGCGTGGCCTTCGCGGTCACGAGCGTCACGGACTCCCGGGTCATCCTCGACCAGCCGGGTGCCGACAAGCTCATCGGGCAGGGCGACGGGCTCTTCCTGCCCATGGGGTCGTCGAAGGCCGTGCGCGTGCAGGGCGCCTGGGTGCAGGAGAGCGAGGTCGCCGAGGTCGTCGCGCACGTCACCCGGCAGGCCCGACCCGAGTACCGCCAGGACGTCCAGGCCGTGGTCGAGCGCAAGGAGATCGACGCCGACATCGGCGACGACCTCGAGCTCCTGCTCGCGGCGGTCGAGCAGGTCGTCTCGACGCAGTTCGGCTCCACGTCGATGCTGCAGCGCAAGCTCCGCGTCGGGTTCGCGAAGGCCGGACGCCTCATGGACCTCATGGAGTCCCGCGACATCGTCGGCCCGTCCGAGGGGTCGAAGGCCCGCGACGTGCTCGTCACGCCCGACCAGCTGCCGGGCGTGCTCGCCAAGCTCCGCGGCGAGGAGCCGCCGGCCGCGGCGTCCGCGCCGGTCGGGTCGGGAGGCCCGGCACCCGCCGACGGGTCGGGTGCGGCTGCGAGCGTGGTGGCCTCCGGCACGGCCGGCGCCGACGACGACCGGTACGGCTCGGACCCGGTGGCGGACATGACCCGCGGGTACCCTGAGGTCGAGGACGAGGGTCCGGACGAGGACGCATGGGGCCTGACGGGCAGGGAGTGAGCGCATGACCAGCTCGGAGACCACACACGGCGCACGGTTCCCGTGGCGCGGACGGCTCCTCCGCAAGGGGGAGGGCCCGGCCTCGACGGCGAACGTCGCGAACGTCATCACGGTGGTGCGCATCCTCATGGCGCCCCTCTTCTTCGTGATGCTGCTCGCCGACGGCGGCCAGGACACGTCGCTGCGCGTGTGGGCCGCGGTCGTGTTCGTCGTCGCGATCGTCACGGACAGCGCGGACGGCATCATCGCCCGCCGTCAGAACCTGGTGACCGACTTCGGCAAGCTCGTGGACCCGATCGCCGACAAGGTGCTCATCGGGGGAGCCCTCGTCGCCCTCTCGATCCTCGGCGAGCTGCCCTGGATCGTCACGGTCCTCATCATGGTCCGCGAGATCGGCATCACCGTCTTCCGGTTCGCGGTGCTGTCCGACCGGGTCATCCCGGCGAGCCGCGGCGGCAAGATCAAGACCGTGCTGCAGGCCGTGGCGATCACCCTCGCGCTGTTCCCGTGGTGGAACGTGGTCGGTGACCTGGCGCACTGGGTCAACGGCATCCTCATGACGGCGGCGCTGCTGGCGACCGTGCTCAGCGGTGCCGACTACCTGTGGCAGGCGTGGAAGCACAACCGCACGGGCGCATGACCGCCACGGGCTCCGGCACGGACGGCGACCTGGCAGCGGTGGCGCGGACGCTCGTCGCGCGACTGACCGCGCGGGGCGAGACCGTCGGCGTCGCCGAGTCGCTGACCGGTGGACTCGTCGTCGCGACGCTCGTCGGCGTGCCGGGGGCCAGCGCCGTCGTGCACGGCGGCGTCGTCGCGTACGCCACACCGGTGAAGACGACGCTCCTCGGGGTCTCCGCCGAGCTGCTCGCGGCGAACGGGGCGGTCGACCCGGAGGTGGCGCGCCAGATGGCCGCGGGCGTCCGCACCGCCGTGGCGGTCGACGGTCGACCGGCGACGTGGGGGATCAGCACCACGGGTGTCGCCGGGCCGGACCCGCAGGACGGCAAGCCCGTCGGCACGGTCTTCGTCGGCATCGCGTCCGCCGAGCGCGCCGAGGCCGTCGAACTGCACCTCGACGGGGACCGCGGAGCAATCCGCGAGGCCACCGTCTCCGAACTCCTGACACGGATGTCGGCCGAGGTCGGCAGCGGGGAATAGGCCCTGTTGCCACTGGGTTACATCCCACGCAATCTCCAGCAGGACAGCAGTTGCCGTGGTTAGCATGCTGCGAACGGCAACGCTACTGTTGCTGAACCCGACCAAGGTCACCGGGACCGGGGCGGGCGCGGAGACGACAGAGAGGAGGAGTCCACATGGTTCTCGTTCGTCAGGAGATCGGCGACGTGCTGCGGGACTTCCGCTTGCAGAAGGGCCGGACCCTCCGTCAGGTCGCGTCCAAGGCCAGCGTTGCTCTCGGGTACCTCAGCGAGGTGGAGCGTGGTCAGAAGGAGGCCAGCTCCGAGATCCTCGCATCGGTGGCCGACGCACTCGACACCCCGATCTCGACCATCATGCGTGAGGTCGGAGACCGTCTCGCGGTCGTCGAGGGACTCACCGCGGTCCCCGACACGCTGCCCGACGACCTCGTCGCCGAGTTCGACAACGACCTCGCGGTGCGCTGACGCACCGCTGCACACGAACGCCCTCGCCGGTCCGCCGGCGGGGGCGTTCGTCGTTACGCTGGTCCGATGCGCGTGAGTGAGTTCTGGCGAGCCGTCGACCAGGTGTTCGGGGAGGCCTACGGCGCCGTGGTGTCGCGCGACGTCGTGCTCGAGGACCTCGGTGGTCGCTCGGCCGCGGACGCGCTCGACGCCGGCATCGACGCCCGGCGGGTGTGGGAGGCGCTCTGCGACTCGCAGGACGTCCCCCTCGACAAGCGGCACGGCAAGGGGCTCGCGGAGCCGCGCGACTGAGCTCGGCGACCCCAGGCCGCGTCCGAACGTCTGTTCGGCGTGTTGCTCGAACGCGTGTTCGATAGGTGCTAGGTTCCTGCACAACGGCGCTGTCCTGACCTCGGTCCACAGGTCGCGCGGTCACGGGCAGTGATGTCGGTGGCCCGCCCTAGGTTCGGAGTCATCGGGAACAGCCCGACGCCTTGTCGCTCGACCCCCGGCCCTGCAGCACCGGCCGGTGTGAGCGCGACAGCCTACAGGCAGCCGACACCGAGCACGAAGGAGCACCCCATGCCCTCACCGGCAGACCGCGAGAAGGCCCTCGAGACCGCTCTCGCCCAGATCGACAGGCAGTTCGGCAAGGGCACGGTCATGCGCCTCGGCTCCGACGAGCGCGCCCCCGTCGCCACCATCCCGACCGGTTCGGTCGCACTCGACGTCGCGCTCGGCATCGGCGGGCTGCCCCGCGGGCGCATCATCGAGATCTACGGCCCGGAGTCGTCGGGTAAGACGACCCTGACCCTGCACGCCATCGCCAACGCGCAGCGCGCCGGTGGCATCGCGGCCTTCATCGATGCCGAGCACGCGCTCGACCCGGAGTACGCCAAGAAGCTCGGTGTCGACATCGACGCCCTGCTCGTCTCGCAGCCGGACACCGGTGAGCAGGCGCTCGAGATCGCCGACATGCTCGTCCGTTCCGGGTCGATCGACCTGATCGTCGTCGACTCGGTGGCCGCGCTCGTGCCCCGCGCCGAGATCGAGGGCGAGATGGGTGACTCGCACGTGGGTCTGCAGGCGCGCCTCATGTCGCAGGCGCTCCGCAAGCTCGCGGGTGGGCTGAACCAGACGCAGACCACGATGATCTTCATCAACCAGCTGCGCGAGAAGATCGGTGTGTTCTTCGGCAGCCCGGAGACGACCGCCGGCGGCAAGGCGCTGAAGTTCTACGCCTCCGTCCGACTCGACATCCGACGCATCGAGACGCTGAAGAGCGGCACCGACGCGGTCGGTAACCGCACCCGCGTCAAGGTCGTCAAGAACAAGATGGCGCCGCCCTTCAAGCAGGCGGAGTTCGACATCCTCTACGGCACGGGCATCTCGCGAGAGGGCTCGCTGCTCGACTTCGGTGTCGACCACGGCATCGTGAAGAAGTCGGGCGCCTGGTACACGTACGACGGCGACCAGCTCGGCCAGGGCAAGGAGAACTCGCGCTCGTTCCTCATCCAGAACCCGGACACCGCTGCCGAGATCGAGGGCAAGATCCTCGCGAAGCTCGGTGTCGGTGGCGCGAAGGCCGACGCCGGTGACGCGCCGGTCGAGTCGATCGCTCCGAAGCTCGCGGAGCGCAAGGGCGCGTGACGGACGCACCCGACCACGGCGAGGGCCTGGCACCGGTCACCAACCTGTTCGGTGCCCGGTCCCGCCGTGGTCGCCCCGCGCCGGACACGGATCCGGACGGACCGCAGGACGTCGAGGCGACGTCGTCGCCCGACGACGATCCGGCGACCGACGACACGGCCACCGGACTCCGCCCCGTGTCCGTGCCCGAGGTCGACGACTCCGCCGACGCCCCGGAGGTCGTGCCGCTGCGCGGGCAGCACGCCCAGGCCGAGTGGCTGTCGCCCGTCGTCGGCGACGGCTCGGGACGGAGCGCGCGCGCCGAACAGCGCGGGTACGACTCCGACACGGCGGACGCCACGGGCGCCTCGGTGTTCGCCATCGGCAGCGGTGACGAGATCGACCCGGCCGACGCGCCGCGGCCGATCGACGAGCAGCGTGCCGACGCCGAGCGGGTGAGCATGCGCGCACTCGGGCGCAAGGGCGTGAGCGAGTCCGAGATGCGGAAGCTCCTCGGCGGACAGGACCTCGACGCCGACGTCGTGGAGCACGAGGTCGCCCGGCTCGTCCGCGTCGGCCTGCTCGACGACGTCGCGCTCGCGACCGACCTGGTCGACCGGCTCCACGAACGCAAGGGGCTCGGGCGGCAGGGCGTGGTCGCGGAACTCCGTCGCCGCGGCATCGACCAGGCGGCCATCGACGCCGCCCTGGACGCCGCGGAGGACGACGCCGACGACGAGTTCGTGCGGGCGATCGAGCTCGCGCAGAAGCGTGCCGGGCAGCTCCGCGGGCTCGACCGTGCGACCGCCGAACGCCGGCTCAGCGGGTTCCTCATGCGCAAGGGCTACGGGTCGGGCGTCGTGCGGGTTGCCGTGCAGCGTGCCCTCGACGGACCGTCCCGCCGGCCGCCGTCCGGTGGCGGCAGCGTCCGCTTCGAGTAGCGCCGTCGGGGGCTGCGGCCGACCTACACTGGACGATCATGGCCACCGTCGCAGCCCGCCCCCGCACCTACGAGGTCCGCACCCACGGGTGCCAGATGAACGTGCACGACTCCGAGCGTCTGAGCGGGTCGCTCCAAGCGGCGGGGTACGTGGCAGCGGACGGCGGCCAGGCGGACGTCGTCGTGATCAACACGTGCGCGGTGCGCGAGAACGCGGACAACCGCCTCTACGGCAACCTCGGGCAGCTCGCCGGCATCAAGCGCGAGCACCCCGGCATGCAGATCGCGGTCGGCGGGTGCCTGGCGCAGAAGGACAAGAACGTCATCCTCGAGAAGGCGCCCTGGGTGGACGTCGTCTTCGGCACGCACAACATGGGGTCGCTGCCGACGCTCCTCGAGCGGGCACGGCACAACGACGAGGCGCAGATCGAGATCCTCGAGGCCCTCGATGTCTTCCCGTCGACGCTGCCGACGAAGCGCGACTCGACGCACAGCGGGTGGGTGTCCATCTCGGTCGGGTGCAACAACACGTGCACGTTCTGCATCGTGCCGTCGCTCCGGGGCAAGGAGAAGGACCGCCGTCCGGGTGACGTGCTCGCCGAGATCCAGGCGCTCGTCGACGACGGTGCCGTGGAGGTGACGCTGCTCGGGCAGAACGTGAACTCGTACGGCGTCGAGTTCGGCGACCGGCAGGCCTTCGGCAAGCTGCTCCGCGCCGCCGGCCAGATCGAGGGGCTCGAGCGCGTCCGCTTCACGAGCCCGCACCCGGCCGCCTTCACCGACGACGTGATCGACGCGATGGCGGAGACGCCGAACGTCATGCCGCAGCTGCACATGCCCCTGCAGTCCGGCTCCGACCGGATCCTCAAGGCCATGCGCCGCAGCTACCGCAGCGAGCGGTTCCTCGGCATCCTCGACCGCGTGCGTGCCCGGATCCCGCACGCCGCCATCTCGACGGACATCATCGTCGGCTTCCCCGGTGAGACGGAGGAGGACTTCGCGGACACGCTCCGCGTCGTCGAGCAGTCGCGGTTCGCCTCCGCCTTCACCTTCCAGTACTCCATCCGCCCCGGCACCCCCGCGGCGACGATGCCCGACCAGCTGCCGAAGGAGGTGGTGCAGGAGCGCTACGACCGGCTCATCGCGCTGCAGGACCGGATCACCGCCGAGGAGCACGCGAAGCAGGTCGGTCGGAGCGTGGAGGTCCTCGTCGCGACCGGCGAGGGCAAGAAGGACGACACGACGCACCGGCTGTCCGGACGCGCCGAGGACTCCCGACTCGTGCACTTCGCCGTCCCGCAGGGGTCCGACGTGCCCCGTCCCGGCGACGTCGTCACCGTCGAGGTCACGCGAGCAGCCCCGCACTTCCTCATCGCCGACAACGACGGGCCGCTGCGGATCCGCCGCACCCGCGCAGGCGACGCGTGGGACCGGGCCGAGGCCGAGAGCTGCGGCGTGCCCACCCCCGCCGCGGCGGGTGCGGGTCCGCGGCCGGTGTCGCTCGGTCTGCCGAGCCTCCGTGTCGGGCGCTGAGGCGGCAGCGGCGGCGACCCCGGACGACCTGCCGGACCTGATCGCCGTCGTCGGTGCGACCGGCACGGGCAAGTCCGAGGTCGCCCTGACGATCGCGGAGCACCTCCGGGACGCCGGTCGCCCCGCCGAGATCGTCAACGCCGACGCGATGCAGCTGTACCGCGGCATGGACATCGGCACCGCGAAGCTGTCGGAGGACGAACGCCGCGGCATCGTGCACCACCAGCTCGACGTGCTCGACGTCACGGACGAGGCGAGCGTCGCCGCGTACCAGCGCGACGCCCGGGCGGACGTCGAGCGGATCACCGCGGGCGGCGGCACGGCGGTGCTCGTCGGGGGCAGCGGCCTGTACGTCTCCGCGGTCCTCTTCGACCTCGCGTTCCCGGGGACCGACCCGGAGCTCCGCGCCGAACTCGAGCGCGAGCACGCCGAGCACGGACCGAACGCGCTCCTCGCACGGCTCCGCGCCCTCGACCCGGCCGCCGCCGCCGAGGTCGACGTGCGCAACCCGCGTCGCCTCGTCCGCGCCGTCGAGATCGCGAGCCGGTCCGAGGTCGTGACCCCGCGCCTCCCGTCCGCGCCGCGTCCCTGGCGAGCCGCCCGGGTGGTGCACCTGCACCGCGAGCGGAGCGAGCTCGTCGCGTCGCTCCACGCGCGCGCGGCACGCATGTTCCGGGACGGGCTCGTCGACGAGGTGGACGCCCTGCGGGCCGACGGGCTCGAACAGGGGCGCACCGCACGGGCCGCGATCGGGTACTCGCAGGCGCTCGACGTCCTGCACGGCCAGGCGACGTCGGAGGAGGCCGTCGACGCGACCGCCGTCGCCACCCGGAAGTACGCCCGCCGGCAGGTCTCGTGGTTCAAGCGGTACGACGCCGAGGTGCTCGACGTCAGCGGGACCGACGTCGCCGGGCTGCGGGCCGCGGCCCGTAGGATCGTGCCGTGACCGAGCTGCACTTCACGAAGGGCCAGGGGACGGGCAACGACTTCGTCCTGTTCGCCGACCCCGACGCCACGGTCGACCTGACCCCGGAGCGCATCCGCGCCATCGCCGACCGGCGCTTCGGCGTCGGCGCCGACGGGGTCATCCGCGCGGTGCGCTCCGACGCGATCCCGGAGGGGCGCCCGCTCGTCGCCGTCGAGCCCGCCGCGACCTGGTTCATGGACTACCACAACGCCGACGGCTCGGTCGCCGAGATGTGCGGCAACGGCATCCGTGTCTTCGCCCGGTACCTCACCGAGTCCGGGCTCGTCGACCTCGCACCGGGGGAGACCCTCACGGTCGGCAGCCGCAAGGGGCTCGTCGACGTGCAGCGCACGACGAACGGCTTCTCGGCCGACCTCGGCCGGTGGGACCTCGGGATCGAGGGCGGCGGCGCGGACGACGTCATGGTCCGGGCGAAGGAGCTCGACGGTGCGCGCCCCGGGATCGGCATCGACGTCGGCAACCCGCACGTGGTCGTCGCCGTCGCGACCGAGGACGAGCTCGCCGAGGTCGACCTGACCTACGTGCCCGTGCTCGACCCGGCGCCGGCGGCCGGGGCGAACGTCGAATTCGTGCTGCCGGGCGACCCGCTCGTCAAGGACGGGGTCGGCGAGATCACCATGCGCGTGCACGAGCGCGGGAGCGGCGAGACGCTGTCCTGCGGGACGGGCGCGGTCGCGGCGGCGCTCGCGACGCGGTACTGGGCGGGGTCGTCGGCGCCGGACACCTGGCGCGTGCGGGTGCCGGGCGGGGTGGTCACCGTGCGGATGTTCGCGGCGGAGGACGGCGAGCACGTGGCGCTCGCCGGACCGGCGGAGCTGGTGTTCTCGGGCGACCTGACGGTCTGAGACGGCGCCGGGGCCCGGTCACGGCGCTGCTGCCGCGTCGGTGCGCCCCGGTGTCGGTGCTACGGCGCCGTGCGGTGGACCCGGATGACGCGGAAGCCCTTGTCCGTCGTCGCCCGTGCGACCTGGAAGCCGTCGTCGAGCGTCTCCCGCAGCCACCGCTGCAGGGAGTCCCCGCCGAGGTCCTTCGACACGACGAGCCAGGCGTCCCCACCGACCTCGAGCCGGGGGAGCCAGGTCAGCAGGATCGCGTGCAGCTCGTCCTTGCCCACGCGGATGGGCGGGTTCGACCAGATCGTCCGGAACCGCAGGTCCGCCGGGACCTCGTCGGGCAGGGCGACGGTCACGTTCGTCGCGCCGGCGGCGGCGGCGTTCGCCCGCGCCAGGCCGAGCACCCGCTGGTTGACGTCGACACCCCACACGGCGGCGCCGGGCGACTCCAGCGCCATCGTGATCGCGATCGGTCCCCAGCCGCAGCCGACGTCGAGCAGCGCGCCCTCGGCCGCCGGCGGCGGCACCGAGCCGAGCAGGACCCGCGTCCCGCGGTCGAGGCCGTCCGGGCTGAAGACGCCGGCGGCGGTCGACAGGGTGAGCGGTCGACCCGCGAGCGTGACGTGCACCTGGCGCTCCCGCACCTCCGACGAGGGATCGGCGGAGAAGTAGTGGTCGTTCGCCATGGAAGAACCGTACCGGTGCACCCGTGTGTCCCGGGCGTGGCGGCGGTACCCTGTGGAGAAGATGACGGAAACCACCATGAACGACGGACGATCCGACGACAGCGCCGAAGGTGTCGTGGAACGCGTCCTCCGCAATGCCGAGACCCGGGCGACGTCGGCGATCTTCGCTCCGGCCCAGGCCATCCAGACACGATCGGTCGACGAGCACGGCTGGTCCGGCGACGGCGACCAGTACGAGCGTGAGGACCGCGCGGCCCTGCGCCGAGTCACCGGTCTCTCCACCGAGCTCGAGGACGTCACCGAGGTCGAGTACCGGCAGCTCCGGCTCGAGCGGGTCGTCCTCATCGGCGTGTACCCCCAGGGCGACGCGCAGGACGCCGAGAACTCCCTGCGCGAGCTGGCCGCACTCGCCGAGACCGCGGGCGCCGTGGTGCTCGACGGGCTGCTGCAGCGCCGACCGAACCCCGACCCCGCCACGTACCTCGGCAAGGGCAAGGCCGAGGAGCTCGCGATGGTCGTCAAGGCCACCGGGGCCGACACTGTCGTGGCCGACACCGAGCTCGCGCCGTCGCAGCGCCGCGCGCTGGAGGACGTGGTGAAGGTCAAGGTGATCGACCGCACCGCGGTGATCCTCGACATCTTCAGCCAGCACGCCACCACCCGCGAGGGCAAGGCGCAGGTCGAACTCGCGCAGCTCCAGTACCTCCTCCCGCGTCTGCGCGGTTGGGGTGAGTCGATGTCCCGCCAGGCCGGTGGTCAGGTCTCGGGCGGTGCGGGCATGGGTTCGCGTGGTCCTGGTGAGACGAAGATCGAGCTCGACCGCCGCCGCATCAACACGCGCATGTCGAAGCTGCGTCGGCAGATCGCCGGCTTCCGTCCGGCGCGCGAGGCCAAGCGCGCGGACCGGCACCGCAACGAGGTGCCGAGCGTCGCGATCGCCGGCTACACGAACGCCGGCAAGTCGTCGCTGCTGAACCGGCTGACGAGCGCGGGCGTGCTCGTGCAGAACCAGCTGTTCGCCACGCTCGACGCCACCGTGCGCCGCACCGAGAGCAGCGCCGGCCGCGAGTTCACGTTCGTCGACACCGTCGGCTTCGTGCGGAACCTCCCGCACCAGCTCGTCGAGGCCTTCCGGTCCACCCTCGAGGAGGTCGGCGAGGCCGACGTCATCGTGCACGTGGTGGACGGGTCGCACCCGGACCCCGCCGCGCAGCTCGCGACGGTCCGCGACGTGATGGGCGACGTCGGCGCGCGGGACATCCCCGAGGTCGTCGCGTTCAACAAGGCGGACCTGATCGACGAGGCGCAGCGCCTCGTGCTCGTCGGGCTCGTGCCGGACGCGGTGTTCGTGTCCGCCCGCACGGGCGAGGGCGTGCCCGAGCTGCTCGCCGCGATCGAGGCGCGTCTGCCCGAACCGGACGTCGAGCTCACCGTCGTGGTGCCGTACGACCGCGGTGACCTCGTGTCCTCGCTGCACGACGCGGGCGCGGTCGAGTCCACCGACTACGTCGAGGACGGCACGCGACTGCGGGTGCGGGTGTTCCAGCGCCAGGTCGCCGAGCTCGACCCGTTCGTGGTCGCGCCGGTCGCGACGGCCTAGTCCCGCAGGCGGTCGCCTGCTCACGTCGCGCCGCCGGACGGTCCGGCGTGACTGCGCACAACGCGGAGCAGCCCGCGCCACGGAAGTCCGTGGCGCGGGCTGCTCCGCGTCGTTCCGGCGTCAGATCGAGCGCAGCACCGCCACGACCTTGCCGAGCACGGTGGCCGCGTCGCCGAGGATCGGCTCGAACGCGGTGTTGCGGGGGAGCAGCCACGTGTGGCCGTCCCGCTGGCGGAAGACCTTCACGGTCGCTTCCTCGTCGAGCATCGCGGCGACGATGTCCCCGTTGTCCGCCGTCTGCTGCGAGCGGACGACCACCCAGTCCCCGTCGCAGATCGCGGCGTCGATCATCGACTCGCCCACGACCTTGAGCATGAAGAGGTCGCCCGTCCCGACGAGCTGACGGGGGAGCGGCACGATCTCGTCGACGTGCTGCTCGGCCGTGATCGGGACACCGGCCGCGATCCGCCCGACCAGCGGCACGAGGGTGGTCGCGTCGACATCGGGGGTGTCGACGTCCGGGGTGGGCTCGTCGACGAGGACCTCGAGCGCACGGGGTCGGTTCGGGTCGCGGCGGATCCACCCGCCCAGCTCGAGCTGACCGAGCTGGTGCGAGACGCTCGACAGCGACGACAGTCCGGCGGCGTCGCCGATCTCGCGCATGCTCGGCGGGTAGCCCCGGCTGGCGATCGACGCGCGGATCGCGTCGAGGATCGCCTGCTGCTTCGCCGTCAACGGCTTCTGGACCCGCAGTTCGTCCGCCACGTCGTGTCGCCCTTCGTCGGTGCCGGGCGGTCGGGCGGGAATGTCGGTGGTCTCCGCTTGACTCGTCCCAGTCGATCGAAACAGTATCCGACCGGCGCGGGCCGGACAAACACCTGTTCGAGCGTGTCGGCAAGAAATCCCCCACAGATTCCTTCCTGGGACTTGTGTGGGGTCGGATTCGAAACTATGTTCGGTACACGACTTCGGTTCCTCCGAACGGGAAGGCAAGAACGACATGAGCACCATGGCCATCGCTGACCAGCGCACCGCGACGCCCGCCGTCCGTACGCGCCTGCGCATCACGCGCCGCGGCCGCATCGTCCTGACGACGCTCGTCGCGCTCCCGGTCTTCGTGATCGTCGCCCTGTCCGTGCTCAACGGCGGTCAGGCCTCGGCCGGAGACTCCTCCCGCGCCGGCGAGCCCGTGCACTTCGACACCGTGACGATCCAGCCGGGCGAGACGCTCTGGCAGCTCGCCGAGGAGACCGCGCCGCAGGCCGACCCGCGCGACTTCGTGCAGGACGTCGTGAGCCTCAACGCGCTGGACGGGTCCTCGCTGCAGGCCGGCGAGCAGATCGCCATCCCCGCGAAGTACACGACTGGCGACTGACCGCAGCCTCCAGCCCGGCGGACCCTGGCCGGCACGGCCCACCGTCCGGACGGCCGGTCGCCGCACACGGGGCCCGGCCTACGATGGATCGGTGGCAACCTCGCTCGAAGACCTCCCGATCCGCGACGACCTCCGTGGGCAGAGCCCCTACGGCGCTCCGCAGAAGCACGTGCGCGTGCAGCTCAACGTCAACGAGAACACGCATCCCGTGCCCGAGGACGTCGCCGAGGACATCGTGGCCTCGATCCGGCAGGCCCTGGCCACCGTCAACCGGTACCCGGACCGCGAGTTCACCGAGCTGCGTCGGTCGCTGACCGCGTACCTGAACGGCGGCCTCACGGCGGACCAGCAGCTGACCCCGGAGCAGCTCTGGGCGGCGAACGGGTCCAACGAGGTCCTGCAGCAGCTCCTCCAGGCCTTCGGCGGTCCTGGCCGCTCGGTGCTCGGCTTCCCGCCCACGTACTCGATGCACTCGATCCTCGCCGCCGGCACCGGCACGCGGTGGATCGCGGCGCAGCGCGACGACGAGTTCCGCATCGCCCCGGAGACGGTGGTCGCGGCCATCGCCGAGCACCGTCCGGACATCGTCTTCCTCTGCGGCCCGAACAACCCCACGGGCACCCCGCTCGACATCGAGACGATCCGTGCCGCCTACGACGCGACGGACGGCATCGTCATGGTCGACGAGGCCTACGCGGAGTTCATGCCCGCCGACGCGCCGAGCGCCATCACCCTGCTGCCGGGACGACCGCGACTGGTCGTGTCCCGCACGATGAGCAAGGCCTTCGCGTTCGCCGGTGCCCGCGTCGGCTACCTGGCTGCCGACCCGGCGGTGGTCGACGCCCTCCGACTCGTCCGCCTGCCGTACCACCTGTCCGCGCTCACCCAGGCCGCCGCGATCGCCGCGCTCCGGCACGCCCCGGCGATGCTCGCGATGGTCGACGACATCAAGCGCCAGCGTGACCGGATGGTCACCGAGCTCGGGGCGATGGGGTACCGCACCTACGAGACGTGGTCGAACTTCGTGCTCTTCGGTGGTGTCGCGGACCCGAACGCCGCGTTCGAGGCGCTCCTCGAGCAGGACGTCATCGTCCGCGACCTCGGCATCCCGAACCACCTGCGGGTGAGCGCGGGGACCGAGGAGGAGACCACGGCGTTCCTCGAGGCCATGCGCCGCGTGGCCGCCGTGCAGCCGCCGGTTAGGGTTGACGCATGACCGCCCGCACCGCCTCGATCAGCCGGAGCACGAGCGAGTCGAGCATCGAGCTGTCGCTCGACCTGGACGGCACCGGTTCGTCCGACGTCTCGACGAGCGTGCCGTTCTTCGACCACATGCTGACCGCCTTCAGCAAGCACTCGCTGATCGACCTGCGGGTGCGGTCGACCGGGGACACCGACATCGACGTGCACCACACCGTCGAGGACACCGGCATCGTGCTCGGGCAGGCCCTCAAGCAGGCACTCGGCGACCGGTCGGGCATCGGTCGCTACGGCGATGCGCTCGTCCCGCTCGACGAGGCCCTGGCGCAGGCCGTGGTCGACGTGTCCGGCCGTCCGTTCCTCGTGCACTCGGGCGAGCCCGACGGCTTCGAGTTCCACCGCATCGGCGGCCACTTCACCGGGTCGATGGTCCGGCACGTGTTCGAGGCGATCACGTTCAACGCCGGGATCACCGTGCACGTCCGCGTCCTCGGCGGTCGCGACCCGCACCACATCGCCGAGGCGGAGTTCAAGGCCTTCGCCCGGGCGATGCGCCGCGCCGTCGAACTCGACCCGCGCGTCGACGGCATCCCGTCCACGAAGGGCGCACTGTGAGCGCCAGGCCGAACGTCGTCGTCCTCGACTACGGGTCGGGCAACGTCCACTCGGCGGCGAAGGCGCTCGAGCGCGCGGGTGCCGACGTGACGCTCACCGCCGACAAGCAGGAGGCCCTGCGCGCGGACGGCCTGCTCGTCCCGGGCGTGGGCGCGTTCGCCGCGGTCGTCGACCAGCTCGAGGGGGTGCGCGGCGGCGAGATCGTCGACCACCGCCTTGCCGGCGGGCGACCGGTGCTCGGCATCTGCGTCGGCATGCAGGTCATGTTCGCCCGCGGTGTGGAGCGCGGCGCGGATGTCGAGGGCCTCGGCCAGTGGCCGGGCACCGTCGAGGAGATCCGGGCCGAGGTGCTGCCGCACATGGGGTGGAACACCGTCCAGGCACCGGAGGACTCCGTGCTGTTCGACGGCCTGCGCGACGAGCGCTTCTACTTCGTGCACTCCTACGGCGTGACCGACTTCCCGCTCGACGCCTACGGCCCGTTCCGCGCCCCGCGGCTGACGTGGGCCGAGCACGGGCAACGCTTCGTCGCGGCGGTCGAGAACGGCCCGCTCACCGCGACCCAGTTCCACCCCGAGAAGTCCGGCGAGCCGGGCATCCGGCTGCTCCGCAACTGGGTCGACTCGCTCTGACCCGTCTGCCCCGGACCGACACCGGACCGGCACCGTGTCCGACGCGACGGCACCGCCGGAACCGAGCCGTGCCTCCCGGCCGACCCCGACCACCCGCGTGACCGCACCAGCAACAGAACCGACAGGACCATGACCGACCTCACCGCCACCCCGCCCCTCGTCCTGCTGCCCGCCGTCGACGTCGTCGACGGTCAGGCGGTCCGCCTCACCCAGGGCGAGGCCGGCAGCGAGACCGCGTACGGCGACCCGGTCGCCGCGGCCCGCACCTGGCGTGACCAGGGTGCCGAGTGGATCCACCTCGTCGACCTCGACGCGGCGTTCGGCCGCGGCGACAACCGCCGGCTGATCGCGAAGGCGGTCCACGAGGTCGAGGGCGTCTCGGTCGAGCTGTCCGGCGGCATCCGCGACGACGCCTCCCTCGAGGCCGCGCTCGCGACCGGGGCCGCCCGCGTCAACCTCGGCACCGCCGCGCTCGAGAAGCCGGAGTGGGCGGCGCGCGTCATCGGCGAGTACGGCGAGCAGATCGCCGTCGGCCTGGACGTCCGCGGCACCACCCTGGCGAGCCGCGGGTGGACCGAGGACGCCGGCGACCTGTGGGAGGTGCTCGACCGGCTCGAGGCCGCCGGGTGCGCCCGGTACGTCGTCACCGACGTCACGAAGGACGGCACGCTGCAGGGGCCGAACGTCGAGCTCCTCCGCGAGGTCTGCGACCGCACCGACCAGCCCGTCGTCGCCTCGGGCGGGATCTCGACGCTCGACGACCTCCGTGCCCTGCGCGAGCTCGTGCCGCACGGCCTCGAGGGCGCGATCATCGGCAAGGCCCTGTACTCCGGCGCGTTCACCCTGCCGGCCGCCCTCGACATCGCGTCGGAGTAGCCGCGGTGGCGGGCATCTCGAACGGGCGCGGCACCGGACCCGAGGCGCCGGAGCCGGGCGCGACCGACGACGCCCACACCCCGGGCGGTGCCGCCGACTCGGCGGGGAACCCCTGGGCGGGACGGACCTTCGACGCCCACGACGACGCCTACGCGGACGACGACGGCCTGGCCGACCCGGCACTCGTCGCCGCGATCACGGCCCTGCAGCAGGGCGGGTCCCAGGCCGCGGTCGTCGAGGCGCTGCGCGGGGCCCGGCTGCTCATCCCGCTCGTCGCCGAGGCCGGTGACGTCGGGCACACCGCCGAGGGGAAGCTCGTCGACAAGACGCAGGAGCTGTCGATCGTCACGGTCGCCGGACCCGACGGCCGCAGCGTGATGCCCGCGTTCACCTCGGCCGAGGCGATGCGCTCCTGGGACGCGACCGCACGACCGGTGCCGGCGGACGCACGCCGCGTGGCGATGGCCGCGGCGAGCGAGGAGACGCAGCTCGTCGTCCTCGACCCGACGGCACCGACCGAGTTCGTCCTACGCCGGCCCGCGGTGTGGGCGATCGGGCAGGACCTGCCGTGGACGCCCTGCTTCGAGGACCCGGAGGTGGGGCAGGCGTTCGCCGACTCCGTCGCCGACGAACCGGCGGTCGCCCGCGTCGAGCTGTCGCCCGGCGACCCCCTCGGCCGCTTCGCGGGCGCCGAACTGACCGTCGGGTTGGCGCTGCACCCCGGACTCGACCAGGCGGACGTGCAGGCCCTGGTCGGCCGGCTGCAGCAGCGCTGGACGGCAGACGCCGTGATCGCCGACCGGGTGGACAGCATGCGGGTGGCGCTGCGGCGAGCGTGACGCCGGTCCGGGCCCGGACGGGAGGCACGACTCGCGTCCGACGGTCCGGCTGCGGTCCGGTGGTCCGACGGTCCGGTGACGCGGCGCCGCGGCGGTGCGGCCCGGGCCGGGCAGGGCACGCCGGTACGATGACCGGGTGAGGACGAACCCGACGAGCACCCCCGGCACCGGCGAGACCCCGGTCGGCCCCACCGGTCGGCCCGTGCGGCAGTTCCCCGTGCCCGAGGAACTCGACGGTCACGGCCCGGCTCGCATCATCGCGCTCTGCAACCAGAAGGGCGGCGTCGGCAAGACCACGACGTCCATCAACCTCGGCGCCGCGCTCGCCGAGTACGGCCGCAAGGTCCTCGCCGTCGACTTCGACCCGCAGGGCGCCCTGTCCGCCGGCCTCGGCGTCCGCACGCACGACATCCCGACGGTCTACGACCTGCTCATGGGCGCCGTCAAGGACCCGCGCGAGGTCATCCAGCCGACGAACGTGCCGATGCTCGACGTCATCCCCGCGAACATCGACCTGTCCGCGGCCGAGGTGCACCTCGTGAACGAGGTCGCCCGCGAGCAGATCCTCGCGAGCGTGCTCCGCAAGGTGTCGAACGACTACGACCTCATCCTCGTCGACTGCCAGCCGTCGCTCGGCCTGCTCACCGTCAACGCGCTCACCGCGGCGCACGGCGTCCTCATCCCGCTCGAGTGCGAGTTCTTCGCCCTGCGCGGCGTCGCGCTCCTCATCGAGACGATCGACAAGGTGCGCGACCGCCTCAACCCCGCCCTGCGGCTCGACGGCATCCTCGCGACCATGTACGACTCGCGCACCCTGCACTCCCGCGAGGTCATGGAGCGCGTCGTCGAGACCTTCGACGACCACGTGCTCGACACGGTCATCGGCCGGACCGTCAAGTTCCCGGACGCCACCGTCTCGGCACGTCCGATCACGCAGACGGCACCCGAGCACGCCGCGGCGCACGCCTACCGGGCGCTCGCCAGGGAGCTCGTCGAGCGTGGCGCCGTCGCCTGACGCGACCACGCCGTCCGGCTTCCGGGTCCGGCTGCGCAACTTCGACGGCCCGTTCGACCTGCTGCTGTCGCTGATCACGAAGCACGAGCTCGACATCACCGAGGTGTCGCTCGGCGCGGTCACCGGCGAGTTCATCCAGTACGTGCGCCAGGCGGAGTCCGCCGACGAGCTCGACGAGGCCAGCGAGTTCCTCGTCGTCGCCGCGACCCTGCTCGACCTGAAGATCGCCGGGCTCCTGCCGCAGGGCGAACTCGTCGACGCCGAGGACGTCGCCCTGCTCGAGGCCCGCGACCTGCTGTTCGCCCGGCTCCTGCAGTACCGGGCGTTCAAGCAGGCCGCCGAGTGGTTCGGGGAGCAGTGGCAGCAGGAGTCCCGCCGCCATGTCCGCCGGGTGCGGCTCGAGGAGCGCTTCCGAGCGCGGACGCCCGAGCTCGTGTGGACCCTGACCGTGCAGGACTTCGCGGCGATCGCGACGCTCGCGTTCGCCCCGCGGGAGATCCCGACGGTCGGACTCGACCACCTGCACGCGCCGCTCGTGAGCATCCGCGAGCAGGCCGCGATCGTCGTGTCGATCCTCCGGACCCGTGCCGACGAGGACGTCTCGTTCCGCGAGCTGGTCGCCGGTGTCTCGGAGACGGGTATCGTGGTGGCTCGCTTCCTGGCGATCCTCGAGCTGTACCGGAACGCGTCGATCTCGTTCGAACAGCTCGAACCGCTGGGGGAGCTGACACTCCGGTGGACCGCCGAGGACTGGTCCGAGGAGAGCCTCGCGAACCTGGGAGCCGACTATGACGGATGACGCACGCGCCGCCGCCTCGAGCGCCGAACCCGGGGGAGCGGACGAGGTCGCCGACGCCCGCGCGATCGAGCAGGAGCTGCGCGACGCCGGCCACGCCCGCACGGAGCTCCCGGTCGACCGTCAGCTCGAGGCGATCCTCATGATCGCCGACGAGCCCCAGTCGCTGGTGTCACTCGGCGCCGCGGTCGGCGCGCCGGTCCCGGCCGTGCGCCAGGCGATCGAGCGGCTCGTCGCGGACTTCGACGGCGTTGCCGGGACCGTCCGCCGCGGCTTCGAGCTCCGCGAGGTCGGCGGCGGCTGGCGGTTCTACGTCCGCCGGGAGCTCGACGTCGTCGTCGAGCAGTTCGTCGAGGCGGAGCGCCCGGCACGGCTGTCGCAGGCGGCCCTCGAGACCCTGGCGGTCGTCGCCTACAAGCAACCGATCACCCGGTCGCAGATCGCGTCGATCCGCGCGGTGAACGTGGACGGGGTCGTCCGCACCCTCGTCGCGCGCGGCCTCATCGAGGAGTCGTTCACCGACGCCGAGACCGGCGCCATCAACTACGTCACGTCCGACCTGCTGCTCCAGCAGCTCGGCATCAACTCGCTCGACGAGCTGCCGCTCATCTCGCCCCTCCTCGAGGACGGCGTCGGCGGCTTCGAGCAGAACGAAGGGATCCCCGATGGCCGCGTATGAGGACGAACGACGAGGAGGCCCCCGACGGTCGGGTCGCGACGGCGGGTCGGGTCGCGACGGCGGGTCGGGTCGCGACGGTGGCCGGACGGGAGGCACGCCCCGCGACCGCGACGGCGGCTCCGCTCGTGCGGGTGGCCGGTCGGGCGACGACCGTGGTGGGTACCGGGGTCGTGACGACCGTTCCGGTGGGAACGGTGGCGGGTACCGCGGGCGCGACGAGCGTCCGGGCGGCACCCGGGGCGGCGACGACCGTGGTGGGTACCGGGGGCGCGACGAGCGGTCCGGTGGAGCCGGCGGCGGGTACCGGGGGCGCGACGATCGTTCCGGTCGCGCACGCAGCAACGACGACCGTGGTGGGTACCGCGGGCGCGACGACCGTTCCGGTGGGAACGGCGGCGGGTACCGGGGCGGCGACGACCGTGGTGGGTACCGCGGCCGTGACGACCGTTCCGGTGGCGCCCGGGGCGGCGACGACCGTGGTGGGTACCGCGGCCGTGACGACCGTCCGGCCGGCGCCCGTGGCGGCGACGACCGGGGCGGGTACCGGGGTCGTGATGATCGCGGCACCGGCGGGTACCGGGGCGGCGACGACCGTGGTGGGTACCGCGGGCGGGACGACCGACCGAGTGGTGACCGCGGCCGCTTCGTGAGTCGCGACGACGACCGCCGCGGCGGGGACGGCGGGTTCGTCCGCCGCGAGGACGACCGCTCCACGAGCGGGTACCGCGGCCGTGACGACCGCGGGCGCGACGACCGCAGGGGCGGCGGCCGTGACCGCGACGACCGCGGCGGGTACCGCGGGCGTGACGACCGGACTGCCGGTGCCTCCCGTGGGCGGGACGACCGCCGCGACGACCGGCGCGATGACCGCCGCCGCGACCCGGCGCGCGAGGACCGCCGGACCCCGGACGGTCGACCGAGCACCGTCTGGCACAACGGCCGCCGCTACGTCGGTGGCACGACGACCGCGCGCAACGGCGACCGCCCCGGTGGCGCGGGTGCTCGGGGAGCAGCAGGTGCTCGGGCAGCCGGACCCCGCGGCGCCGACGCCCGCACGACGCCGCGCCCTGCGGGCGCGCGCGACGAGCACGGCGCACCGCTGGAGGGCACGCCGGAGCGTCCGATCATCCCGGACTGGGACGCGACGGAGGGGAGCGCGCCCACCGGGGGCGAGCCGAGCCTCCAGGCCGACGGTGAGCGCCTGCAGAAGGTCATCGCCGCTGCGGGCGTGGCGTCCCGCCGGGTGGCGGAGAACCTGATCGTCGAGGGTCGCGTGACCGTCAACGGCGAGGTCGTCGACGCCCTCGGGCGTCGGGTCGACCCGGAGTCCGACGCGATCGCGGTGGACGGCGTGCCGGTGCAGGTCGACACCTCGCGGCGGTACGTGCTCCTCAACAAGCCGACCGGGATCGTGTCGAGCCTGCAGGACGAGCGGGGCCGGCGCGACCTGTCCGAGTTCGTCGACCGGTACGAGGAACGGCTGTTCAACGTCGGCCGGCTCGACGCGGAGACCTCGGGGCTGCTGCTCCTGACGAACGACGGCGACCTGGCGCACGTGCTGGCCCACCCGTCGTTCGGCGTCGCGAAGACGTACATCGCGAAGGTCGCGGGCAACGTCAACCCGGGTACCGTGCAGCGACTCCTCGACGGCGTCGAGCTCGAGGACGGACCGATCGCCGCGGACAAGGTGCGGTTGCTCGAGTCGGCGCGCGGCGAGTCGCTCGTCGAGGTCACCCTGCACTCGGGGCGCAACCGCATCGTCCGCCGCATGCTCGAGGCCGTCGACCACCCGGTGCTCGAACTCGTCCGGCGTTCCTTCGGACCGCTGCAGCTCGGCTCGCTGCCGGTCGGCCGGGTCCGTGAGCTGTCGACGGTCGAGCTCGGTGCACTCCTGCGCATCGCCCGCGAGGCGCAGGTCGCTCCACAGGGCGCCGGGGACGAGGAGACCACCGACTGAGGCCTCGGTAGGCTGACCGCGTGACCGACGCCCCCGCCCCGCTCGCCGAACCGGACATCGACCGGCGGCTCCGCGGACCCGTGCGGGTCGTCGGGGCCGGGCTCCTCGGGGCCTCCATCGGGCTCGCCCTGCGCGAGAAGGGCGTCGACGTGGTCCTCGATGACGTGTCGCCGGCCGCGCTGGCGCTCGCCGTGGACTACGGCGCCGGTCGTCGTCCCGCAGCGGGCGACGAGCCGGAGCTCGTGGTCGTGGCGGTGCCCCCGGACGTCGTGGCGACGGTGGTCGAGCGCGAGCTCGCCGCCTTCCCGGGCGCCGTCGTGACGGACGTGGCGAGCGTGAAGACCGGGCCGCTCGAGCGCCTGCGTGCCGCCGGTGCCGACGTCGCGCGCTACATCGGGTCGCACCCGATGGCCGGTCGCGAGCGCAGCGGTCCGACCGCGGCACGGGCCGACCTGTTCGTCGGGCGCCCGTGGGTCATCGCGGGGCACGACGGCATCTCCTACCAGCGGGCCGCGGTGGTCGAGGACCTCGCCCTCGACGTCGGTGCGACGGTGGTGCCCATGGAGCCGAGTGCGCACGACCTCGCGGTCGCCTACGTCTCGCACGCGCCCCAGCTCGTCTCCACCCTCATGGCCGCGCGGCTGCAGGAGGCACCGGACGGGTCGCTCGACCTCGCGGGCGGCGGCGTCCGCGACGTCACCCGCATCGCCGCGAGCGATCCGGGGCTCTGGGTGCAGATCATCGGTGCGAACGCCGCGAACATCCGACCGGTGCTCGCCGACCTGCGCGACGACCTCGACCGGGTGCTCCGAGCACTCGACGACCCGGACGGCCAGGGCTCGCCGCGCACCATCGCCGAGACGATCGCCGCCGGCAACCGCGGTGTCGAGCGCCTGCCGGGCAAGCACGGCACGACCAAGCGCTTCGCCCAGGTAGTCGTCCTCGTCGACGACACCCCGGGCCAGATCGCCGCACTCCTCGCGTTCATCGGGGAGATCGGCATCAACCTCGAGGACATGCGCCTCGAGCACTCACCGGGCGCACCGATCGGCATCGTCGAGGTGGCGGTCGTGCCCGAGCAGGAACAGCGACTCGTCGAAGAGCTCGAGGGTCGCGGATGGAGGATCGCAGCAGCATGGGCCTGAACGACGACACGAACACCGCGCTCGAACAGTCCGGCGTCACCGGCGGACCGGACGGCCCCGACTCCGGGCTGCCGGCCCCGGGCGGCCAGCCCGGACCCATCGGCGGCGGCGACATCGCCGGCGGCCTCGACGGCCAGGGCGGTGGCGAGCCCGGTTCGACGAGCGCACCCGTTCCGTCCGGGCTGCCCCAGGGCGCGTTCGTGGCGAAGACCGTCATCGCGGTGGACGGACCGGCCGGCAGCGGCAAGTCCAGCGTCTCGCGTGCCGCGGCCCGCGCCCTCGGGTTCGGCTACCAGGACACCGGCGCCGCCTACCGTGCCCTCGCGTGGCACGCGCTGCAGCAGGGCGTCGACCTCGACGACCCGTCGGCGGTCCTCGCCAGCTGGGACACCTTCGACTACGCGATCGGCACCGACCCCGACGACTACTTCGTCCGGGTCGGGGACACCGACGTGACCGAGGCCATCCGGACGCCGGAGGTCACGGCCGCGGTGGCGCACATCGCGAAGCTGCCCGAGGTGCGCGAGCGGCTCGTCCAGCTCTTCCGCCAGGTCATGCGGAAGGCGGACGGGCAGGGCATCATCACCGAGGGGCGCGACATCACGACCGTCGTCGCCCCCGACGCCGAGGTCCGGATCCTGCTGACGGCCGACGAGTCGGTTAGGATGGCTCGGCGATCTGCTGAGGTCACGACCCAGTCGGCCGCCGAGACCTCCGCCGCACTCGCTCGCCGGGATGCAGCGGACGCGAAGGTCGTCGACTTCATGAACGCCGCGGACGGTGTCACGACGCTCGACTCCACCGACCTCGACTTCGACCAGACCGTCCAGGCGGTCGTCGACCTGGCCCGAGCGGCCACGCACTGACGCAGACCGGGCGCCGTCCGGTCACACGACCGGGTCGCCCGGTCACCACAGCCGGGTGACCGGCCCGGCCGGGAACGGCCACCGACACCGCGACTCCGGTCGCACACGAGGAACCCCACCATGGCCCAGCAGGACAGCCACGACAACGACGACTTCCCGGAGTACGACGACGCCCTCGGTGAGCGGCTCGCCGGACTCGACGAAGCCGAGGCGGAGCAGCGCGCGAACGCGCTCCGCGTCGGCCTCGACGAGTACGAGCTCGACGAGGAGGACGTCGCGCTCCTCGACGCCGGTGCCCTCGGCGAGGACGGCGTGCACTACCTGCCCGCCTACCCGGTGCTCGCGATCGTCGGTCGCCCGAACGTCGGCAAGTCGGCGCTCGTCAACCGCATCATCGGTCGGCGCGAAGCCGTCGTGCAGGACGTCCCCGGCGTCACGCGCGACCGCGTGAGCTACAAGGCCGAGTGGAACGACAAGCGCTTCACGCTCGTGGACACCGGTGGGTGGGAGCCCGACGCCCGCGGCATCAACGCCTCGGTCGCCGCGCAGGCCGAGGTGGCGGTCGACCTCGCCGACGCCGTGCTCTTCGTCGTCGACGTCACCGTCGGCATCACCGCCACGGACGAGCACGTCGTGAAGATGCTCCGCGGCACCGACCGTCCGGTCATCGTCGTCGCCAACAAGGCGGACGACGAGCGCCGCGACCTCGACGCCTTCGAGCTCTGGAACCTCGGCCTCGGTGAGCCGCACCCGGTCTCGGCGCTGCACGGCCGCGGCGTCGCGGACCTGATGGACCTCATCATCGCGACGCTCCCCGACACGTCGGCCGTCGCCAAGCAGGAGGTCGGCGGTCCCCGTCGCGTCGCGATCCTCGGACGCCCGAACGTCGGCAAGAGCTCGCTGCTCAACAAGGCCGCGGGTGAGGAGCGCGTGGTCGTCAACGACCTCGCCGGCACCACGCGCGATCCGGTGGACGAGCAGATCGAGCTCGGCGGCCGGGTCTGGCGCTTCGTCGACACCGCGGGCATCCGGAAGCGTGTGCACCTGCAGCAGGGCGCAGACTTCTACGCGTCGCTCCGCACCACCGCGGCCCTCGAGAAGGCCGAGGTCGCGGTCGTCGTGCTCGACGTCACCGAGACGATCTCGACGCAGGACCTCCGCATCATCGACCTGGTGCTCGAGTCCGGTCGCGCGCTCGTCCTCGCCTACAACAAGTGGGACCTGCTCGACGACGACCGCCGCCGTTACCTGGAGCGCGAGATCGAGCAGGACCTGGCCCACGTGGCCTGGGCCCCGCGCGTCAACATCTCCGCCCGCACCGGCCGGCACCTCGAGAAGCTCGTGCCCGCGCTCGAGACCGCGCTCGAGTCGTGGGACACCCGCATCCCGACCGGCAAGGTCAACGCCTTCATCGCCGAGCTCGTGCAGGAGCACCCGCACCCCGTCCGCGGCGGCAAGCAGCCACGCATCCTGTTCGGTACCCAGGCGTCGAGCCAGCCGCCGACGTTCGTGCTCTTCACCTCGGCCTTCCTCGACCCGCAGTACCGACGCTTCATCACGCGCCGGCTCCGCGAGGTCTGGGGCTTCGAGGGGACCCCGATCAACGTCAACATGCGGGTGCGCGAGCGCCGGAAGCGCACGTAGTCGGTCCGGGGGGACGACGTGCGACGGCGAGCACCACGGGGACCGGCGACGGTCCTGGTGGTGCTCGCCGTCGTCGTGGGCGGGGTCGGGATCGCGTGGACGGTCAGCACACCCCGCGGGGGTGATGCCCTCGTCGACCGACACGCTGGTGTCGACCGCGACCGAGCGCTGACGCGACCGCAGCCGTCGGCGCCGATCGGGGTGTCGAACGCCCTCGGAGCGCCGATCCCGGAGCCGCCGGTCCGAGCCACGCCACGCGACGTCGAGGACTGGGTCGCACGCACGCTGCCGGTCGCCGGGCCGATCCTCCCGGTCGGCGACGACTTCGGCGGGACCGTGCGAATCGAGCGGGTGGGGGACGCGTCGGTGGCCGTCCGCCTGCAGGGCCTCACCGTGCCGCCAGGGCACCGTTCGCTGCGGATCGTGCTGTCCCGCCAGGTCGCCCTCGACACGGCGGCGCTCGCAGCCGCGCACACGCTCACGGCGGTGCCCGCCGTCGCCGGGGACACGTCGATCGTCACCGATCCCACGTCGCTCGAGGCGGACGTCCGGACCGTGGCGGTGCTGGACGACGACTCCGGCGAGGTGCTCGGCGTCGCCCTGCTGGTCCCCGTCGACTGACGTCGCCCGGGTAGCGCCCGGATGCGGCACGATTGACGGGTGAGTCTCCCCGCCCTCGCCGACCGTGTGTGGTGCCGGCTGCACCTCGACCGCCTGGCCGGCGGTCGGCAGGCCGGCTACGTCATCCGCGAGGACATGCTCGCGCACCCCGACACCGTGCGCTCCTTCCGGTGGATCCGGTGGCTGCTCGTCGCCGAGACCGCCGTCGGCCTCGCCGCGATCGTCGTCGCCGTGCTGCTCACCCGTGCCGGGGAGACGGTGGCGTGGGCCGTGTGGTTCCGGGCGACGGTCGTGCTGCTCATCACCCTGACGCTCTACGTGTTCGCGTGGCGGGCGCAGCTCGGCTACTACTGGGCGTACCAGCGACTCCGCCTGTTCAGCAGGATCTTCCCGGTCGTGACGCTCGTCGTCGCCGCGATCCCCGGGCTCTACCCCTTCTGGATGGTGATCGAGCAGATCCTGTTCTCGCTGCTCATGATCGGCATCGGCGACGTCCTGACGAGCGACCACATGCGAGCGACGTTCCCGAAGCCCCGCACGGCGCGCTGAGTCCGCGGCACCAAGGCGGCGCCAGGGCGGCACCCGGGCGGCACCAGGGGACACCCACGGCCAGGCACACCGGAGCGAACGGGTGCATCGTCGACGCATGACGACGAACACGCTCCCCGGCGGCACCTACGACCTCGGCGACCTCGAGGTCACCCGCTTCGGGTACGGCGCGATGCAGCTCGCGGGACCGCAGGTGTTCGGTCCGCCGGCCGACCGGGACGAGGCCGTCCGGGTCCTCCGCACGGCGGTCGAGCTCGGCATCACCCACATCGACACCGCGGACTTCTACGGCCCGTACGTCACGAACGAGATCATCCGCGAGGCCCTGCACCCGTACCCGGAACAGGTCCACATCGTGACCAAGGTCGGGTCCCGCCGCAACGACAAGGGGCAGTGGCCGCCGGCCCGGAAGCCGGAGCAGCTCGTCGAGGACGTGCACGCGAACCTCGAGCGGCTCGGCGTCGAGCAGCTCGACGTCGTCAACCTGCGCGTCGGCGGGTTCGACGCCCCGGAACCGGGGAGCATCGCCCCGCAGTTCGAGGCACTGGCCGGTCTGCAGCAGCAGGGGCTCGTCCGACACCTCGGCCTGTCGACGGTCACGGGCGCGCAGCTCGTCGAGGCGCTGCGGATCGCACCGGTGGTGTGCGTCCAGAACATGTACAACGTCGCGCAGCGTGCCGACGACGACCTCGTGGACCTCACCGCGGCCGAGGGCATCGCCTACGTGCCGTACTTCCCGCTCGGCGGCTTCTCACCGATCCAGTCGGCGGCGCTGGACGCGGTCGCGGAGCGGCTGGGGGAGTCACGCCTGTCGGTGGCGCTCGCCTGGCTGCTGCAGCGGTCCGACAACATCCTGCTCATCCCCGGGACGTCGTCGGTGGACCACCTGCGCCAGAACGTCGCCGGAGCCGGGTTCACCCTGCCGGCGGACGCGGTCCGGGAGCTCGACGCCATCGGCGGCTGAGGCGGCTGAGGCGGCGAGGCTCCCGAGGAGCGCGAGGGCCCGCGCCGAGGGGGAGCCCGGTTCGGCGTGGTGCACCACGAGGAGCTGCCCGTCGGTGCCCCCGACGCCGAGCTTCTCGCGCCGGAGCTCCAGGCCGCCGACCTCGGGGTGCCACATCCGGACGGTTCCGCCGGCGAGCGGCCGGACGTCGTGGCGGGCCCACAGCCGGCGGAAGTCCTCACTGCCGAGGGACAGCTCGCCGACGAGCGACGTGACGCCGGGGTCGTCGACGTCGGTGCCGATGGAGGCCCGGAAGGCCGCGACCATGCCGGCCATCTGGTGTTCCCAGTCGGGGTAGCGCTCCTGCTCGGCGCCGTCGAGGAACATCGTCCGCAGACGGTTCTCGCCCGCTCGCATCCCCGGCGCGAGCTCCGTCGCGAGGGCGTTCGCGGCGAGGACGTCGAACGCGCGGCCCTCGACGAAGGCCGGCAGACCGATCACGTCGAGCAGCTGCAGGGTGCCGGACGGCACGCGCTCCCCGGTGGTGCGAGCGGAGGCCCGGCCGGAGCCGCCCCGACGGGGTCGTGCGCCACCGGCCTCGTGCGCGGCGAGCGAGTGCAGGTAGCGGGTGGCGGTCGTGTCGAGATCGAGCACCCGCGCCAGTGCGTCGAGCACCTGACCCGACGGGTTCCGGTCGCGACCCTGCTCGAGCCGGAGGTAGTAGTCGGCACTGATGCCCGCGAGCGTCGCGACCTCCTCGCGTCGGAGTCCCGGGGTACGACGCACCCCGGTCACGCGGATGCCGGCGTCCTCCGGTCGGACCAGGCTGCGCCGAGCCCGCAGGTACGCACCGAGGCTGTTGTCGCTCACACCGCGATGCTACGGACCGCCTGCGTTCCGTTCCTGGTCCCCGTGGTCCCAGGGACGCGGGGGACCTGTCCCGTCGCGCCCGGCGGACGCATCGTGGTGGGCATGAGCACGACGACCCTCCCCGGCGGCACCTTCCGCCTCGCTGACGACCTCGACCTGACCCGGATCGGCTACGGCGCCATGCAGCTCGCCGGCCCCGGCGTGTTCGGCCCGCCCGCCGACCGTGACGAGGCGGTCCGGGTCCTCCGCAGCGCGGTGGAACTCGGCATCACCCACGTCGACACGTCCGACTTCTACGGCCCGCACGTCACCAACGAGATCATCCGCGAGGCCCTGCACCCGTACCCGGACGAGCTGCACATCGTGACGAAGGTCGGCGCCCGACGCGACGCCGCGGGGAACTGGCCGCACGCCCGCGAGCCGCACGAGCTCGTCGAGCAGGTGCACGACAACCTGCGCACCCTCGGTCTCGAACGGCTCGACGTGGTGAACCTGCGCATGGGTGGCGTCGACGCTCCCGAACCGGGCAGCATCGCGCCGCAGGTGGAGGCGCTCGCCGCACTCCAGCAGCAGGGCCTCATCGGGCACCTCGGCCTGTCGACGGTGGACGCCGAGCAGCTCGCTGAGGCGCGGACCATCGCGCCGATCGTCTGCGTGCAGAACTCCTACAACGTCGCCCGACGCGAGGACGACGCCATGGTGGACCACACCGCGGCCGAGGGCATCGCCTACGTGCCGTACTTCCCGCTGGGCGGGTTCTCGCCGATCCAGTCCGGCGCACTCGACGCCGTCGCCGAGCGTCTGGGGGAGTCGCGGCTGTCGGTGGCGCTCGCGTGGCTGCTGCAGCGCTCGCCGAACATGCTGCTCATCCCCGGGACGTCCTCGGTGGAGCACCTCCGCGCGAACGTCGCCGGCGCGGGCATCACCCTGCCGTCGGACGCACTCGCCGAACTCGACGCGATCGCCGCCGCCTGACCGGCGGGGCCGACCGCCGGAGCCTGACGCTGGAGCTCGGTGTCAGGCGACCGTGGCGAGCGCGAACGGCAGCACGGCCGCCGCCCCCGCACGGCGGAGCTCCCGCCCGGCGACGGTCATCGTCCACCGGCTGTCCACCAGGTCGTCCACGAGCAGCACCGGCCCCTGGTGCGACCCCAGCGCCGCCGCCAGCGCCGGGTCGACCACGAACGTGTCCCACACCCCGGCCAACCGGTAGGCGCTGTTCGTCGCGCCGTCCCCTCGGGGCTCCCCGCCGTTCCGCCCGAGCGTCCCGAGGAACTGCAGGCGCCCGATCGACGACAGTGCCTGCGCCAGCGACCCGACGAGCTCCGGCCGCGACCGCGACGACATCGCCACGACCCCGGTCGGCCGCTCCGCCCACGGCCAGTCCTTGAGCGCTCGGATGCACCCGTCGACGAGCTCGCGCGAGACGGGGCCGTCCGGCGTCGACGCGGCGAACAGCGCGCGCAGGGGGCCGCCCCATCCGAGGTCGGTGAGCCGGGCGACGGCGCGGCCCGGCTCGACGAGCTCACCCGTGGGGATCCGGCCCTTCACGGCCACGCCGAGCGACGACATGCCCGAGGGCCACTGGGCGCGCGGCGCGATCTCGACGCCGACCCGGTCGAGCGCGGCGGCCGCACCGGAGGTGTCCGAGTCCGAGATCGACGTCGGGTACCAGACGCCGGCGCAGTTGTCGCAGCGGCCGCAGGGCTCGGCGGACGGGTCGTCGAGGTCCTGCTGCAGGAGCTGCATCCGGCACGCCGAGGTCGATTCGTAGGTGAGCATCGAGGACGCCTCGGCCTCACGCGCGGCGGCGACCCGCTCGTACCGCGCGGCGTCGTACTGCCACGGCTGCCCGGTCGACACCCACCCGCCGGCCACCCGGTGGACGGCACCGTCGACATCGAGGACCTTGAGGAGCAGTTCGAGCGTCGACCGCTTGATGTCGACGAGTCCCTCGAGCGCGACGGTCGACATCGCCGTGTCGGTGGACAGCGCCGACAGCACGGCCGACGCCCGCGCCTCGGTCGGCATGGAGGCGCTGGCGAAGTACTGCCAGATCTCACGGTCCTCGCGTCCGGGCAGGAGCAGGACGTCGGCGTTGTCGGTGGCACGGCCGGCGCGACCGATCTGCTGGTAGTACGCGACCGGCGACGAGGGCGCACCGACGTGCACGACGAACCCGAGGTCGGGCTTGTCGAAGCCCATGCCGAGCGCGCTCGTGGCGACGAGCGCCTTGAGCTCGTTGCCCTTGAGCTGCTGCTCGAGCTGTTCGCGTTCCTCGGTGTCGGTCCGTCCCGTGTACGCGCGCACGGCGTAGCCGTTCTCGCGCAGGAGCCGGGCGATGTCCTCGGCCCCGGACACCGTGAGCGTGTAGATGATGCCGCTGCCGGGCAGGTCGCCGAGGTGCGCGAGCAGCCACCCGAGGCGCTGCCGGGCGTCCGGCAGCGTCAGCACGCCGAGCCGCAGGGACGCCCGGGCCAGCGAGCCACGGATGGTGAAGACCGGGGCGTCCGGACCGGCCGTGAGCTGCTCGGCGACGTCCTCGACCACGCGCTCGTTCGCCGTCGCGGTCGTGGCGAGGACGGGGACCCCGTGCGGGAGCGACCGGATGAGCTCGGCGAGCCGGCGGTAGTCCGGCCGGAAGTCGTGGCCCCAGTCCGAGATGCAGTGCGCCTCGTCGACGACGAGCATCCCCATCCGCGCGATCAGCGTCGGCAGCTGCTCGTCGCGGAACCGCGGGTTGTTGAGCCGCTCGGGGGAGACGAGGAGCACGTCGACCTCGTCGCGCGCGAGGGCGGCCTGCGTGTCCGACCACTCGTGCGCGTTCGCGGAGTTGATCGAGACCGCCCGCACACCCGCTCGGGCCGCCGCCGCCACCTGGTCGCGCATGAGGGCGAGCAGCGGGGAGACGAGCACCGTCGGACCGCCCCCTCGTCGCCGGAGGAGCAGCGTCGCGAGGAAGTACACCGCCGACTTGCCCCATCCGGTCCGCTGCACGACGAGCGCGCGCTGCCGGTGGTCGACGAGCGCCGAGATCGCCTCGAGCTGCCCGGGGTGGAAGACCGCGTCCGGCCGCCCGGTCAGGGCGGCGAGGGCCTCCTGCGCCTCCGCGGCGATCTCGGCGGACGGCGGAGCCGTCGCGGGAACAGGCGAGCCGACGGACGAACCGACACCGAGACCAGACATGCCCCCATGCTGTCAGCACCGACCGACGGAACCGGCCCCGTCCCTCCAGGCTGTGGACGAGCGACCCGCTACTGGTACGTGATCAGCGACGGCGTCGGCGACACCTGGTCCATCGTCTGCTCCGGCGACAGCATGGGCGTGTCCTCGTCGTAGAAGTTCTTCCAGCCCCAGTGCACGCCCGCCGGTGCGTCCTGGTGCAGGGCCTCCCACGTCGCCTGCTTGTCGGGCTGCGATCCCTGGCCGTCCACGTGGACGAGCAGGTCGAGCTCCGGGTGGGACGCCAGCGAGGCCCGGTCCTGGATCATCGACAGCCGGAACTGGTGCAGCACGAGCGCCTTCGGCGGCAGCCCCTCGCTCCGCACGAGGTCGGCGAGCCACGACGACACCTCGTTCACCTCGGACGCCGACACGCTCCCGATCTGCCGCAGCGGCACCTGGTCCGCGGTCAACCGCCACTCCGGGTCGAGCGCGAGCCACACGCCCGGCTTCCTGAGCAGCGACTCGTACCGCTTCGCCTGCGACAGGAAGTCGGAGCGGCCGGGCTGCAGGTCGAGGATCACCGGCATCCCCGCGTCGTGCGCCGCGTCGACGTACGGTTCGAGCGTCGACACCGGGAGTTCGGTCGAGTAGTCGCCGTCCGCTCCGGCGTCGCCGGCCGCGACGGTCGCGATGACCTCCATCGCGGGCGTGACGGGTTCGTCGCCGAGGCCGTCGTACTGCTCCGCCGTGGCCTCCGCGCGACGGACCGTGGCCGCGGGGTCCTGCTCGCCGAGGACGCCGAGGACCGGCGCTCCGGGCGCGCCGTACAGCGCGACGTACCGGTGCCCGTCGAAGGGCCGCTGTCCGCCGTGCGGCAGCTGCCACCCGCTCGCCGCGGCGCGCACCGTCCACCCCGGGTCCGGCAGGTCGCCGAACGCGGTCCCGACCAGGACCGTCGGGTGCCCGGCTCGCTCGTGCAGGGCCGTCACGACGTCGGGCGCCGCGGCGGGGTCCGTGACACCGTCCGGCATGACGACCACGCGGGCACCGGCCGCCTGCGCCGTCGCCACGGCAGCCGCGTCCGGGGCACGGTCCGCCACCACCACGGTCGCCGGCCGGGAGGCACCACCCGTCTCCGGCGCGTCACCCCGGTCCGGCGCGTCCCGCTCCGGGACGTCGGTGTCGACCGTCACGTCGCCCTCGGCCTGGTACCAGTCCGCGCCGAGCCGGCGCAGCTCACGGGCGACGCCGCCACCGTCGCCGTCCGTGAGCAGGACGGGCACGTGCGCGGAACGGGCGGCGCTCGCCGCCTCCCGCACCGCACCGGCGTCGTCAGCAGCCGCGACGATGGCCCCCGGAGCCGACGCGAACAGCGCGCGGCTGGTCGCCACCGACCGCGCCGACGGGTCGCGCTGCGCGGCGACGGACACCGACCCGGCCGGCTCCTCCGCGAGCTCCGCCACGGTCGGCGCGGGCTCCGACGACGTGCACCCGGCGGCACCGAGCAGCAGCCCGGAGACCGAGAGCGCGAGCAGGACACGGGTGGGAGGGCCGGAACGCATCGGGCCACCCTACGGACCTGCCGGACGAGTCCCTGTGAACGCAACGGGTGTCGTCTCGTAGACAGGAACCATGCCAGCAGCACCGGACGACGACCGCCCGATCATCGGGGGGGTGGTCGCACCCGAGGTGCACTGCACGACCCTCAACCTCCGGCGTCCCGTGCCGCGCCCCGCCGGTCACCCGGATGCGTGGGAGCGTCGACGCGACGCCGTGGCTGCGCTCGTCACCTCCGAGGAACCCACCGTGCTCGCCGTCCAGGAGGCCCTGCCCACCCAGACCGCCGACCTCACCGCCGCCGTGGGGTCGCGTTGGGAACCCGTGGTCGTCGGCCGCGGAGCACGCGGCGGTGGCGAGGCGGTCGGGCTGTTCCTCGACCGCGAGCGGCTCGACGTGGTCGAGCGGCGGACATGGGCGCTGTCCCGGACGCCCTCCCGGCCCGGCTCGCGGTCGTGGGCGACCGCGTTCCCCCGGCACGCCGTCGGCGCCGTCGTGCACGACCGCGCCACCGGCCGGGAGTTCACCGCGATCGCCACGCACCTCGACGTCGCCTCGCCCTGGGCGCGGTTGCGCGGCGCGCAGCTGCTCGGACGGATCGTCCGCGAGCGGGGGCTGCCCGCCGTCGTCATGGCCGACTGGAACTGCCCGGCCGGGTCGGCGCCCTGGCGAGCACTGGCGGAGGCGGGTGTCGTCGACAGCTGGGACCGTGCCTCCCGGCAGGTGGGGGAGCCGTACGGGACGTACCCGCACTACGGGCGCCCGCGTGTCGGGGGCCGGCGCATCGACGGCGTGCTCGTGACCACCGACGCGGTGGTGGACCGGGTGGCGGTGTCGGTCCGGCGGCCCGGCGGTGTCTGGCCGTCCGACCACGCCGCCGTCCACGCCGTCGTGCGGTGGGCCTCGTGATCGCGACCCTGGGGACCACGTTCCTGCGTCGGCGGTTCCTGGCCGCCGACGTCGTCCGGCTGCTCACGCTCGTGAGCGTGCCCGTCGCCACCGTCGGGTGGGGCGCGACCTCGTTCGCGGTGATGTCGCTCGCGCTGTTCGGCGTCGTGCTGCCGCGGATGCTCGGACTCCGACCCGTGTTCGACGTCGCCGTGTGCGTGCTCGTGCTCGTCGCCGGGTGGTCGAGCGCACTCGAGTGGTACACCTCGGTGTTCCTCTGGGACAAGCTGATCCACATCGTGCTGACCGGACTGCTCGCGGCGTTGCTCGCGGTCGTCGCCGCCGACCTGCGCCTGGTGCCGCACGCGCCCGACGCCGGTCGGGTCTCGGTCGCCGTCCTGGTGTTCTGTGCCGGCCTGGCCATCGGCTCCGTGTGGGAGATGGGGGAGTGGCTCGGGCACGAGTTCGTCGACTCGCGGATCTACGTCGGGTACGACGACACGATCGGTGACCTGGCGGCGGACGGCCTCGGCGGGCTGCTCGTCGGGTTCGCACTGCCCTGGCTGGCGAAGGACCGCGAGGTCGTGCGGCCGCCGCGGCGCTGAGCCGTGGGGCGGCGACGCGCCGTGGCACGAGCACGGTCTCGGGTCCGCTATGCTTGACGGGCTGCTCACGCTCCGGTCGGACGCGGGTGGTGGAGCGCCGGCGACGGGGTTCCGAGCCCCTCGGGGCTCACGGGCTGTGGCGCAGCTTGGTAGCGCACTTGACTGGGGGTCAAGGGGTCGCAGGTTCAAATCCTGTCAGCCCGACCGAACCAACGGGGTGTCTTAAGAACTGTCTTAAGAACTCAACACCGAAGAGAGGCCCGCAGCCGTCAGGCTGCGGGCCTCTCTTCGTCCTCGTTCTTCAGTCTCAGGCTTGCGTGGGTGCTCGGCTCGCTCGCTCGAGGAGCGCACGCCCTAGCGCTCGATGGAACGGGCGGCGCGGGGCGCCGAAGACTTCGGTAGACCCTGCGCACCGCCTGACTCGGATTTCCGCTGGTCTAAGCTTGAGGCGCTCTCATAGTAAGGACAAGGATGCCTCCCACCGCCGACCCCAAGTCGTTCCTCGTCGCTGCCTCAGTGCGGGATGCCGCGGGCGTCGGCGACTACGCGGTGTCCGTGCCGGGGCAGTGGAAGCTATGACTTCGCGCTACCCGCTCTGGTCAGATGAACCGGCGACGCAAGATTTGCTCGCCTTCCGTGCCGTAGCTGAGACTGCTGCCGACGCCATCTTCGATGACGCGCTCGACCCGGTCGCGATCGGTCTCTCCGGTGCGTGGGGCAGCGGCAAGACGAGTGTGCTCGAACTGGTCAAGTCAGAGATCACCGAGCGATCCGAGGTCAGCGATCGCAAAGTGCTCGTCATTCCAACTCAGCCGTGGCTCTACGATCCGGCGGTTGGCCCGAAGGAGAGCCTCATCGCCGAGGTACTGGGAGCGCTCAGCAAGGAGTTCGAGGAGTCAGACCCGGTCGGTAAGGCTGGACTCGAGGTCTTCAAAAAGCTCGTCCGCAAGGTGAACTGGTCCAAGGCGGTCAAGATGGCGGCACGGACGGCCATCACCATGCAGCTGCCCGACATCGACGACGTCTTCGGCCTGGTCAGCGACGAGCCAGAGAGCCTGGACAGCGAGAAAGGCATGGCTGGCTTCCGCGAAGACTTCGAGAAGCTTCTGGCCGATCCCGCACTGGCGCACGTGTCGCGCGTGGTGGTGCTTGTTGACGATCTAGACCGTTGTCTGCCGGACACCGTGGTCGAGACGCTTGAGGCGATCCGACTCTTCCTTTCGGCTGAGGGCATGTCTTTCGTCATCGCCGCCGATGAGGACCGGGTGGCCGAAGCTATTCAGCAGAAGCTCAAGACCCCGGACCCGAAGAACGAGGACGAGGATCCTGCCAAGCTCTACCTGCACAAGATTGTTCAGACAACCATTCCGCTTCCCGCGCTGAGCAGGTTCGACACCGAAGCGTTCCTCTTCCTTCTGTTGGCGATGGCCGAGACAGGTGACGACGGGGCTGCGTATGCGGCTTTCGTCGCCAGGTGCGATGAGCTGCGCATTGACGGTGGCAGCCTGGATGACCTGGACGTGGAGGAGGGCAGCGCGCTTGCAGAACATCTCGTCACAGCAACGCGCCTGACACCGATTCTCTACGAAAAGTTCCACGGCAATCCGCGACGCATCAAGCGGTTCCTGAACGACTTGAATGTACGCCAGGCAGTTGCGCTGCGTCGTGGGTTCAAGTTGGAGCCGGATGAAGTCGCCAAGCTCATGGTGCTGGAACGCATCCTTACCGACGACTTCGAGACCGTGCTCGGCTGGCTCGCCTCAAACCAGTTGCGCGACAAGCTCGATGCACTTGACGTCGCCGCCAATGGCCGCGTTGAGGAGACCGAAGAGACGACACCCGAGCCGCCCGAAGACGAGGCTCCGCAGACCGGGTCGGCCAAGAAGCCTGCCGCAGCTCAGTCGGACCAGGAACCGGCCCGTGGCGACGACTTTAGCGACACGCTTCGACGTTGGGCGAAGCTTCCGCCAGTGCTCGATGCCTCGGCCATCTCAGGGTACCTCTACCTTGCAGCGTCGTTTGCGAAGATCGAGGTAATCGACACCGGGCTACCCGAGCGACTTCGCGACCTTGCGGTTGCACTGACCTCGAGCCTCAAACTTGATCGTGCAGGTGTCACTGACGGAGCCCTGAAACTGCTGCCGGAGGGCGACGCCCACATCCTGGTCGGCCATCTTGGACGCCGTACCCGTGACCAGCCGGGACTGCAGAGGTTCTCCGTCGAGAGCCTGCTTCGCCTCGCTGCGCAGCAGCCGACCACCCAGCCGAACGTGGTTACGGCGCTCAAGGGGCTTCCTGCGGCGAACGTCGAACCAGCGACGGTCATCAAGCTTCGACCGCTGGATCAGGCGGTCTACCGTCCGGTGCTCGACGCTTGGAAGGTTGGCTCGGACGACGAACAGCTCCAGGCATCGGTGGGCATCGTCGAGAAGGCGTGGAGAGGCAATGGGAACTAGCGGCTCTTTTGGCGGCAGTGGCGGCAAAGACGCAGGCGACCTCCGCGACAACATTGCGGCCTGGCTTGATGCCGTTGGCGAGCTTGGTGGCGCGGACGGAACCGACGTCGGTGACGCGGACCGGACAGACCAGCCTGCTGATCCCTCGCAGCCAGGAACTTCCGGACAGATGCCGAAGCTTGACCTCGGACCAGCACTCCGGGTGTTGCTCAACTCGCGCGGGCGCGGTGGAAGGAACGACGGCCCGGGCGGAGGTGGCGGTGGTGCCCGGGGCGGGGGCGGTAGCCGTTCGTCAGGCGGCGCAACTCGCTCTGTTGGACGGGTGTCTCGTGCGGCCGGACGCGCCGGACGACTTGCTCTTGCCTACTCGTCGGGCAACCGGGAGGCGCTGCGTGAGGCGGGTCTCAACTACGATGAGCTGCAGGGGCTCGGTGACCCTGTCGCTATCGGACTCAAGATCATTGAGGCTGCCTTCGAGTCCCAGGCAGACAGTACTGTCGCGGGTGCTGAGGAACGCGACATCGTCGCAAGCGTGGTCGAGTGGATTCTGGAGCAGCCTGCGGACCAGCCGCCAACACCAGAGGACGTTGTCAGGAAGTCCATCGAGACGACGATCGCAGAGACCGCTCTGACCGAGGTGTCCGCGACCGCCTACGCGAAGGACGCCAGCTTTGAGAAGCGCCGCAGCCTGGAGCGTCAGATTCGAGACGTGGCAGCGGAGTACGCGGCCCAGGCGACGCTGAATTCACGCGGCGCGACCGAACAACAGATGGCGCAGGCCATTGAGAACGGCCTCCGCGACATCGGGCAGATCTTCGGGGTTAGGTCATGATTCGACTGCTGCTCACGCTCTCGGAGACGACCGCCGATAAGGCACAGCAGGATGGCATCTACGACGAGGTGTATCTCTGGACCCGAAACGGCCGCACAACCTTCACCGGCGGTATCGATCCGTACCTTGCGGGACTCGGCATGGTGAACCCGCGCAACGTCGACCTCGTACGGATTGCCCTGAGCGTCCTCGCCGCGGATCGCTCGGTGCTTCGGGAGGGCGGCGGCTCCAGTTGGAATGCACGTGACTTCGACGTCACCGTGGAGGTAGGCGCTCCTGCCGTATGGGCGTCACACGCTGAGCAGCTGGCGCGCATGGTCGGCTTCCTGTCGGGCGACCATTGGACGTTCATCTTCACGCAGGCAACCGAAGCCGAAGAGACGGGCCTTCCGATCGACGAGCAGCACCACGACCGGACGGTGCTTCTGAGCGGCGGTGCAGACTCGGCCGCCGGTGCCGCGCTCTCCGCCGTCGAGCTTGGCGCCGATCACTCACAGACCCTGGTGTCGCACTACAGCTCAACCGCGATCTCTCCTGTGCAGCAGGGAATCGTCAGTGCGATCGCAGATCTTGTGCCCGGCATAGGTCAGGTGCACCGCCAGTTCCATCTTCATCGTGGGTCGAGGCGTCTGGACGGTTCATCGTTCCGGAGCGAGACCTCGACTCGTTCACGTTCGCTTCTGTTTCTTGCACTCGGGCTCGCCGTCGCTGAGCGTTCTGGCTCGATCCTGTGGATCGCCGAGAACGGCTTCGCCTCGCTCAACCCGCCGCTCGGTCCGGACCGTCGTGGCAGCCTTTCGACGCACACGACCCATCCACGCTTCCTGCGCGAACTCTCCGCGCTGATGCAGAACGTGGGTGGACATGGCCTTCTTGAAAATCCTTTTGAAGCCCTGACAAAGGGCGAGATGTTCCGCCGCGTTGCGGACGCTGTGGGTGTTGACGCTGCATCGAAGTACCTCAGCAGCACCAACTCGTGCTCGCACACCGATGCGCGCTACAGCGGCGCCCCGGTCGGGTCGTCCTGCGGCGTGTGTTTCGGTTGTCTCGTCCGTAGAGCGGCGTTCGTCGCCTCTGGTGTCCCGGACGCCACCACCTACCTCGTCAATCATCCGAGCGGCCGGTACGCCGCATTCGTTCGACAGAAGTCGATCGTTGAGCCGCTCCGGGACTTCGTCGGTCGTGGCATCCGCGCGCGTGACGTGATGGCAATGTCGCTCCCCGAGGACTATGCGGCGCAGGACGCGCTTGCTCTTTCGCAGCGTGGCGTCGAGGAACTGCGGGTGCTCTGCTAATGGCTGCCCAGCTTCCCCCGCTCGATCTTCACGCACACATCAATCCGAAGGCGCGGCCAGCCGATCTCGAGCGGCTTGGTGCGGTCGTGTTCGCCGCCACCAGGTCGCTGGATGAGTTCGAGTACGTGAGAAACCGCCGAGATCAGGTCACCGTCTGGGGTGTTGGGTGCCATCCTCGCGTGGCGCAGGCACAGCACGGCTTCGACGAAGATTGGTTCGGCTCGATGCTTGGCTCCACTGCGTTCGTGAGCGAGATCGGACTGGATGGACGCTCGAAGGTTTCGCTCGAGAAGCAGGAGCGGGTTTTCGCGTCCATCCTCAAGGAGCTTCAAGGCGCTCCCCGCGTCGCCTCGGTCCATAGTGCCGGTTCAGCCGACCGCGTCCTTGAAACGCTGACACACACGCCAGTTAAGGGGGCGGTCCTGCACTGGTGGCGCGGCGACGAGGCTCAAACCAAGCGTGCCATTGAACTTGGTTGCTGGTTCTCGGTCAACGCGGCAGGCCTGAAGCATCCGCGCGACGTCGCCTTGATACCGCTGGACAGAATCTTCACCGAGACCGACCATCCCTCCGGCGATCGAGCATCGACGTTACCCCGGCAACCGGGATCTGTCGGCGATGTCGAACAGGCACTGGCGAGGATCTACGGCATCGACACGTGGGCCGCACGGGAGCAGGTCTGGGCGAATCTGGCAGGTCTCGTGGACGGAACGAACGTCGAAGAGCTCCTGCCCACCGCTGTTCGGCGGATGATCGCCTTTGCGCGAACGAACGGAGCCTCAGGATGAAGCCGGCCCCTGAGACCTCGGCAGTCAAACTCCCGTTATCGACCCGGCGAGTACCTCGTTACCTGGCAAGTGCCCGATGGCAACGACGGCCACGCTGCAACCCCGGGGCTGCTCATTGTATACGAGGGAAAGTACCGACCGGAGATCTGGACGGTGAATTGGCGATTGATTGGGTATCCGAAGTATCGGCGGCTCAGCCTCAGTCCCCGGATGAGGTGTGCACTCGCGAGCAACGCTGACGGTGTTTGCCGGACGTCAGCGCGGGAAGCTGTGGTGGCCGTCGTTCCCGCGACGCAAATTTCTCGAACGGCTGGACTGCCAGAACGGAGTTACCGGGAGCTCATGCAGTGAGGACCGGAGAGGCGCGAGGCGCAACGTCGACCGTTGGCTCGACGTTGTAGGGGAGAGTGCGGAAAACAGGGCGACACGGAAACAGCCAAGGGACGACCGCGGGGGCAAGATGCCGAGGGTGCGCGGCATCGGCCTCACCGGTGCTGAACTCCTGTGAGCCAAGTGCGGTACCGACCTTGCTCCATGAGACAAATGCCTGATCAGAGCCACAGCACTTGTCTCGGCGCTCGTGCCAGAGATACGAGCTACTTTCGAGCACCGGACGTCCGCTCCACCTCAAGGATCTGGAGGTTTTTAAGAGAGCCCACCGAACCGAACCGGACCGGAAAGCCCCGATAGGACCCAGGTTCTGTCGGGGCTTCGTTCTCGTCCGGAGTTGCAACCCCTCCAGAACCCCTCGATCCTGAGTAGGTCTCAGCGTGGCGGTCGCTCAAGGTGACACTCGATGCTACGTTGACGCTCGCGGGCTGACGTCCGCGACTCAGCCTTTTTCGCGCCATTCTGGAGGATCCCATGGCCACTACGTACCCCTACATTTCGTCTGCGGGTCCGGTGGTCAAGACGATGGAGCGGTTCCGGAAGCAGTTTCCCCAAGAGGTGTCCGCGGAGACGCTCCGGAAGCTTGGCATTGCTCCGAAGAACGAGTCATACGTCATTAATATCTTGAAGTTCCTCGGCCTTATTGATGGAGACGGCAAGCGCGTGGCGGATAGGACCAAAGCGTTCCATCAGAGTGATGATTCGAAGTTTGCGGAACTGCTGAAGTCAATCGTTGAGCAGAGCTACAGTGCACTGTTCGATCTCTACGGCGAAGGAGGGTGGGCAATGGGTCGAGATGAACTCGTGACCTTCTTCAGAGAGTCTGATGGGTCGTCCGATCTCGTAGGTAAGCGGCAGGCCCTCACATTCCAGACGCTGGCGGCGCTAAGTGGACATGGCGAGATTGCGGCACCACGTCCCACGGCGACAGCCGCGAAGCCGTCTTCTTCGGCGCGTTCGTCCCGAGCTCAGGCGAAGCCGAAGAGCATCGCCCAGGGGCAGGAGTCTAGAACTGTTCAAGTAGGCGGCATCCCCAGCGGCTCGGGGCCCGACAGTGGCTCCGAGCGAGTGGGCCTCACCGTTCGAATCGAAGTGAACCTTCCTGCCGACGGTGACCAGGACACCTACGATGCGATCTTCAAGAGCATCCGAACAAACCTGATCGATCGTGGATGACTTCAACCGGTTCGAGCGGATCGTGCGTGCGGCGCATAGTCATACGGATGCTTCAGAACCCCTCTCAGATGGTCACCCGTTCGGTGATCGCAACATTCATGACGATTTGCCAGCGGTAGTTCGAGAATTGTTCGACAACGGCCACTATTCCCAGTCGACGTTCGAGGCGCTGAAGTTTCTTGATGAGGAAATTCAACGAATTACTGGATCGAGTGACTTCGGCAAGTCGCTGATGATGAACGTATTCAATGAGAAGAATCCGAAGCTAGCCTTGAACACGTTGACTAGTACGTCTGAGGTTAACGAGCAGGAGGGTTTCAAGTTCATCTTCGCCGGCACCATGACTGCTATCCGCAACCCCCGCGGACACCAAGCGGCGGTCGTCGATGATCCCGACACTTGTCTCGACCACCTAGGGCTTACATCGATGCTCCTGCGCCGACTCGACGATGCTGGGCTTCGCTAGGCGGGGTGGCAAAGGTCACCCCGCAACGGCGTCCTTAGACACTTCTTCGGCCAAGTTGCGGAACGCCGAGAATCTAGCCCGCTGCGCGGCGTAGTCCTTCTTCCGCAGGTGCGCATAGATCTTGTCGGTGATCGCGACCGAGGCGTGACACATGAGCCGGGACAGCTCGAACATGTCGAACGCGCCAGACTCCAGAACGAGCGTCGCGAACGTGTGGCGTAGTTCATGCAGCTTGAGCGTGGGTAGGCCGATGCTCTTTGCCGCGGGCTTGAACGTGTACCGGTGAAAGCCCTTGGGATCGAACGGCCGGTCGTAGGTCAGGATGGGTGGCCCTCAACCTTGCCCGGCCAGAGGCCGGCGTTCGGGTCGCTGCGGTGCGGGTGCTGAGCCAGGTAGTCCCGCACCTCGTGCAAGAGCGAGTCGACGAGGATCGGCACTTCGCGCTTGCTGTTCGCTGTCTTCGGCACTCCGACCACGTATCCGGCGGAGGTGTGTGTCATGTTTTGGTGCACCCGGACCTCCTTGTGGAGCAGTTCGACGTCGCGGACGCGGAGCGCAGCCAGGTCTCCGGCTCGGCGACCGGTGTAGGCCGCGAGACGGACCATCAGCCCGTAGGGCGGCTGCGCGTCAAGCGCTGCTGCAAGCTGTTGAACTTCGGTCGGTGCGTGCCAACGCCCACGGAGCGGGTCCACCGTCGATCGTCACAGCACTCGATTCGGATGCCGGCGATGACCCACCTGATCCCTCGTCGTTCCCTGGCCTCAGAGCGATCACGCGTCTTGCAGGTCGAGGAGCGGCACCCGTGCCGGAGAATGGGTGCATGCCTGAATCATGTGCTTTCTGCGGGTCGGTGGGTCCCCTGACCCGCGAGCACGTTTTCGGTGAGTGGGTGAGCAGGACTGGCTTAGATCTCGCTCCCATGCGTCATCACGCGGGCCCATTGAATGCTCTGCCGCGGGACATGGGGGAGCAGCCCCCATTCCGGCAGACAGTGAAGAGCTTCTGCGCCTCTTGTAACAACGGATGGATGAGCAACCTCGAAACGGTCGCGCAGCGAGTGCTGACCCCGTTGATCCTCGACGAGCCCGGGATGATCGCGCCGCAAGACCAGGCGGCGATCGCAACGTGGGTGCAGAAGACCGCGCTGACCGCGATGCTCCTCTCCAGCAGGGAGCAGCGGGAAAATGGCTACGGGCTCGCCCCGTCGGAATACAGGGCACTCTACGAGCGCCGCGAGCTGGTGCAACCGCTGGATTTCAGCCAGTTCTGGGTCGGCCGATTCGAGGGAATCAAGGGGTTCTCGGCTGTACGCGTCACCCCGCTGACGGTTCGCATCCCAGGTCTCCCCGAGCCGTCGCTGCCCCAGGGCTACGCGATGACGATCGTCGTCGGAGCGCTCCTCCTGCACGGCGTGCGGTTCACTACTCCAGGTCTTCAGGCGGACACGAAGACGGAGCTGGGGTTGCCAGCGCTGTGGCCATCGGAGACGTCGGTGATGTGGCCAGCGGGGCAGACGTGCACGGAGAAGTCTCTGCTCGCTCTCGCGGATGGGGGGATGTTGCGCGCAACGGGTGGGGAGGTGCGACTGCGACCCTGGTCTCACGCAGCTCACCTCCCGCAGAGCGCCTTCGAGAACGGCGCAATCAGAGTCCCTGCGCTGTGCCGCAAGCACGACATCTACTACCCCGCGGCCCTACTGCGAGAAGCGCACCAGGGGCGGTTCTACGCATTCATGACTTCGTGCGAGTGCAGCGCCTATCTGATTCATACAGACTCTGACCGCATCCGCTTCCGAGCCGCGGGCGAACCGGAAGGCATCGCGTCCGTGTACGCGGACATGGTTGGGGACGAGTTCCTCATCGAGGACCAGATTGGGGAGTTCGCCTGCAAGCGATTGTCCGCCTGACACAATCGGGGGACCGCTGGCTGTTCGGTTGATTCCCAAACTGCGAGCATATGGTCCTCGGAGGAAGGATTTGATTATGGCGGAAGCGTTCCGGCGCGATGTAATCGCGGTCGCTCGCCTCGGCTGTATCACCGGGACGAAGGTCGCGAAGGGCTCCGGTATCTCGAGCGAACCGGGATGATCTCGATCGGTCGAACCGCTTTCGACGACCGTGTCTGGCCTGGGCAACGTGCTCGGAGAACGCAGACTAGTCGAGACCTTGCTTGGATACAAGCATCAAGTATGTGTGGCGACGACGATGCCGACGTGCTCGAGTGTGCTGGCGTGGACTATATAGATATCGTGAGTGCCAGCCGACCGGCCTGCGGCAGGTAGTGGATGTCTTCTAGGGGGAGAGCGGAAGCGTATCGTCAAGTATCGGCAGGGATCGGGGCGGCCGACGGAGGCCGCCCGGGGGAACCTGAACGAACTGGTGATGCTCATGGAAGCGGCGGTCGCGCTGGCGAGCGTCGAACGCTGGGTGCAGGACTCCGTGTCGGCGACGGCGCGCCGGAAGGCAGGAGCCACACTCCTGACTGAAGCCATCAGGAGCGCCGGCAAGCATGATTCGTACGAGGTGTCTGTGGTCGACGGCTTCATGCGCCTGGGGGCCGTGAGTTTCGCCGCGCACGGTTCAGAGGCTGTTTGGGAACGGACTTTTCTGACAGGTGAGCGGGGCCGGCCTCGATCGGTGGACGTATGCCTGTTCAACGCGAAGCGTAACGAGGAAGCACGGGTCGAATTCGGTGCGTACTCGCCAACCAAGCTCCGCGACGATTCGAGGAAGCTGGCAGTCGAGTTACCAGCGACGACGGATCACGGGGTCTCGAACTTCGTAATGTTGTGGCGGACGCGGGAGTCCGGCGTGGTTGCGACGAGCTCAGAGTGGCGAGATACGTGCGTCAGAGATGCACGGGCCGTGTCCACCGCTCATTACGACGTGAAGATGGAGGTGGCCTCGGAGCAAGACATGTTTGTCGCTGCAAGTGCTAAACGGCGCAAGGTACAAGTCGCGCTGTTCTCGGTGATGAACAACGCTGCAGTTAACGGACCCGCGGAACCCGCGGCAGAGTCTGTGGACCTTCCTCTCTGAGTGTCTGGTCGCGCCGCATGTTCAGCGGAGTTGCCAACTCAACGGCCATCCGTCAACTGTGACACGCTCATGCCAGTAGGTCCCGGTGTCCTACGCTGATTCGAGGGGCGATGAACTCGTTGGTTGAGACTGCTGCCAACGTTAGGGTGCAGGAGTCCTAAGTGCGGTTCGGACGCTGTATGCGGGGTCGGCGGCGAGCAGATCCTCGACTTCGGCATGGATGCCGTCGGGCTGCTGCGCGAGCGCTCGGGCGAGGGCCCGCCTAACGCGCGCATCAGGGTCTCTCGCAAGCCTTGGGCCTAAGTGCTCCGGCTTGCCATGTTCCGACCAACGCAGTGCGACGAAACTGCGGATCGCCCAGCCTTGCACCGCGAGGAATGTCAGATCGTCGTCGACGGTGTCGCCGAGTCGTTGCAGCGCGATCGTTGGCCAGTAGTCCGCGTCCTCGCCCAACAGCGAGTACACAACGCGCCGCACCTCTTTGCGCTCGGCGTCAGTCGAAGCGAGCGTGGCTGCGAGCGCTAGTGCTTGCCCACGGCTGTGTTGCGGCATGCCATTCATGCGGAGGCCGCCGAGCTTGTGGGTGAACTGCTGATTCATCTCGTCGTGCTCTGATGGTGTGGGAGAGACGGCGAGTCGCAGCGCGGTAGGGAAGTGCTTGGAGCGTTGCGCCTCGTCGAGATGAGGGGCGAGATTGCTCGCGGCTACCAGGTAATCGCCCCGGTCGCTGGAGCTGAGATGAGGATGATCTGCTCGGACGAGAAGCTCCGTGACGGCCGTGTCGAGTGAGCCTGCGTCGAGGTGGCTGATGAGCAGTGAGTCTCTGACCGCGCCCGTGCCAACGCTGTAGACGCCTGTCTCGTATGTGAGTGGCGTGGTGAGTCGTGCCAGTGCGTTGGCGGCAACGGCGCTGTCTGTGGCTTTTGGATCGTCCAGCGCCAGAGTCTCCTGAGCCCAGCTGTTGCCCTCCTCGGCGAGTTCGGCGAGTTTGTCGTGCGCGAGTGTCGCGTGTGCGGCGATCGCTTCCCGGGCAGTCTGACTCCGGCCTCCCTGCGCACGTGCAAGGAGGGGCACGAGGTGTGCGATGGCACGCGACGCCAAGCTCGGATGGGTGAGCGCGATCCTGGCGACCGTAAGGGCCTCATCGTCATCGTGATACCGGTAGTGGTTCTCTTCGACGGCGGGCTGTGCGACGAAGTGCGTGAGGACGGCGTCCGCGGCGGTCAAATCGAGACGTCCGGCGATTCCAGCTAGTGCCTTGATGGCGTTGTTGTATCGCGACGTAGCAAACCAGCGCAGGTCAGGGTAGGTGCCCTTCTCCGCGGCGTCGAGCTCGGCTGTGATGCGCGTGGCGATGAGATCGACCTGATCGTCTGGCACGAGGTCTGCCTGCGTCCCCAGGAGTCGATAGGCTGCGCCGACCGTCCAATAGTTTGGAGCGTCGAGGTCCGGAGTGATGTCGATGAAGTCAGAGGTCAGGGACTTTCCAAGAGCCTCGATCTGTTTGGTAGCCCCGACTCGGGCGAGGTGGTGGGCGGCGAGAGCGGGCTCGTCCGACTCGATGAGGATTGACGCGAGCGCTCTCCTAGCGCGGTCCTCGCCCACCCAGTCGCTTGTGGTGATGGCGTCGCGTAGTGCTCGCTGTGCGGAGATGGAGGCCGATCGCAGGTTCCCCTCACTCAGTGCGGCCAGCGCGTCTACGTACGCGTCGCTCGAGGTTGGAAGAAGCGGCCTGGAACTACCCATCTCCCGCACTGCCGTCTGCAGGGGGAGTAGCTCATTGCTGGTGAATGGGTTCCAGCGCGAGCGGAAGGCGCGTCGGCTGAAGATCCAAGTCGATGCCTCACCCCACTGCGAGGCCAACGAGGCGGCACCGGATGCCTCGTCCCACGCGAGATCAGCCTCGCGGAACTTCTGGTGCAAGGCGAGACTTCGCGCGTGGCGTGCAGTGACGAGGCCGGATAAGCCGTACCCCGTCTTCAGCTTTCGTGCGTCGTCGAGAAGCTCCGTCCACTCACCGGTTGACTCTGCGAGAAGGATGCGGAGCCGCACGCGCCGAGACTCATCGACCGCGGGGAGTAACGAGTACTCCGAGAACGAGGGCACGGCTTTCGTCAGCCACTCCGACTGATCACCAGCGAGCGCAGTCTCGCCTGCCAACAGGACGAGACGAGCCTGATCTAAGGGATCTCCCGTCCGCAGGCTGGCAACTTCTGGAACGTGACCGAGCGGGTTCTGGTAGAGGTTGATGGCCGTCTCGAGCACCCGGCGATAGCGAGCCACGGTCTCGTCGGCGTCCGCCGAGCTCGGCAGTTCGTCGAGTCGAGATCGGGTCATTTGGGCGGTCGTTGACAGACCCTGGTCCAACGCCACCCAGAAGTCGTCGAGGATCTGACGCGCTGCCTCATCAGCTCGTCCCACAACCGCCAGAAGGCGGACGCGCTCCTTGTCGTGCGTCGAGGCGTGGGGACCGAAGCCCGCGCTCCGGAGAGTCGACTGGCCCTCCTCGACGAGGGTGAGCGCGTCAGCAGGGACGGTCGTGGCGGCCGCCTTCTCGAAGAGAACCTGTGCGCCGGTTGATACTTCTGGTGTGCGCGCGATCGCCTCACGGACAGCCGCCGCGTCCGCGGACGGCACATGCGCGAGGCCAACTTCGAACGGCAGGCAGAATGCCTCGGCGGTGGGTAGACCGAAGTACTCGATCACGATCTCGGGACGATTACGCAACAGTGTGGAGAGCTCCTGCGCATCCCACAGGTCAAGGACGATCGGGTACAGCGCCTTGCGCTGTACTGCCAACTCCTCGACTGCACCGGTGCTCTTGACCGCACACGCGACGCCGAGGATTAGGCGCTCGACCTCGAAGGGGCGCTTCGTGTCACGGAACTTCTTGATCGCAGCCGTCAGATGCGACTTGTTGAAGCGCTTGTAGTCCTTGCTCTGGAGTGCGACGCCGTCTCCGTCCGGCGCTAGGGCCACGATGTCGAGTCCGAGCTGGGCCTGACCGCGGTCGCCGTAGAGCTGAGCGTCGCGCAGTCCCTCGACATCTCGCATCATCCGGAGTTGGAGCCGCTCAAAGTCCTCCCAACCGAGGGATGTGAAGGGCAGCTCGTCGAGCTTGCCCATCACCGGCGCTGGTGTCGTGACGGATGGCGAGGAGTAGAGAGGCGACGCGAGGGAGAGAGGTTTCCAGTCAGCCACGTTTCTCCCGCCCGCTCACCTGTCGATTGCGTCCTCAGCAGGCCGGATCCGACCGCCCCCATCATAGAAGCGATGGCGCTCCTCGTGATTCAGCTTCAACGTAGCGGCTTCCAGACGGTCCTGGCCCTCGTTAGGCAACGAAGAGCCCGAGGGCAAGAATTGCCTGATGACGGGGCTCTCATGGACGCGCGGGCAGCGTCAGAGGATAGGCCGCTGCTCGTCAGGGGATACGGCGCCGTCCTGCGATCCGAAGACCCGCGCGGGCTCAGGCTTTGGCGAGTTCTTAAGACAGCCCACCGAAGCGGATGCTCGAGCACCCCGTGACGAAGCGAGGCCCGCAACCGGACGGTTGCGGGCCTCGCTTCGTTGCTCCGCGATCAGGGTCGACGTCGAGGCGTGCCCTCGGGTGGAAGCGCCGCGACGACGACCGCACCGAGGACGAGCACGGCCGTCGCGACGTGCCCCCACACGATCGGACCATGGGACGCGCGAGCCGTCACCGCGATCAGTGCGACGATCGCGGACCCGACGAAGACGGCCGTCGCGGACCGTCGTCCCACGGGAGCTCGGAACCAGGTCCGCCCGGGACGGATCAGCCTCGGCACGGTCGAGGTGAGCAGGATCGCAGCCACGAAGCCGATCCCCATCACCGGGCTGACCGCGGCGTCCACGGCCGGGGCGATTCCCGGAGCCGCGAGCGCCGCGAATCCGAGTGAACTGATCAGCAGCCCTGTGCGAGTACGCGGTGCAAAGCTCGATCGCGTGACAGTGGTCATCGTCCGCACTCCGTCCTCTCGAAGGTCACTGCCGGCACGGCTCGATGACCGGCCAGATGGGCGCCGCAGTCGTCAACCTGCGGATGCCGGCGCACCTGCCCTGGTTGACAGCCCGGTTGGCCGTGTCGACCATGATCCCGACCCCGATCGCGCAGGCCCACGCGGCCGGCCCGCAGAGTGCTGCGATGATGGCACTCGCCGCCGCGGACCCGGTGGCCATCGTCTTCGTCTGCGCTCGACTCATGAGCGCAGTGCAGTGCAGGAGGTTGCACTCGAACGTCGTGAAGGTCGTGATCGGCCCGTCCGCTCCCGAGACAGTGATCGGCACTTCTGACGTCGTGCGCTGAGACCCGTCCGCGAAGGTCGCCACGCGCGAGGTTCCGCCATCGGGGAGCGTCGACTCGATCACGGACACCGGATGGGCTTCGAGACGCTCGGAGTCGGCACGTCGCCCTGACTGCAACTTCGCGATCAACGAGTCCTGCGCGCTCGCCGAGATGCCGGCGTCGGTCATCGCTGCTCGCATGGCTGCGGCTTCCTCGGACGTGATGCGAGCTTCTGCGGCATCAGCAGGTCCGGCGATGAGCATCGACCCGACCACGGCTGCTGTGGCGGCCGCGACGAGGCTGAAGCGAGCGGGCTCGGCGGTGAAGTAGCTCATGGTGGTCCTCCCGTGTCCAGCTGCGACGCTGGGCCTGGCATCTGCCTGACACGGCCCATCTTGCACGTGGTACGTCACATTCACAATGCCTTCCAGCTGCTAGTGATTCCCGGAAGGGTGACGCACGGTTGCTGCCGAACTGCGCGTCATCGAGCAGTCCCCGGTACACACCGCGACCGGCGTCGTCGCGGAAGCGGCAGCGGCAGCGGCACTGTGTCGCCGCTCGAGGGCTCAAGAGCAGCAGCAAGCCATCCGACCGTGGCACCAGGCTCGGCACGGTGAGCACCGGGACCGCACCGGCTGGTGGGACGCAGCACCCGCCGGACGGGAGGCGCGGGGCGGCCCGGCCACGCGCCTCCCGTCCGGCGGATGCGAGACGCCACCGCGACGGCGGCGGTGGCCTCGCGCTCGTGATCGCGACGAAGCAGCGGAGCCTCCTCGAACGACTCGTCGGCAAGCGCCTGCCGTGGCTCGAATGGGTGTGGGCCGCCCCGGCGGTCGTTTGGATCGTCGTGGCCGTCGCCGAGCCGTCCGGCTTCCACACGGTGATGGCGGTCGTCTGGTCGCTCCTCGCCGTGGCCCAGATCGGAGCGTCCGTCCGCGCTGGTCGACGGGCGCGGAGCGCTGGTCCCACCGGGTAGGAGGACGAGATCACGCGCTGATCGCGCGGCATCGACGCCACCGGCCAGACTCCGGGCCCCGCCGTCGACCTCAACCCGTCAGCTGCTCGCTGACCGCCCACAGCCGACGGGCGTCGTCGGGGTCGAGCATCGCGGAGGAGGCGTCGGCGGGGATGCTGTCGGCGGTGAGCGGCCGTACCTCGTCGTCGATCCGCGCGACGTCGCCGTCCTTGAGGTAGACGCCGCCCAGCCCGTCGAGCAGCGGACTCGCGGCGCCGAGGACCAGGGTGGCCGCGCCCTGCTCGACGGTCTTCTTCCCGTTGTCGGGGTCGACGACCGTCTCGCCGTGCTCGTCGACGAGGCCCTGCTCGCGGTAGGCCGCGATCCGGTCCGGAGCGTGCGGACCCGGACCGATGACCACACCGGGGTGTGCCGCGAAGGCGCGGATGCCGTCCTCGGCGTGGCGACGGTCGAGCTCGACCGTGAAGAGCACGTTGGCACGCTTCGACTGGGCGTAGGCGGCACCGGCGTCGTACCGTCGGGCGAAGGCGAGGTCGTCCCAGTGGATCTGCCCGATCCGCGCGGCGCCGGACGTCACCGTCAGCACGCGTGCCCCGTGCGCTCGCCGGAGCGCTGGGAGGAGCGCCCGGGTGAGCTGGAAGTGCCCGAGGTGCGACGTCGAGAAGGCCCGCTCGTTGCCGCGGGCGTCGACGAGCCGCTCGGCGGTGAACAGCAGGGCGGCGTTGTTCACCAGGGCGTGCAGGGGGCGGCCGGACATCACCCACCGACGGGCGAACGCGTCGATCGAGGTCGGCTCCGTGAGGTCGAGCTGTTGGACCTCGACCCCGTGGATGCCGGCCACCGCGGCAGCGGCCCGCTCGGTGTCGCGTGCCGCCACCACCACCGACGCACCGGCCGCGGCGAGCGAGCGGGTGACCTCGCGTCCGAGGCGCCCGTGCCCCCCGGTCACGACGACGTCGCGTCCGGTGAGGTCGACCCCGCGGAGGACGTCGTCGGCCGTCGAGGATGCGGTGAAGCCGGTGGGGACCGGGTGCTGGTCGTCGATCACGCTGCGGAGCCTTCCGTGAGGTCCCCACCGCGGAGTCCGGAGCGGAGCGGTGTCGTCGGGGCGGAGTCGAGGGAACCCACGGGTTCGGTGGTCGTCGCCGCGAACTCGGCCCACGCGTCCGGTTCGACGTCGAGGGCGGTGCGGAGGAAGGCGGTCGTCGCGCGACGGACGAGGTCGACGCGTTCGGGGCTCTCGTCGGTGGTGGCCGTCGACGCGTAGTCCTGGATGCCGCCGAGACTGTGCTCACCGCCGTGGAGCGTCACGAGGTGCCGTGCGCCGGGGCTCCGGTGGTACACGTCGGTGAACCAGTCGGGTCCGCGCGTCGAGAGCGCCGACTGGTCGTGGTCGCCGGCGACGACGAGGGACGGGGTGGTGAGCCCGGTGAAGTCCGGGTCCATGAAGGCGAAGTGTTCCTGGGCGAACGGCACGAGGTCCCCCCGCGCGACGCCGGTGGTGGCCAGGAGCACACCCGCTCGCACGCGGTCGTCCGTGCGGTCCGCGCCGGGACGTCCCTCGGCGTCGAGGACGCGGGCACCGAGCAGCATCCCGACCGACTGCCCGCCCCACGAGTGCCCGACGACGGCGAGACGGTCGGTGTCGACGCGCTCGCGGAGGCCGGGCAGGGACGCGACGAGCGTGTCCACCTCGTCGATCACGTGCACGAGGTCGTCGACCCGGTGCTGCCAGATGACCGGGTACCGCGGGTCGGTGGGCGTCAGGCCGAGCGTCGACGAGTCGAGGAACGTCGGCTGGACGACGACGAAGCCGTTCGCGCTCCAGTGGTCGACGAGCGGGTCGTAGCTGGTCATGGATCCGCCGAAGCCGTGGGCGAGGACGATCACGGGGAGGTCGGTCCCGGTCGTCGGTGCGGTGACCCGCACCGCGAGGTCGGTGCCGCGGTCGGGCGCGGGGAGCAGGACGGGGCGGATGCTGAGGACGGGGGACGGTGACGTTGATCGGGACACGGGGGCCTCTCGAGCGGAGCGGAAGGGTCGGACCCGCCGAACGATACGGAACGTTGATCCGTTTCGCAAGAGGAAACGGAACACGGTTCCGACGAGGCGCAGGACATGGCAGGATCGGAGCGTGCCGCCGTCCGCCCCCGCTCCTGCCCCCGTTCCCGAGCCGTCCCGGCGTCGGGACGTGCAGCGCAACGGACAGGCCCTCCTCGACGCCGCGGCCGAGGTCTTCGCGCGGTCCGGCGTGGGCGCTCCGGTGCGCGAGGTGGCAGCGGCCGCGGGGGTCGGCGTCGCCACCCTGTACCGGCACTTCCCGACGCGGTCGGACCTCGTCGTGGCCGTCTACCGCCACCAGATCGACGGCCTGGCGGCGTCCGGACCCGCGCTGCTCGCGTCGGAGCCGACGCCGTTCACGGCCGTCCTGCGCTGGGTGCACGAGTTCGTGGACTTCCTCGGGACGAAGCACGGGCTGGCGCGCGTGTGGGACGGCGACGCAGCCGGGTTCACGGCGCTGCACACCCTGTTCGTCGACCGTCTCGTCCCCGTCCTGGCCGACCTGCTCGCGGCCGCACGCGGGTCCGGTGACGTCGTCGCGGAGGTGACCCCCTACCAACTCCTCCGGGCGGTCGGCGACCTGGTGGCGTTCGCGCCGGGCGACCCGGACCACGACGCCCGTCGGATGGTGACCCTCCTCGTCACCGGTCTCCGGCAGGAGCAACCCCTCATCCGCCCTGCGTGAGCCCGGTGATGAGGTTGATCGCGACCGCCACCACGAAGGTGCCGAAGAAGTAGGACAGGAGCGCGTGGCCCATGGCGATGCGGCGCGACGGGGTCGACGACTGCGTGATGCTGCTCGCGCTGTAGGCCATCCCGATCGAGAACGCCGTGAAGGCGAAGTCGCTGTAGGCCGGCTCCTCGTCCTGGTCGAAGTCGAATCGGTGGTGGTCGTCGAGGTAGTACATCCGTGCGTACTTGAACGCGTAGACCGTGTTGACGAGCGCCCAGGCCGCCACGACCCCGACGACCGCGAGGATCGCGGCGACCGACCCGACCAGGTCCTGCTGCTGGCTGCGGACGAGTGCGAACACCACCAGGACCAGGCTGAGGAACGTGGCGGTGATGATCAGCACGTCGACGAGCCTCCTGGACCGGTCCTCGTGCCGCGCGAGCGCCCGGGTCCGGCCGGGGTCAGCGGGCCACGCGCGGCGCCATGCCCAGGTGAGGAACACCGCCGACGCCACCACCCACCCCAGGAGCGGCGCCAGGTCGGGCACGCCCGTGAGCACGGCGACCGCCGCCACCGCGAGCCCGACGAGCGCGGCGATCCCGGCCTGCATCGAGAGGTGTGACATGACGGTGCCTCCTGGTGTCCTGACGGTGGTCCCGGTGCGCGGCGCTCGCGCTACCCGACGGGGACGTAGAGGCCGGCGCGCTCGGCGCGGACGGCTGCCAGCGTCCGCGACGTCGCGTCGAGCTTGAAGAGGATGTGCTCGACGTGCGCGGCTACGGTCCGCGGAGCCACCGCGAGCGCTCGGGCGATCTCGAGGTTCGAGCAACCCTCGACCAGGTGCCCCAGCACCTCGAGTTCGCGCGGCGTCAGGCCGCGCAGCCGCGGGGCGGGCGACAGGACGACCACGCCCCGGGCCGCCGGACCGAGTGCCCCGTCACAGGCGAGCACCGTCACCCGGACGTAGCCGTCGGGTGACTGCCGGCACCCGCGCGGCCAGAGGAACGAGGCGTGGTCCGCCCCGTCGCGGATCGCGTCGTCCGCGGCGGCGACCACCGCGGAGCCGGGGCCGAGGAGTTCGTCGACGCGCAGGCCCGGGAGGGGGACGACGCGGCGTCGGGAGAGCAGGGCAACACCCGCCCGGACGCCGTCGACGAGTGCCGCCGAGGCTCCGAGCCCGCGGATGAGGCGGTCCTCCGCCGAGGAGGCCCGGGTCGCTTCGACGACCTCGGCGTCGGGACGCTCCTCGGGTGCGATGTCGTCCGGCCCGACGAGCCGGAGCGCTGGTCTCGGTGTCACGGGTGGCGGCCCCCTCGGACGATCGGTGACGGGTACGGAGCGAGCTGTCCGTTGCGTGCTGGCCTACCACCGGGGCGCTGGCGCGTGCCCGTCGGCCGCGCATTCGCGTGGGCAGGTCTGCCGATGGCGGCTCCGCTCCCGACGACCGGACACTGAGCCGTCGGGTGACCGACCGAGCCGCGTCCACCGCCGGACGGGCCGTACCTGGAAGGAGGACACCATGAGAGCAGTCGTCTACGAGGGGCCACGGAAGGTCGCGGTGCAGGACGTCCCGGATGCGCGGATCGAGCGCCCGACCGACGTGCTGGTGCGCATCACCACGACGAACATCTGCGGATCCGACCTCCACATGTACGAGGGTCGGACCAGCTTCGAGACCGGGCGGTGGTTCGGGCACGAGAACATGGGCGAGGTGATCGAGGTCGGCCCCGGCGTCGACGAGGTCCGGGTCGGCGACCACGTCGTGCTGCCGTTCAACGTGGCGTGCGGGCACTGCAAGAACTGCGAGCGCGGGCTGACGAACTACTGCCTCACCGCGCAGCCCGTCCCGGAGTGGGCCGGCGCTGCCTACGGGTTCGCCGACATGGGTCCGTGGGCCGGCGGTCAGGCCGAGCTGCTGCGGGTCCCGTGGGGTGACTTCAACTGCCTCCGGCTGGGCGAGGACGCCGAGGAGAAGTCGGCCGACTACGTCATGCTGGCCGACATCTTCCCGACCGGGTACCACGCGACCGAGATGGCGGGCGTGCAGCCGGGCGACCAGACCGTGATCTACGGTGCCGGACCCGTCGGTCTGATGGCGGCGCTGTCGGCGACCATCAAGGGCGCGAGCAAGGTGATGGTGGTCGACCGGCACCCGGACCGACTCCGGTTGGCGGAGTCGATCGGCGCGATCGCGATCGACGACTCGAAGGTCGACCCGGTGCGGGCCGTCCTCGAGCAGACGATGGGGCTCGGCGCCGACAACGGGTGCGAGTGCGTCGGCTACCAGGCACACGATCCGGGTGGGGACGAGCAGCCGAACCTGACGCTCAACCGCCTGGTCCAGTCCGTGCGGTTCACCGGGCGCATCGGCACCGTCGGCGTGTTCGTCCCCCAGGACCCCGGCGGTGCGGACGAGCTGGCGAAGCAGGGACAGGTCGCGTTCGACATCGGCCTGCACTGGTTCAAGGGCCAGACGATGGGCACCGGACAGGCACCCGTCAAGAAGTACAACCGTCGGCTCCGTGACCTCGTCGCCGCCGGGAAGGCGTCACCGTCGTTCATCGTGAGCCACGAGCTGCCGCTCGACCAGGCTCCCGACGCCTACGAGCACTTCGACGACCGGGACGACGGCTGGACCAAGATCGTGCTCAAGCCCGGCAAGGCGGCCTGACCGTGGCCGACGGGAAGGCCGCTGCCGCGGTCGGGCTCGGTGTCGCGGGTCTGGCGGCGGGCCTCGTCGCCCGCTCGCTGGTCAGGAAGGGCCGCGCCTCCGACGGGGACGCCCCGCACCCGGAGGGGTGGAAGGCCGTCACCGTGCTCGGCGACGCCGAGGCGTTCCGGAGGGGGGGGTACCCGGAGCCGTTGCGACGGCTCGCCGACTCGCTCGAGGTCCGGATCGAACCCGCACCGGGCGACAAGGGCTTCGAGGTCCACGCCCGGTTCCGAGCCGACGCCGACCCGGGCTCGGGAGACGACCCGGGGAAGGTCCTGCGTGCGGCACTCCGTGACGCCAAGCAGGTGTTCGAGACGGGCGAGGTCCTACGCGGGACGCCGCGGCCGCACGGCGAACGACCGCGCACGCTGCTCGGCGGCGCGGTGGACGCGGCAGAGGACGATGCGAAGGGCGAGGGTGTGCTGTGAAGGCGCTGTGCTGGACCGGAGTGAACGAACTCTCGGTGGAGACCGTGGACGACCCCGGGATCCTCAATGCCCAGGACGTCATCGTCAAGGTGACACTGAGCACGACGTGCGGGTCGGACCTGCACCTGCTCGGCGGGTACGTGCCGACGATGCGTGCCGGTGACGTGCTCGGACACGAGTTCATCGGTGAGGTCGTCGAGGTCGGCTCGGAGGTGCGGAAGCACGCGGTCGGCGACCGTGTCGTGGTCTGCTCGTTCATCAGCTGTGGGAGGTGCTGGTACTGCCGCAACGAGCTCTACTCGCTCTGCGACAACGGCAACCCGAACGCGGGGATCCCGGAGATGCTGTGGGGGCAGGCTCCCGGTGGCTGCTACGGCTACTCCCACGCGCTGGGGGGCTGGGCCGGCAGCCACGCCGAGTACATCCGGGTGCCGTACGCCGACCAGGGAGCGTTCGCCGTCCCCGAGGGGGTCAGCGACGAGCGGGCGCTGTTCGCCTCCGACGCCGCGCCGACCGGGTGGATGGGCGCGGACCTCGGAGGCGTCCGGCGCGGTGACACCGTCGCGGTGTGGGGTGCCGGTGGTGTCGGGCAGATGGCGGCGCGTGCATCGCTGCTGCTGGGCGCCGAGCGGGTCGTCGTGATCGACCGCTTCCAGGAGCGGCTCACGCAGGTCGAACAGGTCATCGGGGCGGAGACGATGAACTACGAGACCAGCGAGGTGACCGCCGAGCTCCGGGAGCTCACGGGAGGTCGCGGCCCCGACGTGTGCATCGAAGCGGTCGGGATGGAGGCGCACCGGGACGGACCGGACTTCGCGTACGACCAGCTGAAGCAGCAGCTCCGGCTGCAGACCGACCGACCCACCGCGGTGCGGGAGGCGGTGTTCGCGGCGCGCAAGGGCGGCAGCCTCTTCGTCCTCGGCGTCTTCGGCGGGTTCGTCGACAAGTTCCCGCTCGGGGCCGTGATGAACAAGGGACTCACGCTCCGGTCCGCGCAGCAGCACGGGCAGCGGTACATCCCGATGCTCCTCGAACGGATGGCGCGCGACGAGATCGTCACCGAGCACCTGGCGACGCACGTCATGCCGCTCGACGACGGGCCCGACGGCTACGCGATGTTCAAGGAGAAGACCGACGGGTGCGTCCGGGCGGTCTTCCGCCCCTGACGGTCGCCGGCCGCTCCGCACCGGGTCCGCACGGTGCGGAGCGGCCGGACCGGGTCCGCACGGTGCGGAGCGGGCGGACCCGGTCCCTGACGATGCCCCACCGCACCCGGTGTCAGACCGGCAACCGCGGCACCGCGTCCAGCAGTGCCCGCGTGTACGCCGACTCCGGCTCCGCCAGCACCCGCCCGGTCGTTCCCGACTCGACGACCCGGCCGCCGCGCAGCACCACCGTGCTCGCGCACAGCCGTGCCACGACCGCCAGGTCGTGTGACACGAGCACGATCGTCATCCCGTGCTCCGCCGCGAGGCGCTCGAACAGCTCGAGCACCGCCACGCGGGTGGTCAGGTCGAGCGCGCTGACCGGCTCGTCGGCGATTAGCACCCGCGGCCCGGACACGACGGCCCGGGCGATCGCGATGCGCTGCCGCTGGCCGCCGGAGAACTCGTGCGGGTAGCGCCGGCCGGCGTCCCCGTCGAGCCCGACGTCGCGGAGCGCGGCCTCGATCCGGTCGGACGCCTCGGCCCCGGACGCCACGGCGAGCGACCGGAGCGGCTCGCCGACGATGCGGTCCACGCGCTGCCGGGGGTCGAGCGACGAGTACGGGTCCTGGAAGACGGGCTGCACGGCGGCACGGAAGCGACGCATGCCGGCCCGGTCGCGCAGGTCGAGCGGTGCGCCGTCGAAGGACACGGACCCGGTGTGCGGCGCGGCCAGCCCGAGCAGGAGCCGGAGGACGGTCGACTTGCCCGCCCCCGACTCACCGACGATGCCGACGTGCCCGCCGGGCGGCACGGCGAACGACACGTCGTCGAGTGCGAGGCCGGTGTTCCGGCCCGGGTACCGGTACGAGACCGCGTCGAGTGCGAGCAACGGGTCCATCAGGCACCCCTCCGTCCGGCGTCGAGCGCGTCCTGCAGTGCCCGGGCGCTCCCGACGAGCCGCTGCGTGTACGGCTGGGCGGGGGACCGGACGACGTCCTGCACGGGGCCCTCCTCGACTGTCCGACCGTGCTCGAGCACGAGGACCCGGTCGACGGTCCGCGCGACGACGGGCAGGTCGTGGCTGATGAAGAGCAGTCCCATGCCACGGTCGGCGACGGCGCGGTCGAGCAGGTCGAGCACCTGCGCCTGCACGGTCACGTCGAGGGCCGTGGTCGGCTCGTCGGCGATGAGCACGCGGGGCCGGCAGGCGAGCGCCATGGCGATCGCGACCCGCTGCCGCTGCCCGCCGGACAGCTCCCACGGGTACGACCGGACCACGCGGTCCGGGTCGGGCAGGGCGACGTCGGTGACGGCTCCACGGACGGCGGCGCGGAGCTCCGCACCGCGGAGTCCCCGGTGCCGTCGCAGCGGTTCGGCGATCTGGTCGCCGGCGCGCATGAGCGGGTCGAGGGCGGTCATCGGCTCCTGGAAGACCGGTGCGACGGCGCGGCCGCGCACACCCCGGAGCGTGCGCTCGGACGCGCCGACCACCTCGACGTCGCCGACGCGGACGGACCCGGACGCGGTGAGACCGGCGGGCAGCAGGCCCTGCACCGCCAGGGCGGTCAGCGACTTGCCGCTGCCGGACTCGCCGACGATGCCGAGGCGCTCGCCGTCGCCGACGGCGAAGGTGACGCCGTCCACGAGGACCGCGCCGTCGGCGCTGGTGATGCGCAGGTCGGTGACCTGGACTGCCGGGGTCATGCGGGCCTCCCGTCCGTCGCTCCGGTCTCGGTGGCCGCGGCCGCCGGTCCGGCCTGGAGGCGCGACCCGCGTCCCCGGGTCGCGCCGCGTCCGCGACGGGTCGGGTCGGCGACGTCGCGCAGCCCGTCCGCCAGCAGGTTCGCGCCGATCACGAGCACCACCAGGGCGATGCCGGGCGCGAGGACGCCCGCGGGGGCCTCGAAGGCGGTCTGCTGCGCGTCCTGCAGCATGCGTCCCCAGGACGCGTTCGGCGGCGGGGCGCCCAGGCCGAGGTACGACAGGCTCGCCTCGGCGAGGACGGCGAGCCCGAACTGCAGCGCGAGGTTCACGGCGAGGGTCGGCCAGGCGTTCGGCAGCACGTGCTGCACGACGATGCCGGCCCAGGACGTGCCGGACGTGCGGGCCGCGGTGACGTAGTCCTGCCGCAGCACGCGACGGGCGAGGATGCGGACGATGCGCGCGACGACGGCGGACATCACGAGTCCGATCGCGACGATCGCGGTGCCGAGCGATGCGCCCCGGGCGGCCACGAGCAGCATCGCGACGAGCAGCGTCGGGAACGCGATGACGATGTCGAGCACGGCGGACAGGGTGTCGTCGAGCCACGGGCGGGCGAAGGCGGCGACCAGGCCGATCGCCGTGCCGAGGAGCCCGCCGAGCAGGACCGCGCCGAGGCCGGTCGCGAGGGCGATCCGCGCGCCCACCAGCAGTTGTGACGCGAGGTCGCGGCCGAGGGTGTCCGTGCCGAGCCAGTGCGCTGCGCCCGGTGGGGTCAGTCGACCGCCGGTCGTGTCGTACAGCGAGTACGGCAGCCAGAACAGGGACACCACGGCGGTGACGAGGACGATGCCGACGAAGACGGCGCCGACGACGAGCGACACGGAGCGGCGTGCCGAGCGGCGGGCGCTCATCGATTCCCCGAGACGGTCGCGCGCAGGCGCGGGTCGACGATCCGCTGCACGACGTCGGCGGCGAAGCCGATGACGAGCACCGCGACCGTCGAGACGAGGAGCACGCCCTGGATGCTCGGGTAGTCGTGCTGCTCGATGCCGGTGATGAGCATGCTGCCGAGGCCGGGCAGGGCGAACACGCTCTCGACGACGACGGTGCCGAGGAAGGTCGACGCGAGCTCGATGCCGAGCACGGCGATCACGGGGACGACCGCGGACCGGACGCCGTGCCGGAGGAACGCCGACGCGGTCGACGCCCCGAGGGCCCGGGCCGTGCGGATGTGGTCGGCGCCGAGGACGTCGAGCACGGCGCTCCGGACGTAGCGGGCGATGGACGCGGTCATGACGACCGCGACGGTGATGATCGGCAGGGCGAGGGACTCGAGTGCGTCACCCGGGTACGCCCAGTCGTCGCGGGGGAACCCGCTCGACGGCAGCAGTCCCCACTGCAGCGACACGACCTGCACGAGCAGGATGCCGATCCAGAACACCGGGACGGCGACGCCGAGCTGGGTGATGCCGGACAGCAGCACGCCGTACCAGCGGTCGGCCCGGGCCGCGGCGACGAAGCCCACCACGCTCGCCAGCACGACGGCCACGACGAAGGCGATGAGGGTCAGCGGCACGGTGACGACGAGCCGCTGCGCCAGGTCCGGCAGCACCGGCAGGCCGCTCGTGAACGAGGTGCCGAGGTCGAACCGCAGCATCTGCCCGAGCCACGTGGCGAACTGCTGCGCCAGCGGCAGGTCGGAGCCGACCGCCCGCCGGGCCGCCTCGACCTGGTCCGGGGTCGCGTTGGCGGCGAGCAGCGCGTTCGCCGGGTCGCCCGGCAGGATCCGCAGGAGCGCGAACACCACCACGAGTGCCACGAGCAGGGACACCACGAGGATGCCGAGGCGGCGGAGGACGTAGCGGGTCATGCGGGGGAGCGGGATCCTGTCGGGCTGGCGGTGCTGTCGGTTCTGTTCGGCTGGGCGGGGACTACCCGACGGTGATGCCGGAGACGGGGAACTGCGAGTTCAGCCCGTTCTTCCAGTATCCCGTGACGTCCTTGTCGGACACGACGATCTGCGGGTACAGGTACAGCCAGTCGCTGGCCGCGTCCCGCACGATCTGCTCGTTCGCCTGCTTCAGCAGCGCCGTCTGCTGGTCCTCCGAGGACGCCTGCTCGGCGTCGCTGATGTCCTTCTGCACGTCGGTGTTGTCGTACCCGAAGTAGAAGTCCGGGTTGCCGTAGAACACGACGTCACGGTCGTTGACGTGCTCCTGCAGCGTCGCCTCGAAGTCGTGCTGCTGGTACACCTTCGTGTACCACTCGTCGGCGCTGATCGAGTTGACCTTCACCGTGACGCCGACCTTCCGCAGCGCGCTCTGCAGGTACTGCGCGACGGCGGGGTGCGGGTCGTACGTCGGGGTGTCGAGCGTGAAGGTGAAGCCGTCCGCCTTGCCGGCCTCGGCGAGGAGCTCCTTCGCCTTCGCCGGGTCGTACGCGTTGACGCTCGTCAGGTCCTCGTACCAGGGGTCGGTCGGCGGGACCATCGAGCCGTTGACCGTGCCGTAGTCGCCCCAGATCGCCTTGAGCAGTGCCTTGCGGTCGACGGCGGCCGAGATCGCCTGGCGGAGCTCCACGTCGGTGAAGGGGCCCTGGGCGTCGTTGAAGGCGAGGAGCTCCTTGGTCGTGGACTTCCCCTCGCTGACGGTGTACTTGCTCGTGTCCGCGGTGAAGCGGGACAGGGCGTCCGGCGACTGGATGCTCGTGACGACGTCGACGCTGCCGCTGGCCAGGGCGTTCGACAGGGTCGAGGCGCTCGTGAAGTACTGGAACTCGACGCCGCCGTTCTTCGGCTTCTCACCCCAGTAGCCGGAGAACGGGTCGAGGGTCAGGGAGGACCCGCGCTTCCGGTCGGCGAGCTCGTACGGACCGGTGCCGTCCTCCTCGGTCTTGAGCGACTTCTCGGCCGACGGGACGATCCACACGTAGGACAGGTTGTAGACGAACGAGATCGACCGCTGCGACAGGTGCACCACGACGGTGTCGTCGTCCGGGGTGTCGATCGCCTTGATGACGGCGAGGCTCGACTTGCGCGAGGACTGCGAGTCCTCGGCGGTGACGCGCTCGATGCTGCTCTTCACGTCGGCGCTCGTCATGGTGCCGCCGCCGTGGAAGCGGACGCCCTTGCGGAGCGTGAAGGTGTAGGTCAGTCCGTCCTCCGAGGTGTCGTACGACGAGGCGAGCAGCGGCGTGACGTCGCCGTCGTCGCCGAGGCGGAACAGCCCCTCGTACACGTTGTCCTGGAAGGCCTCGTTGACGCCCTGGCCGCCGCCGTCGACGTTCGACAGGTTCGTCGGCTCGTAGAGCGAGCCCACGACGACGGTCGCGTCGGCGCCCGACGACGACCCGCCGTTCGCGGACGAGCAGCCCGCGAGGGCGAGGGCGAGGGCGACGCCGGTGGCGACGATGGGGAGGGTGCGGGACTTCACGGGACTCCTGGTGGGGAAGCGGGGGGTCGGGGAGGGTGGGGCGGGCTCAGCCGCGGTGTGCGACGTACCGCTCGCCGGCGTGCACGGGCACGTGCAGTCGGTTCTGCGCGGGCGGGAGCGGGCAGTTGTACTGGTCGCTGAAGCCGCACGGCGGGACGAAGGCGTGGTTGAAGTCGAGGACGACCGCGGACTCCTCGCCGGTCGACGACCCCTCGGGCCGCTCGACGAACAGGAAGCGTCCGGTGCCGTAGGTGCGCTCGGCGTCGTCGGTGCTGCGGTTCGTCGGGTCGCCGAACACGAGCAGCAGCGTGCCGTCGTCGTCGAACGCGCTGAGGCGGTACTCGCGACCGTCGATCGTCGCGGTGATGTCCCCGGGGACGACGAGGTCGCGCGTGCTGCCGGCGGCGTCGCGGAGGTGCTCGTAGGGGATCGTGCGACCGGGCTCGGCCGGGGTGAAGCGCGCCTCGATGCGCCACGCGGGGTCGTACGGGAAGACCGGGGTGCCGTCGTAGGAGCGGTTCGCGGGCGACTCGGCGTCCCACAGGCGGTACCCGTGCTCGGGTGCGCCCGTGTCGATGTCCTTCCGGTGCACGGCCGTGGCGGTCACCGAGGCCGGCTGGCCGACGAGGACCTGCTCGAGGTCCGGCTCCGCGCCGTCCGGCAGCCACGTGGTCTGCACCAGCGCCAGGTCGCCCTGCGGTCCGGTGACCCGCTGTCGACGGGCCTCGCGCCAGGCGTGCCAGGAGGCGGGCTCGGGGACGGACGTGGGGGAGGGCTCGACGGTGCTCACGGGTCCGTACAATCGCACATCACCTGTCGGGCATTCCCGCGCGGCGTCATCCGGGGCAACACGCCCGCCCGCGGACGGGCCCGCTCGCGTTCTCCGGACTCGCCGCGGAACGCCAGGCGGTTCCCCAGGTCGCGACCCTACGGTTCTCGGAAGCGCGGATGCGTGAACTCCTCGGACCGGTCGAAGGATCGCTCACCACGGAAGGTCGGTCCCCGATGACCACGACCCCGCTCGCCCCCGGCTTCACCCGCACCCGACCCGGCCCCGGCAGCCGCAACGGCACCTCGACCTACTCGGCGTTGCTGGCGCAGGTGAAGGAACAGGGACTGCTCCGTCGCCGCACCGGGTTCTACTGGTCGGTGTTCGGCAGCCTCGTCGTCGGCCTCGCGCTGGCGTGGGTCGCGTTCGCCTTCCTCGGCGACTCCTGGTTCCAGCTCATCGTCGCCGGAGCGCTCGGCGTGATCTTCACCCAGTTCGCCTTCCTGTCGCACGAGGCCTCCCACCGTCAGGTGTTCGCCTCGCAGAAGTGGAACGACCACGCGGGTCGGTGGCTCGGCACGTTCATGGTGGGCCTGAGCTACTCGTGGTGGATGAACAAGCACACCCGCCACCACGGCAACCCGAACACCGTGGGCAAGGACCCGGACATCAGCCCGGACGGCATCCGGTTCCTGCCCGAGGACGCCGCCGCGGTCCGCGGGCCGATCTTGCGGACCTTCACGCGCTTCCAGGGCTGGCTGTTCTTCCCGCTCCTCACCCTCGAGGGCCTCAACCTGCACCGGTACGCGGTCGTCTCGATCGTCACCGGCAACGGGACGAAGGCCGACCGCAAGCACCGCTGGCTCGAGGCCGCGATGCTCGTCGCCCGCTTCGGCATCTACCTGACGGTCGTCTTCTGGTTCCTGCCGTTCGGCATGGCCTGCGCGTTCCTCGGTGTGCAGCTCGCCGTGTTCGGCGTGATGATGGGCGCCTCGTTCGCCCCGAACCACAAGGGCATGCCGACGATCGCGCACGACGCGAAGGTCGACTTCTTCTCCCGCCAGGTCCGCACCTCCCGCAACATCCGCGGGGGCTGGTGGGTGTCGTTCCTGATGGGCGGCCTGAACTACCAGGTCGAGCACCACCTCTTCCCGTCGATGCCGCGGCCCGCGCTCAAGCAGGCCCGACTGCTCGTCCGAGACCACTGCGACACCCTCGACGTGCCCTACACGGAGACGACGCTGTTGCGCTCCTACGGCATCGTCGTCCGCTACCTCAACCGCGTCGGACTCGCTGCCCGCGACCCGTTCGCCTGCCCGATGGTGACGCAGCTCCGCATCCACTGACGCGCGCTGCGTCCGCATCCACTGACGCGCGCTGCGTCGGAGCCCGCCCTCGCCGGTGGACCGGTCGGCGCAACGCGTCTGTGAACGACGACGAGCACGTCGCACCACGTGATCACGTGGTGCGACGTGCTCGTCGTTGTTCCGAGCCCCCGCGACCCCCGGTGCGGGAACCCGCGGCACCGCGCACCCCGCCGCTCCGCCCGCCTGCGGGAAGTCGCAGGTCTCCGCGGGTTCCCGCACAGCCCGTCCGCAGGAGCACGGCGCCGGGTTAGCGTCAGCCGACCACAGTCCGCAGCACGGTGAACAGGGGCCCGCATGCTCATCTCGACCGACACCACGGGGGCGGCATCGGCGCCGCACCCCGACGACCGCACCACCCGGGTCGTGAGCGCCGGGAGCACGGCGCGCGACGTGTCGGCACCGGCAGGGGCTGCGAGCAGCACGACCACCGCACCGGACACCGAGACCTCCGTCCTCGACGGCCTCGCCGCCGTCGCCGAGCGCGCACCGGACTCGCTCGCGCTCGTCGACGAGCACGGCGAGACCACGCACGGCGAGCTCGACCGCACCGCCCGCGCGCTCGGCCTGCTGCTCCACGAGCGCCTGACGCCCGACGACCACTCCGGTCGCGGTGTCACCGTCGAGGCGGGCGTCGAGACCGTCCCCGTCGGCACGATGGTCGGGCACGGGGCCGCGTCGGTCGTCGCGCTCCTCGGACTGCTCCACGCCGGTCGGGTCATCGTCGCGCTCGACCCGTTCCTGCCCGAGGCCCGTCTGCAGCACGTGATGGCGCTCGCCGGGATCGTCGACGTCGTCGCGGACGTCGAGCACGCCGACCGCGCGGCCACGCTCGTGCCCGCGCACGGTCGGGTCCTGCCCTTCGAGGACCTGCTCGGCGAGGCCCGCGTGATCGCCGCGACCCCCGGCGACATCGCCGTCGTCCCCGGGGCCCGCGACCGCGGCGGGCGCGACCCGATGGACATCATCTTCACCTCCGGCTCGACCGGTGCGCCGAAGGGCGTCACGATGACGCACCGGCAGATCGTCGTCGACACCGTCGCCCAGCGCGCGTCCTTCCGGTTCGTGCCGGAGGACCGGATCGCGTCGGTCCTGCCGCACGGGTTCGCGGCCGGCTTCACGCTGGTCCTGTCCGCGCTGCTCGCCGGAGCGTCCCTGCACGTCGCCGACCCCCGGAAGACCGGTGTCGACCGCCTCGTCACGTGGGTGCACGACGCCGGCCTGACGACGCTGCACACCACACCGCACCTCGTCCGCTCGATGACCGGTGCCCTCGACCCGTCGGACGACCGACTGCGCGGCCTGCGCCTCGTGGCGACCGTGGGCGAGGCGGTGACCGGCACGGACATCGCCGGCATCCGCCCGCTGCTCGGAGCGGAGACGTCGTTCTGCAACTGGACGGGATCGAGCGAGACCGCCGTGTACGCCGTGCACGAGATCCGCGCGAGCGATCCCGTCCCGGAGCGGAGCGTGCCCTCCGGCCGGATCGTCACCGGCAAGCGCATCGAGGTCCGCCGTCCCGACGGCAGCCTCGCCGACCCGGGCGAGAGCGGCGAGGTCGTCTGCATCTCCGACGCGATGACGAGCGGCTACTGGGGTGCCCCCGAGGTGACCGCGACCCGTGCGGGGACGACCGCCGACGGCACCCCGACGTGGGCGATCGGCGACCTCGGACGCTTCGACGAGCACGGCGTGCTCACGCTGCTCGGTCGCGCCGACGACGCCGTGAAGGTCCGCGGGTACCTCGTGGAGCCCAGCGAGGTCGAGGCGGCGCTCCGGACGGTCGACGCCGTGCTCGAGGCCGTCGTGATCGCCGTCAAGGCACCGCCGGCCCCGACCCGGCTCGTCGCGTACGTGGTGAGCCGGCCCGGACGCCGCTCGCCGTCACCGGCCGCGATCCGCAAGGCACTCCGCGAACTCCTGCCGGACTACATGGTGCCGACGTCGATCGTGCCGCTGCCCGCCCTGCCGCGGAACGAGCGCGGCAAGGTCGACCGGGCAGCGCTGCCCGAGGCCCCGGCGCTCGGCACGACCGTCGGCGAGGACGGCGAGGAACTCGGCGAGGACACCTACGACCAGTGGCAGCTCGCGGTCGGGCAGATCTGGGCCGAGGTCCTCGGCCTGCCCTCGGTCGGCCCGCTCGAGCTCCCCGCCGTCGGCCTCGACAACGACTTCTCGGCACTCGGCGGCGACTCGCTGTCCGCGGAGGAGATGCTCGCCGCCGTCGCCGACCGGCTCGGTGTCGACGTGCCGTCCTCGGAGCTCCTCGAGCACCCGACCCTCCGCACCTTCACCGCGCGGATCCGCCTCGGCGCCGCGGCGGTCCCGAGCCACCCGGACATCGTGACGCTCACCGCACGCGGTGGCGACGGTGCCGAGCCGCTCTTCTGCGTGGCCGGCGCGGGGGCGCTCGCGCTGACGTACGTCCCGCTCGCCCGGCACCTGGGCGACCGCCCCCTCTTCGCGTTCCAGCAGCACGGGCTCGAGCGCCGCGCACTGCCCGACCGGAGCATCGGCGCGATGGCCCGCCGCTACATCGAGCTCATGCGCGTCGTGCAGCCGCAGGGGCCGTACACGCTCGTCGGTCACTCGTTCGGTGGCCTGGTCGCGCTCGAGATGGCCGCGGTGCTCACCGACGCCGGCCACGAGGTCCGTCGGGTCGTCCTCCTCGACACGTTCCTGCCCGAGCAGGCGTCCGAGCAGGCCGACGTCGTCGAGTTCGGCGAGCTCGACCTCGGGCGCCCGGCCAGGAGAGCGCTCCCCGGCGCGCTGCAACGGGCGGCGTCCGGGACGGCGTTGCTCCGGAGCAAGCTCGACGCTCCGTTCGCGCGCATCGCCCGCCGGGCGCGCGGCCACGGCGCCGGGGTCTTCCGCTGGGAGGGGCAGCGGCACTTCCGCGCCTTCTTCGACCACGCGCTCCTCATCTCGCGCGGCTACGAGCCCCGCCCCTACGACGGCCCCGTCACGCTCGTCATCGCCGACGGCAACGAGTCGGGTCCGGCGCGGTGGGCCCGCTACCTCCGTGGCGAGGTCGACGAGGTCCGCGTGCACGCCGAGCACAGCTCGGTCCTCCGGGAACCGCACGTCGACCAGGTGGCGACGCTGATCACGGCGCAGCTCGCCGCGCACTGAGCCCCCTGACGGACGGGAGGCGCTGCACCGGACCGGTGCGGCGCCTCCCGTCCGTCGTCGCGCGCCTTCCGGTCCGAACGCACCGACGCTGTCCGGTTGCGCACCACAACGACGGGCACGAGGCGCGATCGGGGGACAAGATCGACCCCTGAGGCCTGTTTCCTGGGGAATCGCCGGACGCGGAACGGGGGACGTGACGAACCTCGGTGTCACCCCGTCTCATCCGTGAACAGCAACCGCTGGGAACGTGTCCCGGCGGGTCTCGAGAGGAGCATGAACATGGCTGACACCACCACCCCCACCCCGGCCACGACGGCGACGCGGACGACCGGTTCGCAGGCGAACGGTTCGGGCACGTCGGGCAAGACCACGATCGACGACACGGTCGTGTCGAAGGTCGCCGGGATCGCTGCGCGTGAGGTGAACGGTGTGCACTCGCTCGGTGGCGGTGCCGCTCGTGCGATCGGTGCGCTGCGTGACGCGATCGGGCAGCGTGACCACGGTCAGGGTGTGAAGGTCGAGGTCGGTGAGAAGCAGGTCGCCGCTGACGTCGTGATCGTCGCGGAGTACCCGGTGTCGCTGCAGCAGGTCGCGGACGGGGTGCGTTCCTCGGTCGCGCGTGCGTTGCAGCAGATCGTTGGCATGGAGGTCGCGGAGGTCAACGTGACCGTGCAGGACGTCTTCATCCCGGGTGACGACGACGACAACGACGACAAGAAGGAGTCCCGCGTTGAGTAACACGCTGATCGGTGCCCTGATCGGGGCGATCCTCGCCGTCGTGGCGTTGCAGTTCGGGTTCTGGGGCTTCGTCCTGGTGGTCGTGTTCGGTCTGGTCGGTGCCCTCGTCGCGGCGCTGGTGACCGGGAAGATCGACCGGGGTGCCCTGACTGACGTGCTGACCGGACGCCGGAGCTCCCGGTGACCGCCGGCCCGGCGAGCACCGGCTCGGGAAGCGTCCCGGCAGGCGCCGTCCCGGGCCGCGTG